>JAAUPF010000034.1 GCA_012034575.1 Richelia sp. CSU_2_1 | reverse complement strand
AGAAGAAGGAAGAAGAGAGGAGAAGGAAGAAGGAAGAAGGAAGAAGGAAGAAACGATTACCAATTACCAATTACCAATTACCAATTACCAACTGTCAACTGTCAACTGTCAACTGTCAACTGTCAACTGTCAACTATTTAAATAGCTGGATAACCAGCAGATGCGATCGCTTGCCTAACTTCGCTTTCCGGTTTAACCGTTTTAATTGTCACCAGTTTTGTTTTGACATCGGCTGCAACTGTAGCGCTTGAGTCTACTGCTTGCACTGCTTTTGCGATCGTATTCGCGCAAGCAGAGCAAGCCATTTTGGGAACTGTTAACTGTAAATTCATAGCTTCAACCTCAGCAGAAATTACTTTTTTTATAGATGAATTATTTAGATTTTATAGTCTCCAGTTAGATGGAGAGTCAAGTAGTAAATTCTGAAATAAATCTTAAATTGGAATAGTCAGGCCAGCAGCACGCATATTACCTTCTACCAATTTTATAAATATTTGCTATTATGAACAAATGTTTACAAGCGCTCTTCAAAAATTTCATCCTAATTTCATGGAGATGTGAAAAAATAATTCTTACTTGGTGTTTTAAGAAGAGAAAATTCATGAAATTAGTTGCCTTAAAATCCAGCTTCGCAGCGCTGACATTAACCGCAGCAGTCGCCACCAGCAGCACAATGCTGGCAGCTTGTTCAAAAGATTCTACCAGCCAAACTCAATCTCCAAACATTACCGCAGCAACTGAAACTAGCAGCAATAAAACTCCAGCAACAGGTCACAGAATGAGTGGCATGAATCACGATATGTCAATGGATTTAGGCCCGGCTGATGCTGATTATGATTTGCGATTTATTGATGGGATGACAGTGCACCATCAAGGTGCTGTAAATATGGCAAATGAGGTGCTGGCAAAATCCAAACGCCCGGAAATGAAACAGCTAGCTAATAACATTATTGCGGCTCAGAAACGTGAAATTGAGCAAATGAAACAGTGGCGAAAAACTTGGTATCCGAAAGCTAGCAGTACGCCGATGGCTTATCACGCTCAAGCGGGTCACATGATGGAAATGACTCCCGAACAAATGGAAAATATGATGATGAGTGCGGATTTAGGTACTGGTGGCGACCAATTTGACCTGCGGTTTCTCAATGCGATGATTCCCCACCATGAAGGAGCTTTGGTGATGGCTCAAGATGCTTTGCAGAAGTCAAAAAGGCCCGAAATGAAGAAATTATCTCAAGAGATTTTGACTTCGCAAAAGCAAGAAATCGCGCAAATGAAAGAGTGGCGAAAAGCTTGGTACAAACAGTAACAAAAATTCTGCAAAAAATCCGGTTTATTTGGGATGATGCGTATAATTCCTGATTTTGAATATTTGATTTTAAAAGGAGGAACTTAAGGGCATAAAAAGTCTTCAAGTCCCCCTTTTCAAGGGGGATTTAGGGGGATCGAGATCTTAAGGAGTAGTTTGAAAACACGCCCTAATCGTCCGCCTTTGAGATTTTTACCAGCGGTGATAGTTTTCCCATTCAAAAGAAATAGGCCAGCTTTTAGCCAGCCTAAAATCAGGAGAACTGCTATGGAAACTCGTTAAAACTTTATCCAAACAAACCGGAAATACCGCCTACGGCGATCGCACCGGCCAAAGCTGAAACAACTACAGAAGTCAGTGCAGTACCGAACAGCCACCAGGCAGCAGCGGCGGCTGCTTCCCGCGCGTCTTCTGCTTGCTGCTTGGCCTTTTGCTTGACTTCTTTGATGCGTTTTTTCGCTGCCATTTGCAGGCGCTCCGATCGCGACAAAACGCTGTCCCGAGCTCCTTCGATTTGGTCGATAATTTTGTTGGCTTGGGCTTCGGAAATGTCGGGGCGCGAACTAATTAAGGCAACTAAAGTTTGTCTGTCAAACTGACTCAAACGTTCCTTAATTACATCCAATCCGCTTTGCGGGTCGTCAAATACTTTGCGGATGTCCCGCTTGATACCTTCGTAGTTGAGTTCCGGCCGATCGAGCGAATTGAGGTAATCCCGAATTTTTGCAAAAATGCTGTCCATTGCTGACTGAAATTTGTCCTGCACCATTTGAACTTGTTCGACAAATTGGTTGCGCACGGATTCAATTCGATCGGCAATTTCGTTAGCTTCCTCTTCGGAAATATCCTCGCGCTGCGAGAGAAGGGCTACCAAAGTCGATCGGTCGAAATGCTTGAGCCTTTCAGTCAAACTTTGCATCCCCACGGACGGATCGTTAAACAACAACTGCAAATCGCGTTTGATGCCATCGGGATTGAGTTCTTCCTTGTCGGTATTCCGCAAGTAATTTTCCAAACTGCTTTGGAAATCCCGGACTTGGGTTTGAGCGCGAGATGCCAAGCGGCGGGGAGATTTCACGATGCTGCGAATCGCATCTTGCACGCGATCGATCGTGCGATTTATCTGTTCTTCGCTCAAATCTTGCCGTTGTGCGAGCAGTTTTACCAAGGTTTCGCGATCGACTTGAGAAAGTCTTTCTCGCAGCGCTAAAGCACCTTCTTTGGGATTTTCCAACAATTTGCTCAAGTCCTGACTGATGCCTTCAGGATCGAGTTCTTCGAGGTTAGTATTCCGCAAATATTCGCCAATTTTAGCAGTGATTTCTTCGTACTGCTGTTTGGCTTTATCGGCAGCGATTTGCGGCGCGTGAATGATGCTGTCGCGCGCGGATTCGATGCGATCGATCGCCCGATTTATCTGCTCTTCGCTGAGGTCTTGGCGCTGCGAAAGCAACTGTACCAGAGTATCGCGATCGAATTGAGATAAGCGTTCTCTCAAAGCTTTAAATCCGGCTTGCGGGTCGCTAAATAGCGTTTGAAATTCGCGTTCGATCGCCTCCGGATTGAGTTCTTCCTTGTTAGTATTGTGCAGGTATTCTTCTACTCTTTGCCGCAATTCTTGTGCTTTAGATTTCGCTTGTTCTTGCAATTCTTGGGCTTGAGAAATTACCCGATCGCGCGTACTTTCCAGGCGACCGATTAATTGGTCTGCTTCCTCGGGGCTGAAATCTTCTCGCTGACCGAGTAACTGTACCAAAGTATCGCGATCGAATTGCGAAAGGCGATCGCGCAAAGCTTCAAATCCGGCATCTCTATCTTCCAAAAGTGCTTGAAAATCCCGTTCGATACCTTCAGGATTCAATTCTTCTTTGCCAGTCGATCGCAAGTAATTTTCAATCCGACTGCGCAAATCTTGAGACTGTTCTTGACCCGCAGCATCGCGCAGGATTTCTAAAACTTCTTGGCGGACGCTTTCAAGTTGTTCGGCAATTTCCGCCACCTGTTCTTGACTGAATCCTTCGCGACGGCCGAGAATTCCCGCAAAATAGTCGGGATTCAACATTTCTACTTGGCGCAAAACAGCTCCCGGAGATGCTTCGGGGTCGTAAATTACATCCCTAAATTCCTGCTTGATGGTTTCTCTATTTAAGTGCCAAGGTTGAGCGTTCATCAAATAGTTTTCCACATCAGCCTTAGCTGTATTGAAAGGTAAAGCAGGAACTTTGTCGCCGACTTGAGCAGCCAAAGATTTAGCTGTTTCAGTGCCTTTTGCTGTCAGTTTTTGCAACTGCCCGGAAATTTTTTCCACATCCACATCTGACAGATCTGTGCGCGATAAAACCGTTCCTACCAAAGTCTCAACACCCAACTGCATTGCTTGTTTCATGCCGCTGCCGGACTGCGATTTGCTATCTCTACTTTCCAAAATTTGAGATAGTTTAGCGTTAAGTTCGTCAGATTTGAGCAAATCGGGAGCCGCAAATTTGAGAAAATCAATTAATTCCAAATTTGCATCTTTTTGCTGCTTGCCAAATGTTTGCTGCCAAGCGCCTTGAAGTTGGTCGGCAATGCGCTCTACTTCCTCTTGAGAAAAGTCAGTGCGACTGCTAATTAAATCTACAAAAGTCTGGCGGTTGACATTTTTTAAAACATCACTTCCTGCCAAAGATTTGAGATCTGGGTCGCCCAACAACTTTTCAAATTGACTGCGAATTTCCTTAACATCCAGCTTCGGTAATTGCAAAGAACCGACATAATCTTGCAGCGTTTCGCGAATGCTGTCGGGGTCTACAGCCGAACTCAATTCGCGGCGGACGGCGGCTACAGATGCTTCTACAGTATCTACCATTCGATCGCTCGCCATCTTGCCGCTAATCGCTGTACCGGCCGTTCCTATGACACCTTGAAAGCCGGAAAATGCAGTTTTAATTAAAGAACCCAGCAAGGAACCTACGGCGCTAGAACCGAGCCATACTAGGGTTAAAAAGTACGCTGACCAGATAACAACTCCGATAATTGCCGCTCCATCTACGCTGGCGATCGAAGTTAGTTTTACTGCTAAAAAACAAGCCAAAAATAAGGCAATGTTGACAGTAATTAAAACCCAACCTCCTACTAAGCCTTCAGTCTTGCGAATTTTCGTTCCCAAACTCTCGGATTCCTCATCATCGTCATCGGGCAAAGCCTCGTCCCAATTGGATATTTTAGCCGCGATCGAGAAATTTGTTAGCAGAAATTGGAACCCGAAAGCCATAATAACTCCGGCGATTAATGCTACAAAAAACTGAGGGCTGAGAAACATCAACCCTTCGATATTTGGATGTTCGATCGGAATATCGATTTCTACTGGCATTTGCGCCATAGTAAGTATTGAAATGTGCGGCGACATTAATAACTCGCTTGCAAACATAGTTTACCTCCAGAAAGATCGCGCCTAATTAGGCATCAGAAAGAGTACCCCTCACTGTTACTCAGGGGATTTGGTAATTTTTAGATGGTCATTTGTTTCGATCGGCTTTTATCTTGCATCAGCCGCGACTTGTGCAATTAGGATGAGCAGTAAATCTGTCCTCTAGTTATGTCATCCTGATTGCTTAATCATCGCTGTTGAAGCTGAAAAATAAATCAGTCTAAAGTCAGAAATCGATATTTCCGAAAGTAGTAGTAACGGAGAAGGAAGAAGGGAGAGAGTTATGAGGGAGTTTTGAGTTTTGAGTTTTGAGTTTTGAGTTTTGAGTTTTGAGTTTTGAGTTAACAGTTAATAATTGACAGTTAGATTTTATCCGTAAAATGGTTGTATATATCAGTAGGGGTGAAGCATTCTGGCGGTAATATCTGCAATAAATTTCAGGCTTTATACCCGTTGGCGAAGCCTGCCCGAAGGGCTTATGCTTCACCCGAAAGCCTGTGCGATAGATGACCAATTCCCAATTCCCAATTCCCAATTCCCAACTGTCAACTGTCAACTGTCAACTGTCAACTGTTTTCTGTCGCACTGGAATTTCAATTAAAAATTCCGCTCCTGTTCCCAGGGCAGAAATACAGCGCAAATTGCCACCGTGCCGATCGACTATAATTGAGTGAGAAATTGACAGTCCCAAACCCGTACCTTTCCCAACAGGTTTAGTAGTAAAAAACGGATCGAACAGCCTCGAAATTACAGATTCCCGTATTCCGGGCCCATTGTCAGCAATCGATATAACTGCAATTTCTCTATCATCAAGATAAGTGCGAATCGTAACTGTACTCGGAAAAATCTTGCACTCTTCAGCTTCCCGCAGCTTGTCCCGTTCTTCCAAAGCATCGATCGCGTTAATCAAAATATTCATAAATACCTGATTTAATTGACCGGGAAAACATTCTATTTTTGGCAGTTTTTCGTAATCTTTAACTATCTGAATCGCCGGACGGCTGTTGTGGGATTTCAGGCGATTTTGTAAAATCATTAAACTGCTCTCAATTCCCTCATGAATGTTGGCAAACTTGCGATCGGATTCGTCCAAGCGTGAAAAATTGCGCAGCGATTTGACAATCTCGATAATTCGCTCGGTTCCTACTCGCATTGAATTGAAAAGTTTTGGCAAATCTTCAGCTACATAATCTAGGTCGATTTCATTGATTTTATTTAACACTGCGATCGGTGGATCGGGAAGGTAATTCTGGTAAATTTTAATCAAATCTAGCAAATCTAAAACGTAATTTCGAGCCGGATTGAGATTGCCGTGAATAAAACTTACTGGGTTATTAATTTCGTGAGCTACTCCGGCAACTAACTGACCCAAACTGACCATTTTTTCATTTTGAACTAGCTGAGATTGAGTGGTTCTGAGTTTGTTAATTGCTACTTCTAACTGCAATGCTTTCGATCTCTCTCGGGCTTCGGATTCTTGCAATGCTGCTTCTGCTTGCTTGCGATCGGCTATTTCAGTTTGTGCTTGTTCAAACAGCATCGATTGCTGGATCGCGATCGCCAATTGCACGCTAATTTGTTTCAAGCATTCTATTTCAAATTCCAGCCAGGGGCGAGGGCCAGCGCACTCGTGAGCGATCAGCAAACCCCACAGCATATCGCCTTGCACTATGGGTACTACTAGGTGAGCTTTTACCTGAAACTGAGCCAATAAATTAATGTAACACTCAGGTAGTTGAGCGCTGTAAATATCGCCGATCGCCTTTACCCTGCCGTGTTTGTACTTAGAGCCGTAGGTATCTTTAAAACAAGAATCTTTAATGACACTTCCCGCAGTTTGCTGCCAATTATCACCCACTGATTCGACAGCTACCACCCCACTCCAATCGGGATTGAACTGATAAATGATTGTCCGGTCTGTTTGCAAGAAATGTCGCACTTCTGCAACTGCTTTTGTCAAAATTTCTGCTAAATTGAGAGACGATCGAATGCGTTCCAGCATTGCTACTATCAGCCTCTCCCGCTTTAATTGCTGTCGCAGTGCTGCCTCTGCTTGCTTGCGATCGCTAATATCTTCGATCGCGCCAATCATGTAACTAGGTTCGCCAGAAATATCCCGCACTAAAGATACAGTAACATTCGTCCAAATCAAAGCACCGTTCTTACAAATAAAGCGTTTTTCAACAGAATAATTTAAAATTTCTCCCGCTAACATTCGCCTTTCCGACTCGCGATCGACCTCTAAATCTGCCGGGTAAGAAATATCTCCAATCCTTAGCAAACTAAGTTCTGCTGGCGAGTAGCCGACAATTTTACAAAACCCTTGATTTACCTTCAAGAATTCGCCTGTAGGGCGCACTTGGACAATCCCGATCGCCGCTTGTTCGTAGACGGCCCGAAACCGTTCTTCGCTTTCTTGCAAAGCAGTTTCTGCAAGTTTGCGATCGGTAATGTCCATTGCAGTGCCAAATAAGCCAACTACGCGATCGAATTCATTTTTAACGATCTCTCCTTTAGCATTAATGTACTTGATTTCTCCTGATGGTAGATAGACGCGGTAGTCGATATCGTAGGCTGTTCCTTCGATCGTGGCTTGTTGCACCACACTTGCAAATTTCGATCGATCGTCGGGATGAATTTGCTGTAATAATTCCTCATAGGTAGGTGCTTGATTTCCCACTTTACCGTGAATTCGGAATAGTTCATCAGACCAAGCAATCATTCCCGATTCAACATCGAATTCCCAATTACCCAGCCGCGCGACTGTTTGTGCTGACTGCAACTGGTAAGTTAGTTTTTGCAAAGATGCGATTAACTGCGTTTTTTCTGCTTCTGCTGCAACGCGCGCGCTGATATCTTTGTGAGTGCCTGTCATGCGCACCGGGGTGCCGAATTCGCTGTACTCGACTATCTTGCCCACGCCCATAATCCACTGCCAATTACCCGCTTTATTCAGCATTCTCAATTCAAGTTCGTAGATATCTGTACGACCTTCTAAATATTTTTTTAGTGCTTCCATTACCCGCGCTTTATCTTCGGGATGCAGCAACCTTTCCCAAGATGAGTAGTTATTTTCAATGTCATTTTCTTCATAACCCAAAGTTTTTTTCCACTGCGCATCAAAATAAGTTTCACCTGTAAGTATATTCCAATCCCACAGCCCCAAAGAGCTGCTGGATACTGCTAGCTGCAATCGTTCTTGACTGAGAAGCAGTGCCGACTCAGCGCGTTTTATTTCCGTGAGGTCAGTAATAATTGCCATCATTCCTATAGGCTGCCCCTCACTATTTTTGATGCAGTCAGCTTGCAATTGAGCATCTATAATTTCCCCATTCTTAGCTTTGAGTTTGATTTCACTTTTCCACGATTTGCCCTTCCGCAGAGTCATAAATAACTTTCTCAATTGTTGAGATTTGACGTACATGACAGCGGGACCGCCGGCATTATTTAATTCTTCAACGCTGTAACCGTAGCGGTGAATAAATGCTTGATTGTGATAGATTGAATAGCCGTCCAAATCGGCGATCGCAATTGCATCGCTAGCGCTTTCTATCGCTTGCGTTACTTGCTGCAAAGTCAGTTCGGCTTGTTTGCGATCGGTAATATCAAAAATCGCTCCATCCAGCCACAACAGCAGCCCATCTTTACAGTAAGTCGGCCGGCCTCTTTCCGATATCCACCGCACTGCACCGTCAGCGCGAACGATCCGGTATTCCACATAGTAAGGCTGTCTCGAATCTACCGCTTTTCCGACCGCGCGATCGACCGTTTCCGAGTCTTCTGGATGGATGATGCTGGTAAAACTCAACCGCCTGTTGCGAATAAAATCCCCTACCGGATAGCCGCTAATTGTCTCTATTTCATCGCTAATAAATTCCATCTGCCAACCAGCATCGTACAGGCACCGGTAGATAGCGCCGGGGATATTTTCCACGAGCGATCGAAATCTTTCTTCGCTCTCCCGCAAAGCTGCTTCTGCCTGTTTTAACGCTGTAGTTTCCAGCACGATACCTTCCCAAATTATATCCCCTTTCTGGGCTATTTCTGATGCAAACTTAACTCGTTCCGGTCTCGAAAATCCTTGCAGCCACTTAAGTTTTCCTGAAGGCATAATCGCGCGCCATTCATGCTGCCAAGGTTGCATATGTTGTGCCGAAATTCTCATAGATTCTTCAAATTTTTGGCGGTCGTCTGGATGAATTAATTTAAAAGCAATCTCCGAATTTTGCATAAATTCTTCTGCTGCTATTTCATACAATTCCCGACAGGCATGAGATAAGTAAATAAAAGATTTTTGACCGTTTTTTGCGAGTAAAAATTGAAAGATTACTCCCGGCAAGCTGGCTGCTAGATGCGACAACCTCTCTTCACTTTTTTTCAGCGCGATTTGCTGATTTTTTTCTTCAGTGATATCTCGGATAGTTCCCACTAAAAGTTGACTGCCGTCGTTATTTTTAAATACGGTTTTTTTTGTATATAAAATGTGCTGTTGGCCCCGAAAATCAGTAAATATTTCTTCGCTGTCGCGTGCTTCTCCCGTCATAAATACCTGTGCGTCACTTTGCCCCAAAATAGCGGCTTCTGTTTGCGGTAAAAAGTCGCGATCGCACTTGCCCAGCAGTTCTTCGCGCTGCTTGCCAAATAGCTTACAAAAAGCGTCATTTAATAGTATCCAGCGGTGCTGTTCGTCTGTGACAAAAATCGAGTCATCGACTGCATCGATCGTATAATTTAAAAGGTTTTTACTAACTTGCAGTTCCTGTGCAGCTAAAAGTTGCGCGGTAATATCTTTGATAGTTTCTGTCGTCTCTTCTGGCAGGAGATTGTCAACAGCCGCCGGGTATTTTTCTTGACTTAGCTGTCGTTTTACCCGCATTTTGTAGCGAGCGCAAGCGCACCGCAGCGATCGCACTAGCAGTCGGTTGTCTGCTTCGGTTTTTATCAGATAATCTTCAGCCCCCGCAGCAATCAACTCGATGGCTAGTTCTTCATTTTCGGGGAGTGTTAAAAGGACGATCGGAATATCTATCTTGCTCTCTAGCATCCTGAAAAAATTATCAAATTCTTGACCCTCAGGCTGCGGTATATTTAACAATATTACATCAAAATTTTCCCGATTTAAAATTGCGTCAACTTCGCTGAAACCAACAGTTGCAGTCACATCAATTGACGGTACTCTAGTGTTTTCTCCCAGCATTTCGCGAATTAATTCGGTATCTTCTGCACTCTCTTCTACTAACAGGATTTTCAAGCCAGCACCTATTGAATTTGTCTGAAGAACGGAAATCATAGGATTTTAGATTGGGGATTGGGGATTGACGATTTGAGATATTAAATTAGGAATTTATGATGGAGGATAAAGCACAAACAACTTAGTGGAAGCTATAACTAATTACCGCTTTCGATCGTGCATTTAACTGCCTGCCAGAGGTGCGGGCGCTGCGTAGTAAGCTACAGAAAAATAATTGAGTCAGAAGCCTCTCAACTCATTTTAATTCACAGCGTTTAACACTGCAACAGCAAAAGTAACATGAAGGACACTCGCGCCCAAAAATCCTCATGACAGTTGACAGTTGACAGTTGACAGTTGACAGTTGACAGTTGGTAATTGGTAATTGGTAAATCTCCCAATCTAAAATCTCAAATCTAAAATCTCCCCCTCTCCCCCTCTCCCTTTCTTCCCTCTTCCCTCTTCCTTCTTCCTTCTTCCTTCTTCCTTCTTCCTTCTTCCTTCTTCCTTCAAACAGTCTTTCCAGATTTCGGCAGCACAACTGTAAACACGCTGCCCTTGCCGGGATTGCTGCTAATAGCAATCTCGCCGTTAAAAGGTTTTAAAAGTTCGATGCAAGTATAAAGTCCCAGCCCCGTTCCTGTCGGTTCTCCCTCTTTATTTTCCTCGCCTTTAGCGGGCTTTGACGTATAAAAAGGGTCAAACAGCTTTGACAAGTCCTCAGGGGCTATGCCGCATCCCGTATCGGCAATATCCATGTATATTTTCGATTCATCCTGCCGAGTAACGATCGTCAGTTCCCTGACTTTTTTGTCCCACATCGAATCCATCGCGTTGTTAATTAAATTGTAAAATACTTGAGAAATATAAGAATACATTAAGGGCAAACTCTCTATATTGTTGTCAAAAAAATATTTTTTTCTAATCTTGTTTTTAAAATACAAATTACCGTCCAATAGCTGAATTTCTCGCTGTACTAAATCGTTAATATTGACAAGCTGCAAATCTTGCTTTTGTTCCTTTCTGCTTTTCATCATCAAAGTGTCCATAATCTGATTGATTTTGGCAACAGCTTGCATGATATATTTCGTGTATTTGATTAAGGAGTCTTCATTGATTTTTGTAGCTCTCGTGTCGATCAAATCAATGCTGGTTTGAATAACTTGCAACGGGCTTTTCAGATTGTGAACCATACCCTGAGTCAGGCGGCCGACGATCGCTGTTTTTTCTTGATCGATCAGTTGCTTGGTTTTTTGTTCGACAAGTCTTTCCAGATTTTGGTTGAGGTGGGCGAGTTCGGCGTTTTTTTCTTCAAGTTTTTTTTGCAAGCTGCGGATTGTCAGGTGAGTTTCAATGCGGCTCAAAACTTCTTCGTGTTGGAACGGCTTAGTAATGTAATCGACGGCACCGGTCTGAAAGCCTTTGACTTTATCGAGGGTATCAGAAAGGGCGCTCATAAATATGATGGGAATGTCTTGGGTTTGCGGTTCTGCTTTCAAGCGGCGGCAAGTTTCAAAGCCGTCTATTCCCGGCATCATGATATCCAACAGAATTAAATCTGGATGGATGTATTCAATTTGCTCGATCGCGCTTTCGCCGTCGAGAGCCACCAATACTTTAAACCCGTAGTTTCTTAACAGCTCGAAAAGTACATCCAGATTGGTCTGGTTGTCATCGACAATTAGTATGATACTTCTTTCTGATGTTTTTTCGTTCATATTCACGGGGAACTTAAACGTTGTAAATTGTGAGTTTTAATCGCCTTCAAAAAGTCGGTTCTAAGGTAAATGTTGCTTCAGAAAATCTCTAATTTGCTTGAGCTGAAATCCTTTAGCAAGTTGGCGCAGGTGGTTGACAAAAGGTACTAATTGCGGGTCGCAATTTTCAAGTTTAGCACTTTCCTCCCAAATAGCTTCAATGTCGCCCATTGCAGCCAATCTTAACAAAGTCAAGACTGATTGGGCATCTGGAGAGACCATTGCCGTTGCAGCAGCAGAGAGGTCTGATGGTGCTTTGAGATTTGGAGATTTCCGCTTTTTGCCTCCTGACCCGTCTTCGTAAACCCATTCTAGGGCCAAATGCACTTGCAACAATTCTAAAAGCTGGCTGGTTTGAATGGGCTTGGTGAGAAAATTATCGCAGCCTGCAAGCATACTTTCCTGTCTGGTTGCCTCGTAAACGCTAGCTGAAAGTGCGAGTATAACCACATTTTTAAATTCCGGCAACTGTCGCAGCCGCCTGGTAGCTTCCCAACCGTCCATTACGGGCATCAGCAAGTCCATTAAAATCAGATCGGGTCGAAATTCAAGTGCTTGGTGCAAGCAGTCTTCGCCGTCTCTGGCGAGGGCGATTTCAAAGCCCAAACGAGAAAGCAGCCTGTGCAACATGGATCTGTTGACTTCGTGATCGTCTACCACTAGCAATTTGCGTTTGAGGCCGACAAAACCGACTAGCCGCCTTTTTTCTTGGGCGGTGGCGAGTTCAGAACATTGGGCAATTGGGGGCAACTCTATGTCCAGCCAGAATGTGCTGCCCTTGCCGGGATTGCTGCGGACTCGAATTTCGCTGCCCATCATTTTGACTAATTTTTGGCTGATGGAAAGTCCCAGTCCGGTGCCTTCAACGAAATTGCTGCGATCGCCCACTTGGTGGAAGGGCAAAAATATTTCTTGCAGTTTGTTTTGTGGGATACCGATGCCGGTATCTTCGACTTGAAAGCGAATTGCGCGGGGGGGAGATTCGCCGGAATTTGCTGCGGTTGCGGCCGATCGACCTGTTAAATTTTCCGCTAAATTTTCCGCTAAATTTTCTGCTAAATTTTCCCAACTATCTACATAGCCGACTTTAAATGTCACCCCACCGCTTTTAGTAAATTTAACTGCATTGCCGAGCAAATTAATCAAAACTTGGCGCAGCCTTTTTTCATCAGCTAAAATGCAGTCTGGCAGTGAAGATACTTGGACCCAAGTAAACGCAATGCCTTTTTGAGCTGCCCGCATTTGGAACAGAGCGACAATACTTTTGACAAAGCCGGGGAAATTCACCTCAGACGGTGCAAGTTCCATTTTGCTAGCTTCGATTTTTGCTAAGTCTAAAACATCATTAATTAGTGTCAGCAAATGTTCGCCGCAGTGCTGGACGCTGTTCAGATTTTCCTGTTGCTCGACAGTTAAATTTTTATCAGTTTTTAGCAGTTGAACGTATCCTAAAATGCCGTTGAGGGGCGTTCGCAGTTCGTGGCTCATGTTAGCAAGAAATTCGCTTTTAGCCTTGCTGGCAGCTTCGGCAGCTTCTTTTGCTAATTGCAGGGCAATTTCTGCTTGCTTGCGATCGGCAATTTCGTTTTGTGCTTGTTCAAACAGCGTCGATTGCTGGATCGCGATCGCCAACTGCACCCCCAACTGTTTGAGGCACTCTGACTCAAATTGCTGCCAGGGGCGGGGGCCCGCGCAGTGGTGGGCGATTAACAACCCCCACAATTTTTCGCCCTGCAAAATCGGTACTACCAGATTCGCCCTTACCTGGAGCCCGACCAACAAATTTAAATAGCAGTCGGCAATGCCGGCATTATGAACATCCTCTGTTGCTCGAATTCTCCCATCTTTGTAGAGGGGAACGTAGCCTTCTCCAAAACAGGGGTCGTAAATTTCCATTCCCGCGATTGAGAAGCAATTTTCGCTAACCGATTCCACAGCTATAAACCCGCTCCAATCGGGGTTAAATCTGTAAATAACAGTGCGGTCTACTTGCAAGAAATGGCGCACTTCTTCCACAGCTTTAGTCAAAATTTCTTCTAAATTTAAAGAAGAGCGAATCCTTTCCAGCATGGCGACTGCCAGCCGTTCCCGCTTTACTTGCTGGTGCAAAGCTACTTCTGCTGCTTTGCGTTTGGTGATATCGGTAATCACGCTAATTAAGCCGATTAAATTGTGATTTTTATCTTTGATGCTGTCAGCTCGCACGAGAGCAGTTACTGCTTCGCCGTCCTTGGTTTTGAGTTCGATTTCGCCGCACCAGGACAGGCCGCTGCGGATGGTTTTTAATACCTGCTTCCAAAGTTTGCGCCCGGAGTGCATCACCGCCGAACCTCCGGCTGCATTGAGTTCTTCAACAGTGTAGCCGTAGCGCTGGATAAAGGCTTGGTTGTGGTAAATAGACCGCCATTTCAAGTCGGCGATCGCGATCGCGTCGCTGGTACTTTCAACAGCTTGAGTGACTTGCAGCAGGGCTAATTCTGCTTGTTTGCGATCGCTGATATCGGTCATGGAACCTACCATGCGCAGGGGATTTCCAGCTTCGTCCCACACGGCTTGAGCGCGGGCGAGCACCCATTTGTAGGTGCCATCTTTGCACAGCAAGCGGTATTCGGCGGCGTAATTTGGGGTCTGGCGATCGAGGTAATTTTTGATGGCTGCTTGCACTTGTTCGGCATCCTCGGGGTGAATGCACCCAGTCCATTCGGTATTGCAGGTGTCGATTTCTTCCTCGCAATAACCGATAATTTCTTTCCAGCGGGCCGATCGAAAAGCTTGATTTGTTTTGAGGTTCAAATCCCAAATTCCGTCTTGATTGCCCTTAAGAACTAACTGCCAGCGTTCTTCACTTTTGCGCAATTCTTCTTCTGCTTGTTTGCGCTGGATGTGGGAACCCAACTGAGTTGCTACTGCTTTGAGCAATTCTACCAAACGCGGTTCTAGGGTGGAGGTATCGCGCTTGTAAAATACTAAAACTGCCATCACCTCTGTACCGGCCCGAATTGGCACTCCGAAGGCCGCTTTCAATCCGAATCCCTGTGCTATTTGCGATCGCAAGAAAACTGAATTTTCGGCATCGGAAACATTTGCTTTCCATTCTATTTGTTTGGTCAGCCAAATTCGTCCCGGCATTCCGACTCCCGGCCCGAAGGCAAACAGTTTGCTTTCGCGTCCGAATTTCTCCAACTCCGGATCGCCTGCGTACCAACTCTGACTCAGTTCCAATACTGTACCGTCCTGTGCCGGCATCCAAGCTTCGGCAAAATTCCAACCAATTTTATTGCACAGCAACCGCAAAATATCGGCGATCGCATTCTCGAAATCTACCGATTCGCTAATTGCTTGAGTTGCCGCCAACAGCAACTTAATTTCGTCTTCTGCTTGCTTGCTTTCTGTAAAATCCGTTCCCGTACCGAGAACTTGTTTTAATTTGCCGCCTGCAGTTTTTTCAAATACGGTATCTCGACTGACTATCGAGCGCCAAGAACCGTCTTTGTGTCTCATGCGGTATTCGATTTCAAAGATATCGCCTTCACTACCGGTTTCTACTTGCTGCAGATAACTGGGCATTTTTCTTAAATCTTCGGGGTGCATTAAAGATGCCATCATCTCGGTATCCATTGACTGAATTTCTTCTACGGTGTAGCCGAGAATCTGTTCGACCGAAGCATTAATATAGATAGTTTTATGTTCTATGATGTCATAAACGTACAAAATATTGGGGCTGGCTTCTGCAATTTGTTGGGCGAACCGCTGGCTCGATCGCAGTTGTTCTTCTGCCTCTTTTCTGGCGGAAATATCGCGGACAATGCAAACTATTTCGCCGCCTGAAAGCATTGTTAAGGAAATTTCTTGGGGGAATTCCGAACCGTCGCGGCGGCATCCCATAGCTTCCGTGCTCAAGTATCCTTTGCGGGCTAAATCGGGCATGAGTTCCCGCTCGAACCTTTGCAATTCTTCGCCTTGGTAAAATATTTTCCAGCTTTTGCCCAACATTTCTGTTGCGGATTCGTAGCCGTAAATTTTAAGTTTAGCTGCGTTGGCATAAATTACTTCCGAGCGATCGTTGATGATGCCGATGCCGTCGGAAGCTGCGGCCATCGCTGCTGCTTGCCGCTGGAATTCTGATTCCGATCGTTTGCGTTCGGTAATATCGCGGACGATCGCGATAATTTCGTCTTCCGTGCACAAGACAATTCTCGCTTCACAATCGCACAGTTTGCCCTTCACTTGCAGTTGGTATTCTACGATTTGAATTTCGCCAATTTTGACATTTAATTTGTTACTTGAAACGATTCGATCGGCAAAATTGCGGCAATACATCTTGTACTTTTTTGCCGATAAATATGTTTTGCGGTACGGTTTCCTGGAAGTCTTTTGCGGGTTTGAAGTCGATTAAAGTGCCGTCTGCCCGACACCGAAACATCATGTCTGGTATGGCATCTAAAAGAGCGCGGTTGGTAGCTTCGCTTTTGCGCAATTCTGCTTCGGCTTGTTTGCTCGCTGTCACGTCGCGGGCTACGGCATAGATTAAACCTTCTTCTGCAAATGGCGATGCCGTCCACGACAGCCATTTATAACTGCCGTTTTTGCAAAGATAGCGGTTTTCAAAGTTTATTATGGGATTGCCGAGTTTGAGTGTTTCTAATGTAGTGCGGGTGTTTTCTCGATCTTCTGGATGTACGAATTCGATGAAAGGTTGAGCGAGAAATTCGACCCTGCTGTAACCAAATGCGTTTTCCCAAGCGGGGTTTAAGCGCTTGAAATAGCCGTCAAAACCAGAAATGGAGAGTAAGTCTAGGGAGATGCTAAACAGCCGATCGCGCTCTTGCTGGGTTTGTTTTAATTCGGTAACATCCATTACCAAACCGTCCCAAATTATATCGCCATTGGCTTGCTTTTCCGGGCGGGATGCACCTTGCAGCCATTTCACTCGATCGGATACGATATGCCGCCACTGGTGGTACCAGGGTTGCAACGTGGCTGCTGAAATTTCGATCGATTGGTGCAGGTTTGAAAGGTCGTCTGGATGAATGCACCTAAATAGTAGATCGGGATTGTTTTCGATTTCTTCTGGGTCTAAATGATAGAGATTTTTGCTGCCCGAAGAAACGCAGTCAAATGATTGATTTCCGCTCGCATCCAATCGGAATTGATAAATCATTCCCGGCAGGTTGACTGCGATGTTTTGCAGCCGAGATTCGCTGTTTTCTAAGGCTATTTGTTGCCGCTTATATTCGGTGACATCGCGAATTGTGCCGACTAACATTTTTTTGCCGTCTGCTTTTTGGAATACCGTTTTTTTGGTGGAGATGATGCGTTCTTTGCCTGCGCGATCGATAAATTTTTCTTCGGTTTTGTCGGGGATGCCGGTCTGAAATATCTCTTCGTCTTTTTGCCAAAAAATTTCGGCTGTCGTGGCGGGCAAAAAGTCGTAGCCCGACTTGCCGATCAGTTCGTGTCGCGGTTTGCCCATCAACTCGCAAAAAGCGTCGTTCAATACGATCCAGCGGTGCCGCTCGTCTTTAACAAATATAGGGTCGGGAGTGGCATTAATTGTGTGTTTTAAAAATTGTTTCGATGCTTTGAGTTGGATTTCGTAGCGCTGGCGATCGCTCACGTCTAAGATTACTTTAATTATCCGGTCGATCGATCCGTCCGGGCGGCGGATGCAGCGCAGGGAAACTCGCGTGTAAACTATTTTCTCGTCTTTTCTGCGCCACCTTTTGTCTAAAACGTAGCCGTCGATTTCACCGGAAATAATTCTATTTAATTGTTCTAAGCTGGCTTGCCATTCCTCCGTAAAACTCAAATTTTCCCAATTCATCTGCAGCAGTTCTTCGCGATCGTATCCGAGCAAATTGCACAGGGCGTCGTTAACTTCCAAACACTGCCAATTATGGATTTGGGAGCGCAAAATAGGCGGGGAAATTATGGCAATGCCGACTAGGGAATTCTCAACTACCGATCGATATTTTTCTTCGCTTTTGCGCAGGGCTTCTTGATTGTAGTGGCGCTCGACTGCGTAGCGGATCGATCGCCTCAATACTTCGCTATCTATGTTTCTTTTTACTAAATAATCCTGCGCCCCAGCTTGAATTGACTGTACTGCTAGTTCTTCGTCGTTGCGGGCGGTGAGCACGACGATCGGAGTATTTATGCTATATTGTTGAATCTTGACAATTGTACTAAAATCTTGGCTGTCTGGCAGGGAAAGGTCTAGTAAAATGACATCAAATTTTTCTGCCCTTAAAATATCGCAAGCTTCGCTGAGACGGGAAGCGCGACCTACTGAAAATTTTTCTGCCAGCCTGCGAGCCGATTGTCTGGCTGCATTGGTTTCTAATAATAATTCCTCAATCAGATCCCCTTCAGCTCGATTGTCTTCAACTATGAGAACTTTAAAACCGTTTCGCTCGGCTATCGGGTTCAAAACAGATATCATATATCTACTTGTCGATCTTAAGGCACTCGGAATCACTATTATAGCATACAAAAAATTGATGTCAAAATAGTTGAGAGTTGAGAGTTGAGAGTTAGGATTTATCCAGGGGATACTTAACTCAGATTTGGTATGACCGATCGCTCTTAAACGAGCGGGGAATTTTACCCAAAAAAAATCTTATCCGACTCTGAGAATATCTTAAAAAGAATTCCGTGGAGACTCACAGAACCGTTCCAAGCACTGCTTGAACAATGTACCAAAACATTAGATAATTGATCTTGAAAGATCGGGGTGTTTTAGTTTGTCCGGCAATGTACGATCGAAACAATAAACTTTTAGGGGTTATTTCTGCTACTTAGGTTTTTTGCGTAATTGCTATTTGATTGAAGGTTGAGAGTTATCAGTCGCCTGAAAAATGCGATTTTTACCTGCGGCTTTAGCTTGAGAGAGGGCGCTGTCGGCACGGGAAATTAAAGATGCGGGAGATTCCTGGGTAAGTGGAACAGTGGTGGCAATGCCGACACTAAGGGTAACGCAGGGCCCGATCGGGGAACGATCGTGGGGGAGTTTGAGGTTCGAGATGCGATCGCAAATTGTGCGGGCGACAGCGATCGCACCCCCAGCAGCCGTATTCGGCAGGACTACGGCAAATTCTTCGCCGCCGTAGCGGGCCGCCAAATCGGCAGGACGCCTGACTCCCGAGGCGATCGCGCGCGCAACTTGCCGCAAGCAGTCGTCACCGGCGAGGTGGCCGTAAAAGTCGTTGTAAAGTTTAAAAAAGTCGATGTCAAACATGATCAGAGATAGGGGAAATTTCTCTCTCGCCAACCTGCGCCACTCCAATATTAAAATCCGATCGAACTGGCGGCGGTTGGCAATACCGGTGAGTCCGTCTGTAGTAGCTAACTGCTGCAATTTTTCGTTGGCTGCTGCTAGGTGGCGGTAAAGTTGAGATTGTTCGATCGCGATCGATACTTGAAAAGTTAAATGTTTCAAAAACTCAACTTCCCACTCCTGCCAGTGCCTCGCACTGCTGCAATTATATGCTGTCAGCATTCCCCACAAACAATTACGTTTTTTATCTTGACAATTAGCAGCATTTATTTGCTCTAAATGCGTTTTTTCGGCAGCCAGGAGCGAGTTGGCATCTAAAAGAGCGCCTTCATTTTTTTCTGCTTCCCAGGCTTCGGCTGGCAATACTTCGCTGGTAGCAAACCTGTCTTGGGATTGCCAAATTGGCACGCTCAAAACTGCTGCGATTCCCAACTCGGCCAGCAGTTGTTTGAAACTGAGATCGAGTTCGGCTTCGCTGACATTTTCCACTACTTCTGGTGAATCGGATCGGGCAAGCAACAAGCACGACACGGCCAAAGCATCGGTAATATTTTGAGTTTTTTCCTGGCACAAATTTGGATCGCCGTCATCGGCCGCGATCGCGCTTTTGGGGTCATTGGCTGTCGGGTTTGCCGGCAAATTGTGACACCGATAAATTAACACGCGGTCTGCTTTGAGAAATTTTCGCACTCCCGCGACTGTATTTTGGAGAATATCTACCAGATCGAGCGACGATCGGATATTTTCGATCGTCTGAGTCAGCAGGCGTTCTCTTTCGGCTTGCTGGCGCAGTTTTTCTTCTATTTGCTGGCGTTCGATGGCGTAGTGAATTGCCCGCACCAGCAGAGTTCTTTGAAATCTTCCCTTAATCAAGCAGTCTTGAGCACCCTCGCGCAGGGCCGACAGCGCTGCATTTTCGTCGTCGATATCTGTCAGTACGATAACTGGGATAGCGGGGGCTGCAGCTTTCAGAGTCGCGATCGCATTGATTTCCCTCCAACTGTCGGGGACCCACAAGCCTAACAATACCGCGTCAAAGCCCGATGCTTGCAAGCACTTTACCCCAGCATCCACAGACTTAACAGTTTTGAGGCTAAACAGTGGATAACTGAACGACCCTAACAGGTCTTCCATCAGCGCCACATCTGCGAGGTTGTCCTCAACCAACAGAATTTTCAGGGATTGGCTAGGCTTGAACACATTTAGAGCGATTGTGTTGGGTGGACGGCAAATTTTAGTTTCCAGAGGGATGCGGGCGATCGGGCTAATTTGCTTAAGGATGAACCTAACCATTATACTTGACGGCGATTGACTTCAAGTCGATCGAGTTTTATCGCAAGCTCAAGATCTCGATCTGGGATAAATTTTCGGATAAATTTTCGGATAAATTTTCAGATAAATTTTCGGATAAATTTTCAGATAAATTTTCAGATAAATTTGCCGAGCCTGCCAGTTAGTGGGGAATTGCCCCTATATTTAGCACTTCTAACTAATAGAGTGTCAACTGTCAACGGTTTGAAATTCTCGCTGCCAACTGTTTGCTGGTTAAAAACTTGCTGGTTAAAAACTTGCTGGTTAAAAACTTGCTGGTTAAAAACTTGCTGGTTAAAAACTTTCCGGCGGCAGCGCGACAATTTCAAACCAATACTCGCACAAAGCGTTCATTACTTTAACCAATCCTTCATAAGTAACTGGTTTGGGGATAAAGGAATTAGCCCCTAGCTGGTAGCACCGCCAAACATCTGGGCCGCGCTGCGAGGTGGTTAAAATTACGATCGGGATCGGCTGCAAATCTGGGTCAGACTTAATCAGGGTTAGAGTTTCTCTCCCGTCCAGCCGGGGCATATTTAGATCCAACAAAATTAAATCGGGGCGGTGCCAATTACTCGATGTAGCATATTGACCGCGACGGTACAAATAATCTAGCACTTGTTCTCCATTTTCCACAGATTTACTTCTAATACTAACTCTGACTTCCCGCAGCGCTTCCTCCACTAAAAAACGCGCGTCCTCGTCGTCGTTCGCCATTAAAATAGTGAATTTTTTAGGATGAAGATTCACGGCCTTTCCTCGCTCGCGATCGCCTTGGCGATGCAGCCCAACTTGGGAAAACATCCGGGTTGACTGCCCGTACCTGCAGCCAGAATGCGATCGATGAAACTAAAAAAGCTCAGCTCGTGCAGCCGCAATTTATTTGTGGCTTCTGCTAGTTGAAATAAAATGGTCAGTTTAAAGCACACCGTTGATATTTGAATTTGATAGCGATCGTTCTAATAGATTTATAATGAGCGATTTGTGACGGAGTGTCATCAGTGAATATGCTACATTTTTTGCGTAATTTTGTAAAGGAATTATGAAGATATTTAAAGATTAAGTAAAAGTGCATCGAGAGGTAGAAGGCAAAAGTAAGAAATCAGGAATCAGGAAAGCTGGAGTTATTCAGGAGAGCGGGAAAAAGCCAGAGCTTATCTAGTCGATCGCTGGAAAATGCGGCAGAGAAAAGTAAAAAGTCGAGCCTCGATCGAGGGCTGATTCTACCCAAATGCGGCCGCGTGGCGCTCGACAATCTTTTGACAAATAGCTAAACCGATACCCGTTCCCGAATACTCCCTTTGAGTGTGCAAGCGCTGAAAAATTTGAAAGATGCGCGGGTAGAAATCTTCGGCAATGCCAATACCGTTATCTTGCACAGAAAACAGCCAATTATCCCCATCAAGGGTAGCGCTGGCGCGGACGATCGGCGGCTCGTCCCTGCGGTATTTGAGAGCATTGCTAATTAAATTTTGAAACAGTTGCACCAATTGAAAGCGATCGCCCGTAACTGCAGGCAAATCGGTGCGGGTAACAACAGCTTGATTTTTGCCGATCTCTACCTGCAAATTAGCACAAGCCTCCTCAAAAACTCGATTGCAATCTACGAGTTCAAAAACTTTCTGACTCTTGCCAACTCGCGAATACTCTAGCAGATCGTCAATCAAAGCCTGCATCCGCTCGCAGGAATTAACGATGTTGGTAATAAATTTATTAGTTGGTGCGTCTAGGATGTTGTTGCAGCGCTTTTCTAACAATTGAGCGTAACCGACGATCGTTCCCAAAGGAGCTTGCAAATCGTGGGAAGCGACGTAAGCAAACTGTTCGAGTTCGGCATTAGAACGAGTTAATTCTCTGGCGTAACGGGTTTGAGTTGCCAAACTCGCTTCCAGCAATTCTTGGACTAACTTGCGTTCGGAAATATCCTCGATCGCCCAGATTGAATACTGCGGCATCCCCTCGGCAGAGCGCATTACTGAAACAGTAACATTCACCCACTGTACTTGACCGTCTTTGCAGATCAAGCGCTTTTCCATCGAAAAATTTTGAATGTCTCCAGCTAACAGCAAGCGCAGGTATTCTCGATCGGCTGCGATGTCGTCTGGATGAGTAATTGCTGCCCAATGAAGCTGCAACAATTCTGATGCGTCGTAGCGGACAATTTGGCAAAATCCTGGATTTACTCGCAGGAACTGACCTGAAAGAGTTGTTTTTGCTATACCCACAGCCGCTTGCTCGAATATCGCGCGGAAGTGTTCTTCGCTGTCTCGCAAAGCAATTTCTGCCCGCTTGCGATCGGTGATGTTGCGAAATGTTACTGCCAGGCCGTCGTTTAATTTAACTGCGACAATATGCAGCCAGATGCTATTGTCGCCGTCCTGTTTCCAATAAAATTCCCTGTCTACACTTTCTCCTGTTTCTACTACAGAAACGTACATATCGAACAATCCGTTGGTGCGGATTTGGGGCATTTCTGCTAACAAAGACTTGCCAATTAATTCATTAAAAGATCGATCGGACATTTTTGCAGCAGCCCGATCGATCGGCAGCCACTTGAAATCAACAATATCTCCCTCGCTGTTGCGTGCGGCGGCATAAGCCGCTACGCCGTCTATGGAACTATTCAAGACGCTGGCTAGCAGCAATTGCGACTGTTGCAGTTTGGCATTTTGTTCTTTTAGTTGCTGTTGCAGTTTTTGCAGGGCAACTTGTTTGTCGATGCGCGCTAAAACTTCTTCTACTTGAAATGGTTTGGCAATGTAGTCAGCGCCGCCGACACGAAAAGCCTGCAATTTATCGTTCACGTCATCCAATACGCTTAAAAAAATAACTGGAATTTGTGCGGTTGCTGCGGTGGCTTTCAGTTTTTGACAAACTTCGTAGCCGTCCATTCCCGGCATTCTGATATCGAGCAAAATCAAATCCGGGGAATAAGTGGCTGCAGCATTCAGCGCCAGTTGGCCGCAGATAGCCCTGTAAACGGTGTATCCCCGATCGGTCAACAAATTAGATAAAAACCGCAAATTGATCGGTTGGTCGTCAACCACCAATATTTTAATTTCGCTGTTATCCATTTATTCTAAAATCGTTTGAGTTAAATGCACTATCCTGTCGAGCCTGTAATTTTCGAGCAAACCCTTTAAACCCTCAGCTAAAATTGGATGGCTGGCAGAGATTCGATCGACAATTTTGAAAGTCAATTCTTCGTTAACATCGTTAGCTGCTTGATAAAGTTCTTCTACCCAATTGTGAGGCATCTCGGCAAGCAGCGGCAAGAAAAATGAATCAGGTTGTTCTGTAGTAACAGCATATCCCCTGTTCCTCGCTGCTACTAGGGCGGGCAATTCTTGATAGATGTAGCGCACTCCCAAGTAGTTAGCCATCTTTTCAAAAATGATTTGTTCTTGAAAAGGTTTGCGGACAAAATCATCGCAGCCTGCTGCAATAATTTCGCCTCTATTTTCCTCAAAAGTGCTGGCAGTTAGAGCAATAATTATACACCGAGGCCGAGCTGGTTGGTTTTGCTGTCGCTCTTGCTCTTTAGATCTAATTTGTCTGACTGCTTCCAGGCCGTTCATGACCGGCATTCGCGTATCCAGCCAAATTAAATGGGGCTGCCAGTTGTCCCAGATTTCCACTGCTTGCAGGCCGTTTTCTGCTTCTTTGACTTCAAAACCTATGGGTTGCAGGATTTTAATTAACAGCAGCCGATTTTCTTGATTGTCGTCAACTGCTAGAATTCGATAAATGGGTTGGTTCGGTTCGAGTCCGATCGCGCGCTGCAATCTCGTAACAGTTACTTCCGACGAATTTGCGGGGGCTATTTTAATATTAAATTTGAAAATTGTTCCCGCACCTAAAATACTGCTGCATTGAATATCTCCCCCCGCGATCTCCACGTATTTTTTGGTAATTGTCAAACCCAATCCCGTACCGTCAGCAGATTTTTTGCCCGCTTCAGTTTGCACGAAAGCATCAAATAAAGTGCCAATGTCTGCGGCGGCAATGCCGACTCCCGTATCTTCAACTTCAAAGGCAAGATAAGATTCCTCCGGCGAGTTCAAATCGGGAATTATTTCCGCTCTTGCTTGCTGGGGTTGGTTTTCCAGCCTCGCACGCAGCCAGATGCTGCCGCCGTTGTTGGTAAATTTTATGGCATTTCCCAACAGGTTAATTAAGCAGACGCGCAGTTTTTTTTCGTCAGTTTTTATATATTGAGGCACATTGGATTCTACTGCAAAGCTAAGTTGCAATCTCTTATCTTCGGCTTTGATTTGAAACATCTCTTCTAGAGTGTCGAGGAGTTGGTAGAGGTCAAAGCTGCTTTCATCTAAAGCAATTATTCCGGCTTCAATTTTGGACAAATCTAAAACATCGTTAATCAGTTCTAGCAAATGTTCGCCGCTGCGGTTAATAATTCTCAGGTTTTCGATTTGTTCGCTCGTGAGTAAAGAGTCGCGGCTCATCACTTGGGTAAAACCCAAAATGGCGTTGAGGGGAGTCCGCAATTCGTGACTCATGTTGGCAACAAATTGACTTTTTGCCAGGGAAGCGGCGGCGGCTGCTTCTTCCGCTTTTTTGCGTTCTACGATTTCTTGTTGGAGTTGGATGTTGCGATCGAGCAATTGTTTTTGCAGTCTTTGAATTGTGATTTGATGTTCGACTCTTGCTAAAACCTCTTCAACTTGAAACGGTTTAGTGATGTAATCTACTCCGCCGATTTGAAAAGCTTTTACTTTGTCTAATACTTCGTCTAAGGCGCTAATAAAAATTACCGGAATTTCCGAAGTTTGCGAGTCGGATTTCAGTTGCTTGCAGACTTCGTAGCCGTCCATGTCCGGCATTCTGATGTCGAGTAAAATTAAGTTGGGAGCTGCCGATCGCGCTGCTCTGAGTGCCATTTTACCGTTAATTACGCCGCGAATTTTGTAGCCGCGATCTGATAAAGTTGCCGATAAAACTTGCAAATTTTCTGGAGTGTCGTCAACAATTAATATGTTGCCTTTCCGATCTTCCATTCGATCGCCTATTTGATCTTCTGCCATTTTTTTCTAACTTCGATCGATATAAATTGCAGTAATTAACTGTTGCTTGGCTCGGTATTATAGCATTTTTTTATGACGGGCTGCTTTTTTTGATAAAAAATATTTGCTGTCAACTGCCAACCGTTCAAAAACTTCTCAACTCTTCAATTAGATCGATAATCCGATCGCACCGAAAATTGTCTGCTAAATCGGCGATCGCGCTAGCAAAACTAGCATGAACGGGAGGAATCGACGCAATCAGCCGGAAAATCCACTCGTTATCAACCGCATCGGCTGCTTTGTAGAGTTCGTCTACCCATTGGGACGGCATAATTTGAAACGATGCAGCACTCAAAACAAAAGGTTCTGCAACAGCGTTTTCCGCAGCGCCGCCGGTGAATGCAGCAGGAGACAAACACTCACTTTCATCAGGCGTCACCGAATTCGGTCGATCGTAAACGTAGCGAACTCCCAAATATTTTGCCATCTTTTCCAGCACTACTTGTTCTCGAAAAGGTTTCGCTACAAAATCGTCGCAACCTGCTGACAAAATGACCGATTTCTCCTCATCAAAAGCACTCGCCGTCAGCGCAATAATTACCGTTGCTTGACCTTTCAAATGTTCTTTGATGCGTTTGGTAGCTTCGTAGCCGTCCATCACCGGCATTCTCATGTCCATCCAAATTAAATGAGGTTCCCAACTCGACCACATTTCCACAGCTTGAGAACCATTTTCGGCACCGCGCACCGAGAAACCGAGAGATGCTAGCATTTTCACTAATAACAAGCGGCTTTCGAGGCGATCGTCCACAGCTAAAATGCGGTATTCCGGCTGTCCGGGTTCGATACCGACGACGCGGCGGGCGGTTTGGGTAGCTTGAATTTCCACCGTATCGGGGATGCTGACTGTGACATCAAATCTAAAAATACTGCCCTCACCCAGGATGCTGGTGACAGTCATATCACCCCCCATTAACTGTACGAATTTTTTGCCGATCGGCAAACCCAAACCCGTTCCTTCTTGAGCTTTGCGGCCGCTTTCGGTTTGCGCGAAAGGCTTAAATAAATTCTCCATTTCTGCACCCGAAATCCCCGGCCCGGTATCTTCTACTTCAAACAGCAAGCGGCAATTTTTTTTACTGTTAATTGTTTCATTTTTAATTCTTAAAGTAACGCCGCCTTCCGAGGTGAATTTGATAGCGTTGCCGATAACGTTAATTAAAACTTGGCGCAGTTTCATTTCATCTGCTTCTACATACCGCGGCAGGTTGGGGGCGCAGTCAAAGATTAACTGCAAGGCTTTTTTGTCGGCTTGCAGTCGCAGCATTTCTTCAGTAGTAGCTAGCAGTCGGTGCAGGTCAAAAGTGCTGTTGTTGAGCGTCACCAGCCCGACTTCAATTTTCGACATTTGCAGGATGCTGTTAATTAGTTCGAGCAAATGTTCGCCGCTGCGGGTGATAATTCCCAGGTGTTGTTGTTGGTCGGAATTGAGGCTCGGATCGCGGGCTAGCAGTTGGCTGAAACCGAGAATTGCATTGAGGGGAGTGCGCAATTCGTGGCTCATGTTGGAGAGGAATTCGCTTTTTGCCCTGTTGGCTCGATCGGCCGCTTCTTTGGCTTCTAGCAGGGCTGTTTCTGCTTGTTTGCGCTCGGTAATGTCGCTGGCTGTACCGGTGGTACCTGCGATCTTTCCTTCGGCATCCAGGCGGGCGATCGCCTTGGTATTTACGTCGATCGGTCTGCCGTCTTTTGCTAATACTACACTCTCGTATTGGAAGACGGAATCTCCTGTCAGCAACCGCTGCTGCAATTCCCGATTCGGGTCTGTTTGTCCGGGGGCTAAAAAGTCGCTGAAGGAACAGCCGATCATTTCTTCGGGTTCGTAACCGTAGATTTGTTTGACTGCTTGGTTGACAAAGGTAATGTGACCTGCTGCGTCGCAAGACCAGATAATATCTTGGGAAGTTTCAACTAAATTGCGGTATTTTTCTTCGCTTTCCGCTAGGGCTATTTCTGCTAGTTTGCGGGGGGTGATATCCATCAAAGTTGTGAAGATTTTTGTCACTTTCCCCGAACTATCGACTGCGGGTTCTGCCCTAGCTTCAATGTAGCGAATAAAACCGCCTTCGCCGATTTTAGCAGGTAAATTATCCGCAGCAATTGCCGGTGACGGTCGCAGGATTCTATATTCTAATGTATAGGGATTGCCGCTAGCGATCGCCGCGTTGGTTGTGGTTTCCCAGCCTTCTCGATCGTCAGGATGGATGTACTGGGGAAACTCAGCTAGCGTCGGCGGTGGCTGGCTTGAATCGATACCGAAAATGCGGAACAATTCTTCCGACCAAACAGTGGTATTGGCAGATAAATCGCATTCCCAATTACCGACGCGGGCAATTCTTTGGGCCGCTGCTAGAGAAGCTTCTGAGGCGCGGAGTTTTTCTTCGGCTAATTTGCGATCGCTAAAATCCTGACTGACAGAAATCACGCAGGTTTCGCCGTGAATGTCTATAATTTCTGCTGACAAAAGTCCGGTTCTTACTTCGCCGGCTTTGGTGCGAAAGTCAAATTCGTAGTTGCGAACTATGCCGTCTTCCTTTAACATTTCAAATAGTTTTCGCCGCGCTTCTTTACTTACCCAAAGATTTAACTCCAGCGCGGTGCGACCGAGAATTTCTGCTGCCGAATAACCTATTGTTTGGCAAAAAGCCTCGTTGATTTCTACGTGACAGCCATCTTTTAATCGAGTAATTGTAATGGGATTGGGAGAAGAACGAAAAGCTTTCGCAAACTTTTCTTCAGACAAACGCAATTGAGCCGTCCGTTTTTCTACTAAAGTTTCCAATTCTTGATTCAGATGCAGGAGTTTATCGTTTTGTTCCGCTAGCTGTTTCTCCATATAATAGCTGTTGACAGCTTCGGTGACAGTCAACTTCAAATCTTCTGACTGCCAAGGTTTCGATATGTAGCGGTACAATTTGGCATATTTAATCGTATTCGCCACTGCTTCGAGGTCTGCTTGTCCCGTGAGCATGATTTTGACAGTTTTCGGCGAAATTATGTGAATCTGCTTGAGCAGTTCGTCTCCTTTGATTTGGGGCATCAAGTAATCGGAAATCACTGCCACTATTTCGCAGCCTTCTGCTAGCAATTCCTCCAATAATTCTAAAGCATCTTCACCACCTTCGGCGGTTTCTACTAAAAGTTCATCTCCCAGGGCTTTTTTTAACTCAATTTTCAAACTTTCCAGGATGATCGGCTCGTCATCTACGCAGACGATCGTGGGTTTATTGTTCATATTTTTTCTAAACCGGATTTGATAGTTTCAACTAATTCTTTGCCGTCCCACGGTTTGTACAAGCAGCGGTGCAAATTAGCTTGCTTTTTGACCCGTTCTATTGCTACTTCGTCTGCTTGACCTGTCAGCATGACTTTCACAATTTTGGGATACTTTTTGTGGACGCGGATTAGAAATTCATCTCCTTTGAGACCGGGCATCAACCAGTCCGATACTATCACCAGAATATCGCTTTCTTCTTCTTCTTTCAGTTCTTCAATTATTTCGAGAGCTTCATCGGCATTTTCTGCTACTTCATACAGGTAATCGTCGCCAAACTCTTTTTTTAGTTGGATTTTTAAGCTGTTTAAAACTACCACTTCATCATCCACACATAAAATTACTGGCTTGGGCATTTATTTTTGTTCCTTTGCTAAAGTTGCGGTTTTATTGCAGCGATCGACCGCAGTCAATCGCTAGTTTTAATGGGTAATTCAACAGTAAATTTGGTTTTTCCCGGCGCGCTCTCGACTTGCAGTTTGCCCTGATGTTTTTCAACAATCTTCTGCACTATATCCAATCCCAATCCGCTGCCTTCGCCAGGGGGCTTAGTGGTAAAGAATGGCTCGAAGATTCTCGGCATAATTTCGGGAGGTATGCCTCCACCTGTGTCGGTAATGCTGGTGCAAATACTGCTTGCTTGCTGTTTTACATCAATTGTTAATACCCCCTTGTTGCCCATTGCTTGTAAAGCATTGTGAAGTAAATTTGTCCAAACTTGATTTAGTTCATCAGGATAGCATAACACAGAGGGCAGATCGTTACCATATTTTTTGACTACTTCAACGCCTTGTTTGATTTGGTAGTGATAAAGTGTTAAAACAGTTTCAATGCCGTCAGTAATATTAGCGAGGACTTTGCTGCCGGATTGGTCGTAACGAGAGTAACTTTTTAAAGCAAAAACGATTTTGGCGGCGCGATCGGTAGCTGTAGCAATATTTTTAGTGCTTTGCTGCACGGAGGCAAATAGGTAAGCGGTTTGTAAAATATTTGCACTGTCCCTGTCTTTCAACAAAGGGAAAAAACTTGCGATTTCCGTTACAATACCGATATCTAATAAAGTGCAGGCCAAGCTGTCAGCACCGTCAATTTTTTCTGCTTCTAATTGGCGCTGGACTGCTTTTTTCACCTGGCGCTTTTCTTTACTGGATAATGTATCGCCTTCTTGGCTCGACCTGCGCAGTAGGGCAAAGAAATCTTGCTGCCTTTCTGGGGATAGTTTCTGGAAAAATGCCGGCAATTGTTGCAAGTTTTCGACCCAGAAGTCGGCAATGTTCTGAACGGACGATCGAATTGCCCCTAGGGGAGAATTGATTTCGTGGGCGACTCCGGCAATTAGCTGTCCGAGGGCTGCCATTTTTTCCGATTGAACGAGTTCTTGCTGGGTGCGTTGCAGTTCTTGCAAAGTGTTAGCTAGTTCTTCATTTTTTTGCACAGGGCTGACTCTGCTAATTTGCGGAGACTGATATTGCGGGCTACCCAAATCACTGCATCTTTTGAGAGTACAGAAATGCAGGCTGCAAACCAAACTTCTCGACCGCCAACTTTTAAGCTGTAGTCGAAATTGAACGTTTCTCGGGTGTCTAAAACTTGCTGAATTACCAGCCACCAGTTATCTGGGTTTTCGTCATCAAAAAAATGCGCGATCGTCTGGTTGACTAGATCTAGGTCTGCTTCGCCAAAAGCCGCCGTATTTGTGGGCAAAACTTCGACATTACCGCGGCGATCGAGCACGAGTACGATGTCGGTCATCGCTTCAAAAATGGCGCGCACTTTATTTTCCGAAAAATGCAGTTTTTCTTCTAGCAATCGGCGTTCGCTAATTTCTTGTTGCAATTCTGCGTTGCTGGCTGCTAGTTGTGCCGTGCGTTCTGCGACTCGCTGTTCGAGTTCGGCATTGAGGCGGCGTACTTCTGATTCAGCAATTGCCCGCTCTGCGATTTCCTGCTTTAACTGGCTGTTGGCACGAATTAATTCTAAAGTGCGTTGCTTAATTTGTTCTTCTAAATTTTCGTTTAAAAGCCGCAACTGTTCCTCTACTTCCGTTCTTAAAATCGCTTCTTTTTGCAATCGTTCGTTCACTGTCATCAACTCCTGGGTTTGTTCGGCTACTGTGTGTTCTAACAGCTCAACATTAGCGTGCATTTCTACCGGATCTAAAGCGTGCAGCAGGTTATTTGGCGTTACGACTCCGGCTAAATATCCCTCCTCGCCTACCATCACCACATGGCGGACGCAATGCTGCTTATATTTTATAGCAATTGCCAGGGCAATTCGGGCATTAATAATTGCTGAAACCTTGGATCTGCTTTCCAGATAACTCCTAACTCCTGCTACAGATTTTAGATTGAAATTTTCCCGAACTAGAGAACTAAGCTGCGATCGGAATTGACACCACAAACGTAGTTTTACCTGGCACCGATGTTACTGCTATTTTACCCGAATGTTTTTCGACAATCTTTCTCACAATATCCAATCCCAAACCGCTGCCTTCTCCAGCGGGTTTTGTAGTAAAAAAAGGATCGAATATTCGGGGCATAATCTCCAGATCTATGCCTTTACCGCTGTCGGTAACGCTAACTGATACGCTGTTGCCTTCTTGTCCGACATCAATTGTTAAAGTCCCTTGATATTCCATTGCTTGCAAAGCATTGTGAATCAGATTTGTCCACACTTGATTTAATTCGTCGGAATAGCAGAGGACTGGGGGCAAAGAATCTTGATAATTTCTGATAACTTCTACTCCGTGTTTGATTTGATTGTAGTAAAGAGTTAAAATTGTTTCAATCCCTTCTGTAATGCTGGCCGATACCTTTTCGCCAGCACAGTTGTAACGAGAGTATTTTTTCAAAGCAAATACTACTTTTGCCGCTCTATCTGTAGCTGTGATAATAGTATTGGTGCTTTTTTGCAGGGTGGCAAGTTGGTAAGCTTTTTGTAAAATATGGGCGCGATCGGGGTTTTGGAGTAAGGGCAAGATTGATTCAATTTTGTCGTAGATTCCGAGGTCAACTAAAGTATCAGCTACTGTGTCGCAATTCGGTACGGATTTTTTGGCTAGCTGCCGCGCCAAAGCTCTTTTAAATTGGCGTTTTTCCCGGTTAGAAATGCCGATCGACTGCGTTTGGGATTGGGGCAGCAGCATTAACAAATCCGAGTAAGCTTCTGGGGACAAACTTTGGAAAAAATCGGCCATAGCGTAGATTTTTTGATTGAAGAAATCGGCCAAATTATCAACGGACGATCGGATCGCACCGAGAGGGGTATTTATTTCGTGGGCAACTCCGGCAACGAGTTGTCCCAGGGCTGCCATTTTCTCTGATTGAATCAGTTCTTGTTGGGTTGCTTGCAGGTTTTGCAGGGCTTGCGAGAGTTCGTGAGTGCGATCGGCTACTTGAATTTCTAAGGTTCTGTTGTACTCTGCTAGCAGTTTTTCAGCTTGTTTGCGATCGCTAATGTCGGTGAAAGCGGTAATCGAATAAACGATATTGTTTTTGTCGTCAAAAATCGGCTGCGAGTGCATTTCTAAGGGAACAATTTTGCTGTCCCCGCGCACTTCTAAATTGTCAGCAGTCACATTTTCTCCCTGGAGAGCCCGCAAAGCTGGCAGTTGTTCGATCGCGCAAGGTTTCTCGCTGCCTGTTATGTAAATCGGACAAGTCGATGCTAGCTGTTCGATCGTCGCTTGAGGTGCTCCAATTTGACCCAACAAACGCTGTCCGGTTTGATTGATATATGATACTTCTCCGCTGGGGTTGTGTACGGTTATTCCCACGGGTACGGCTTCTAAAAATTGCGTCAATTTGCTTTCACTTTCCTGCAATTCTGCGTAAAGCTTGGCATTAGTAATCGATACAGCCGCCTGCGTCGATAGCAGTTGTAAAACTTCCACGCGATCGTCAGTAAAAGCCCTACTTATGAGATTGTTTTCTAAATAAATGATTCCAATTAATTGACCTTGATTCAGCAACGGCGCGCACAAAATCGATTTAGACTGGTGTTTTTTGATGTACGGATCGCTGGTAAACTTTCCGTGTTTGGCAGCATTAGTTTTGACCAAGCTTTGTTTGCTGCGGGCAACGTAGTTAATTATGGCAACTGGCAGGCATTCTTCGATCGGAATTGACTGCAATACGGCAATGCGATCGGCATCTATTGTTCCCGAAGCTTCTACCAGCCATCTACCTTTGTTTTCCAAAACTAGAAATCCCTTTTGAGCTCCGGCATTTTGGATCGCAATTTTCATTAATTTTGCCAGCAGCTTATCTAACACGATTTCGCTAGCGATTGTTTGAGATGCCAGCATCACCGCCGCTAAATCGAAAGTTTTTTCGGTATGAGTGCTTTTGGAAATATTAGTAATTGTGGTGGATTCGCTGTTAATGCTGGTTGTTGCATTAACTCGGATTAAAAATGCAGGATAGCGTATTTCTAACTCATCAATTTTTGCCCTAGCCCCCCAATGAGTGTAACAGTAGTGAGCGTCAGCTAGATAAACTCGAGCGATTTTATCTTTCCCCCAGTCGAGATATAATTTTGCTGCAAGTTCGTTAGCGAGGGCTTCTTCGTTGATATATTTGTTTTCTTTGGCTAGGGAAATGGCGCGATCGTACTTTTCCATCGCCTCGAAATTCTCTCCCAACACCCGATGCTTTTCTGCTTCTACTAGATAATATTTGTGCAGGTGATTTGCGGGTGAATGTTGGGCAAATTGCTGCATTTTTTCCAGATTTTTTTCTACCCTCTTTAGCAGGGCAATTCGTGCCAAGCTATCCGCTTCTGGATAGCCTGCTAGTGCTGCCAAAGACTCGTAAAAATAAAACACAGGTACAGTGAAAAAACCAGTTCCTTGGGTTAAATATTTCCTGAATTTTTCGGCAACTTCTAGTGCTTGCTGCCCGCTGCCAAACAAATAACAGAGTATGAGTTTGTGCAAATAAAAGTAGTGAAATCCAGTGCGATCGTTCGCTGCAGCCAGCAGCGATAACAGGCTGGCTTCTTCAACAACTTTACCCGATAATTCGCAGGGATTTTCTGCCTCGCCTAGCAAGTTAACAACAGCCTGATGGCATATTTGGTTGCACAGCAAATTATGGGATTGTTTTCGTTTAGTTAGCGTGCGGCTGGAGTCGGCTATTTCCAATTCTAATTTGGTTAGTTCCTGCCCTGCAAAATAGGAATATTGAAACTTTTCTTTAGCGCAATAACTGGCAATTTCTAAATCGCCGATTTCTCGGGCAGTTCGATCGCCTTCTTGCAGCATTGACAAACTTTCCCTCACATGATGTTTGCCGTGAACGATACCAACAGCAATTACATACAATATGCGACATTTGAGATTTTTGGCAGTAGATTTAGATGCTAAGTTTAAAGCTAAGTTGCCAAATTTTTCCGCAGATTCAAATTCTTGAAATGCTCCATTTAACAGCACGCCGTAAATCGCGTCAAAAACTGCCGAAACGGGTGAATTTCCCCCAACAATTGAAGAATTAACTTGCGACAAAATCAGCAGGGAAAATAGTTGCGGGGCAGCGTGAAAAGCCACCGGCACTATACTTGCTCCGATCCGCATCGCTGCTAGCCTGTCGGGACAATTCATGGCGGGTAAATTAATTAAGTCGTCGATATTTTTGCCTGTTAAATTAACGGCTGTTTGTTCCATCTCTCGCAGGATGTCTGACGGGTTCGGAGCCTTGGGAAAGCTGAATCCGACTCGGTTGAGGACTTGCAGGGCGATCGCGATCGCCTCTCGATATCTTCTTTGTACCGCAAATAATTTAATTTTTACCTCATAAACCTTGAGTTTGTCTGTCAATGTTTGAGCTTGTTCGATTACCGCATCTGCCAACTTTTCCACTAACTCAAATTCGCCGCTTAAATAGGCTGACTCTATCGTTTCTACATAAATATTTAACGTTAATTCATACTGCTCTTGCCAGCTAGAACCGGCCAGCAATTCCCGACCTACGGTTAAATACTTGACAGCAGCACCGTAAGCCCCTGAAGCCTTAGCTTTTTTGCCAGCAATTAAATTCAAATTAGCTATTTTATCTCGCTCTTCTTGCTCGACAATTAGAGTTTTTAAAATCCACTTATCTGTGATGCCTATATTAATACGATCGACAATTTTGAAGATTTCATCAGCCAGCAAAGCAGGATCGCATTTATCCCACAACAAGCAACCTATTTGCAAGTGAAATATTTTTTTATCTTTTGATTCAATTAAAGCATAAGCCGCTTGCCGCACTCGATCGTGCAAAAACTTATATTTCCCCTTTAACTCAGGCACCGGCAAAATCAAACCCGACTCAAGTGCAGCTTGGAGGGTGTCAGAAATTAACTGCCCGGATTTTTGGCAAATAATCGAAAGTGTTGGCAAATCAAAATCCGTTCCCATACAAGAGGCTAAGCGCAAAACCTCCTGCGTCGCCTCCGGCAATTGCTTCAATTTGTTTACCATCAACTCCACCACATTACTGGTAATTCCCACCTTCTCGATTTCAGCAATATCCCACTGCCAACCCCATTGACAGCCGTCCCAATTATCCGTACATTCGGGCTCCGAATTCGGACAGGAAGCAGCATTATCAACAGACTGAATGCAGTAAGGAAAGTTAAAAGTTATCAAGTTTTGCGCGTGCAGTGTCTTCAAAAATTCGCTCACAAAAAAAGGATTGCCGTTGGTTTTCCGCATTACTAATTCTGCCAGCGGTTTTACCGATACATTGTCGCTGCGCAATGTATCAGCAATTAAATTAGTAACCTGCGCTATTGTTAAAGGAAGTAATGTAATTCGATCGACCCTTACCCCGTCTTTTCGCAGTTCTTCCACTACAGATAGCAAAGGATGCTCGGCACCGATTTCTTTATTGCGATATGCCCCAATTACCAGCAGGTATTCTGAGGATGCGGAAGATGATTTGCTCGCCGCTCTAGGTTCGGAAACATCACAATTTTCACTGTCTTCCTCACTCATTCCCCGAGCCATCATCAGTTGGATTAATTGCAGCGTAGCGGAGTCTGCCCACTGCAAATCATCCAAGAAAATTACTAAGGGATGTTCCTGAGAAACAAATACGCCCAGGAATTTTTGAAAAACTGAATTAAAACGATTTTGAGACTCGGTTGTTCCCAATTCTTCCACAGCAGGCTGTTTACCGATAATAGATTCTACTTCGGGAATCACATCAATAATGATTTGGGCGTTATTATCGAGAGCTGTTAATAATTTCGATCGCCACTCTTGAAACTTTGTTTCGCTCTCTGTTAAAATTTGCTGGATCGATCCCTGAAAGGCTTTAACTAGGGCGCTATAAGGAATATTTTGCTGCAATCGATCGAATTTTCCTGCGATGAAATAGCCCCGTTTTTCGGTAACAGGTTTCTGAATTTCTTTAACCAGCGACGACTTGCCCGTGCCGGAATCACCTGCTACCAACATCATCTCCCTGCGCTTCATGGCAGTGGAATTTTTATTTTCAGCAGGCTGGCTAATTCGCTCAAATGCTGCCAGTAAAGTTGCAAGTTCCTTCTCCCGTCCGTAGAGTTTTTCAGGAATCTGAAATTTGTCGAAAATATCTCGACTCCCGAGGCTAAATTCTGATATGGTTCCGCATCTTTGCAACTGGTTTAAACATTCTTCTAAATCTGCTTTGATACCCCAGGCGCTTTGGTAGCGTTCCTCTGGATTTTTTGCTAACAGCTTCATGACGATTTCAGACAGCGCCAGCGGAATTTCTGGATTGATTTTCTCTGGTGCTATTGGCTGTTTGGCAATGTGGCAGTGTACCAGTTCTCTGGGGTCGGTGTTGGCAAAGGGCAGTTTTTTAGCGAACATTTCATACAGCGTTACGCCGAAAGAGTAAAAGTCCGTGCGGTAGTCGAGAGAACGGTTCATTCTGCCAGTTTGTTCTGGAGATATATAGGCGAGCGTGCCTTCTAAAACATTGGTATTTTTCCTGGACTCTGGGAATTCTGTGGGGGGGGGCGACGCTATTTTTTGCGGCTTTAATACAGCAGAAATGCCAAAATCAATGATTTTAAGTTGTTTGGTGTTGCGGTTAAAAACAATGTTGGCAGGGTTGATATCTTTGTGGATCGCATTTGCAGCATGAATTTCGCCTAAAATTTCGGCTATTTGAATGGCGATGCTCAGTATTTCTTGCAGGGTAAAGTTGCGCTCTTGCATCAGCCTTTTTAAGGATTCGCCTCCGAAATCTTCTAAAACTATTGCCAGAGTCCGCTCGTAGTTTTCTAAGCTGTAAGCTGTCACAACTCCTTTGAGATTTAAGCTGCGCAAGATGTCGTATTCTTGTCTGTAGCGGGCTAGTTCTGCCGGAGTCGGATAGTCTTGTTTGAGTACCTTGAAAATTGCAGCTATTCCGTCGCGCGATCGCACCCCGCGGTACACTAGGCATTTATCGCTTTCATAGATTTTCCGGAAAATTTTGTAGCCGGGAAGGTGGAGCATAGCTGTAGTTTTTGATGGAGACGGTTGAGCAAGTTGCGCAACAGTAGCGTTTATTTTAGTGTAGTCGCTGGTTTTTGTAGCAGCGACTGACCCGCTATTCCTGCACTTGTCGATCGGGCGCACCCCAGAAAATCACAGCCTTCTATTTAAATCATAACCCCGCCTTGAATGCGATCGCATTCAAGGCAGGGTTATGGTTTGTAATATTGATAATTAGGAATTATTCAGTTTTGATTGAGCTTTGAGTTGCCGTCCCCAGGGTGGGGATTTTGCTTCCCGCCAGGGTTACTCCCCGAGTCGGGTGATTTTGGCGGTGCGTTCTGCTAGCATCAGCAGCAGATAAATAGTCATTACATAGCCCGCTGCTAGGATGGGAATAATTAGAGGAATATCGCGATAAATCATAGTCATAGCCATAAGTCGAGGAGCATCGTGTCGAGTAGGGGAGGACTCGTTCAAAACCTGCTACATTCAGTCAGCGCGCCAAACCGAGTTCGGGCTCTGTAGTGTGCTTTTCCATATCGAGCTTGAGGAAACAACTAGCTGTTTCCTACCAACAATTATTTACTGCTTGATTTACTGCTTTGCTCATGCTTGCACAGCCGAAAGTAGTCCACTTTAGCTACGGCGAGCTAACGTGCACGCAAAATGCCCTACTCTTAACTTCTGACAATTTTCTCCCCGCAAAAGCTGAAAATTTATGTCAGAAGTTTCGGCTGCGATCGGACTAACAAGGCTGGCTCTACCAAGCTCTTACAGACACCGCTCGAGCTGCCTGCCGATCTAGCTGTACTTAATGTATGGAATTGTTGAAATCCTTACTATATAAGATAACACAGGGTTTCCGGCTTTTACGGATTTTTGAGCGCTATGCTTAACAATTCTACACAAAGAGTGAGGAAAGAGTGAGGTTGCCGATCGACAAACGACCTCAGCAGCATTGAAAACGCTAATTCAGTAAAATGGGTTGACAAAAAGCATAAAGTATGTAATGCGATCGAAAGCCTATGCCAGGGAAAGTAGGGACACGGCACTGCGTGGTCCTAAGGTGTCCTCGAAAGATGAATCGCTAAGGCTTAATTCGCTCTTAAATTGTTAATCTTTAAGAGCGATCGCGCCCATCAAACTGCCGTTTTTTTCTTGTATTTCAACCAGCTTAAACCACCCAGTGCTAAAGCTGTACCTGCAAATGTTATCGGTTCAGGAACTGGTTCGGCTGCGGTATCTACTAGGGTGTAGGCAATTTCACTATCATTGAAAATTCTACGCCCGTCTATAGCCAGTACCCGATTTCTGTCACTAATCAATACCTCGCGATACCCCGATAAATAGGATTTCCAAATATCAGGACTCGATCGCCCGTTAGTAGCCATCGACCAAAATGCTCTGCCATCGTATTTGATGTAATAAGGTCCTCCTTCTACTTCTGGAGGAATGTCAATTTCCGTAATCTGTGAGTCGCTACCACTTGCTTGCAATCCCCGAAATTTGCCTTGATAAAACAAAGCGATCGCCCCTACCAAATCGTAGTTATTTTTACCGGAGGAAACTGTCAAAATAGTGTTGAATTTTCCCTCAGACACGGCAACTTCTTCATCTCCTATGCCTGTCAGCGATGAGTTATTCAACTTAAAAAAACCATTGCCTCCACCATCTCCTACTTGAAAATTGTAAGTAAGGACGGCGGCTTGTGCTTTGTCAACTACCGCCAATGATAAAGCTGCACAACTGAGAATTGTGCTAGCGATCGCGCTTCCCACTCTTTGTTTTTGTTTCAGATTCATGTGATGCCTCCCGATCTAATTAACCCGAGCCATTTTCTGTCATTTTTTGTCATATATCTAACTATTAAGCCCCTCTTAACCTGTTGCTTAAGAGGGGCGATCTAACCGGTCAAACCGCCTTTTTTTTCTGAGATTTCAACCAACTCAAACCAGCCAGTGCTAAGGCTGTACCCGCAAATGTTATCGGTTCGGGAATTGGTTCGGCAGTATCTACTAGGTTGTAAGAAACGCGGACAGATTGGAGCGATCTGCCCGCACCTCGATCGATTATTTGACTGCCAGTTCCGGTCGTAATTAGTACCTCATTAAATCCCCAGAACAAAGATCTCCATCTATTATCGGGAATCTGCAGCCCATCGGTATCCATAGACCAAGATGCCCCACCATCATATCGGGTGTAATAAGGCCCTACGAGTTCATCTCCAGGGAAGTTAATTTCTCTGGTTGATGAGTCACTTCCCCTGGCGCGCAGCCCGCGAAATTCCCCTTGAAAAAATAGCGCTGTAGCCCCTGCCAAATCGTAGAATTCTTTACCTTGCAGTTCGTAAGGGCTAGAGAAAGTAGCAGTAATGGAAGTATTAAATCTACCTTCAAAAACCGATATTTCTTCCGTTCCTATGCGTGCCAGCGAGGAATTTTTAAACTTAAAGAAACCGCTACCACCATTCTCTGCTACTTGAAAATTGTAAGTAAGAACCGCCGCTTGTGCTTTGTCAACTACCGCCAATGATAAAGCTGCACAACTGAGAATTGTGCTAGCGATCGCCCTTCCCACTCTTTGTTTTTGTTTCAGATTCATGTGATACCTCCTGATTAGATTAACCTGAATAAATTTGGCTGTCGATTTTTGTCAGACATTTAATTATTTAAGCTGCTCTTAAGCTGTTTGTTGTTAAGCGCGATCGCCCGTCAAACTAATAGTTTTACTGGGAAGCGCGCTTCGCAGTGTCGGTTTTTGTTTGCGATCGGGGTTTCGTTTAAGTATAATTACTCGATCCGGAGGGGGTTTCTACCTACGTGTACTTTTGAGCGTAGTTTATGATAGGGAGCGATCGCAAGTAACTTCACACACTCTTCACATATTTTTTTGAGATTCCCAGATTGCCAAACTTCCGCACTCGAACTTTTACTTATACAGTCTTTAAATCGTGTATTATTTATTACTTTTATAAGTCATTCTTTGACGGCGATCGGGTTTTAAAATAGCGGGAAAATCTGCTGGCAAATTTATCAAAGCAATCGTTTTTTTACCAAATCTGTCAGTAACCTCAAAATATTGCGAAACACTAGGTTTCTGGCTGTCCGTCAGTCATAGCGTCTCGTAATTTGTGTTGTGGTAATGTTGCGGGCGATCGACCGCATCACACACTCACACTAAATTATTTTTGTCAATACGCAATTCCCGGCTAAAAACTCTCCCCGGCTCCGCCCCAACGCAAGTGACTGCTGCTTGAGAGCCGTATGCCGCATTCTCAACTGAACTTAAAAATCCTTCACAAATCGGTTGACTGTGGTACTATCTGGATGGCTGTGAGTAGCTTAGGGAAGCCAATTGGCTTGATTCCTGTGGTGGAGGAGAATCCAGGAGTGCTAGATAGGATGTCATTGGGATACGCAAACGTTTTCGCCCACCGAGGTCAACCCGAACCCCTTCGCATAGGGGTCATTGGGGTTGGCAATATGGGCCAGCACCACGCACGAGTTTTGAGCTTGCTAAAAGACATCGAGCTCGTGGGCGTTGCAGATATAAATGTAGAGCGGGGAATTGATGTAGCCAGCAAATACCGGGTTCGCTTTTTTGAAGACTACCGGGATTTGCTCGCCCATGTCGATGCAGTTTGCATCGCCGTGCCAACTCGCCTGCATCACCCTGTGGGGATGACTTGTCTCCAAGCAGGGGTTCACGTTTTAATTGAAAAGCCGATCGCGGCTAGTATTGCTGAGGCTGAATCTTTGGTTAATGCCGCAGCAGAATCCCACCGGATTCTGCAAGTGGGTCACATCGAGCGCTTCAACCCAGCTTTTCAGGAACTCGGCAAAGTGCTGAAAACTGAAGAATTGCTGGCATTGGAAGCTCATCGGATGAGTCCCTATTCCCATCGGGCAAACGACGTATCGGTAGTTTTGGATCTAATGATCCACGACATCGACTTGCTTCTGGAATTGGCAAATTCCCAAGTAGTGAAACTGACAGCCAGCGGCAGCAGGGCATCAGATTCAGGTTATTTGGACTACGTGACAGCTACGCTGAACTTTGCAAACGGCATTGTTGCTACTCTGACTGCGAGCAAAGTGACGCACCGCAAACTTCGTTCCATAGCCGCTCACTGTAAAAATTCTCTGACAGAGGCAGATTTTCTCAACAACGAAATCTTGATTCACCGACAAACAACCGCCAATTACGTGACGGATTACGGTCAGGTGCTTTACCGTCAAGATGGGTTGATCGAAAAAGTTTACACCAGCAATATAGAGCCGCTCCATGCAGAATTGGAGCATTTTATTAATTGCGTGCGGGGTGGAAACCAGCCTTCTGTGGGAGGGGAGCAAGCTTTGAAAGCTCTGCGACTTGCAAGTTCCATCGAACAAATGGCTCTTGACGGTCAAGCTTGGTATCCGAATCCGAAAGAGTTGGAGCCTACTTTGCAGGTTCATTAGTATTCGATGTCGCAATTTATGCCAACAGGGCTGCTATTTGATGGCTGATAGTTTTACTAACTAACTGATTTCCTTGAGGACTCAAGTGAATGCTGTCTCGATACAAAGTTGCAAGTTCCGCTGCTGAATTGAAAATCGGGAGAAAATCTATGTAAGTAATTTTCTCTGTGGCGACGAGTTCGGCGAGACGCTTTCTGGCCTTGACTTCCCAGTCGCGGGGGCCCGGTCTGCCGAATTCGTGCTTTTTGGGGGTCAGGGCCAGTAAAAACGGAACGCTGGCTTCCTCGGCTATGCTTTTAATTTGGCGGATCGCTTCTAAGTTGCAGCCCACTTTATCGGTGTTTTCTGTTTGGGGTGCTGTTGGCGGTGGTACTGCTGGCAGCAAGTAGCGGGTTAGCAGTTCTAATGTAGCTAATGGGAGTTGGCGATCGGGATAAGCTCGATCGCGCCCCACTACGGCAGCATTGGGGGCCGACGCAAACAAGTCGTCTGTATTCAGCAGCAGCACCACAACTTTCGACCCAAACAAGCCGAACCGCTTGGCGTAAGCAAGCTGATTCCTCGGTCCCCAGGAGTTGGCAGAGGCATTGAGAACTTCAAAGTCAGAATAGTTGACTTTTGGGGTTGTTTGTGGTACTTGCAAATTTTGAAATTCCTGTCTCAACTGTCGGGCCATCAGTTCCGAAATGGTATCTGTCTGATGCGTCCACCAACCGCCGTTAGCCACCGAATCGCCCAGCAGCAAGACGCGCAGAGTGTCGGAGTCGGGAAGCGGGTCGATCGTCCCGGTACGCATGGAATATTCGTTAATCTGAATTAGGTTGCCCAAACGGCGCATCTTTTGATTTGGGGCTAACAAATAGCCGCACTCCGCATCAGCAACATAAATCAAAGGATTGCCCAAACCCAGCAATCGCAGCAGCAATTCCAGTAGCACCAACAATACTGCGCTAACCGTCACAATTGCTAGAAGGCAGGAGGCAGAAGGCAGAAGCAGTAAAAGCATAGAAGTTGAGATCCTGGAGGTCAAAAGGAGAATTTGCGTTTGGCAATCCGGTAGTTGGAGTCCCGATCGCTGGCATGAAACACTCCAAAATCTAAAATCTAAAATCCAAAATCTAAAATCGATTCGCCTCTGTGGATATAGAATTCTAAAATATACCGTCAAAATCCGCCGGCAGCCGTAGCGTCAACTTGGTGGTTTCAGGAAACCGTGGACTTAAAACAGATATTCAAAACCCCGAATCCCATAATCGGTGTCGTACATTTACAGCCCCTGCCGACTTCTCCCCGATGGGGGGGAGACCTCAAAGCTATTATCGGAAGGGCCGAACAAGAGGCTACAGCGCTGGCTTCTGGCGGCGCTAACGGTATCATAGTTGAAAACTTTTTCGATGCTCCCTTTGCCAAAGACAGAGTAGATCCAGCCGTTGTCAGCGCGATGACGCTAGTAGTCGAAAGGCTGACAAATCTGGTAACGTTACCGATCGGAATTAACGTACTGCGCAACGACGCCCACAGCGCGATCGCGATCGCCTCCTGTACCAGCGCTCAATTCATCCGCGTCAACGTCCTCAACGGCATCATGGCTACCGATCAGGGCTTAATCGAAGGTCAAGCTCACCAGCTACTGCGCTACAGGCGAGAATTGGGCAGCGATGTCAAAATATTAGCAGACGTGTTAGTCAAGCACGGGCGACCCCTAGGCAGCCCCAACTTGACCACAGCAGTTCAAGAGACGATCGGGCGCGCTTTAGCTGACGCCGTAATTCTCTCCGGCTGGACGACGGGCAGCCCTCCCAATCTGGAAGATTTGGAACTCGCCAGCGCAGCCGCCGCGGGCATTCCAGTTTTCATCGGCAGCGGTGCCTCTTGGGAAAACATTGCTACTTTGATGCAGGCGGCTGATGGCGTAATTGTTTCGAGTTCGCTGAAGCGCAAGGGCCACATCGAACAACCCATCGACCCGATCCGCGTCAGTCAGTTTGTCGAAGCAGCCCGCCGGGGCTTGTCAGAAAAAGAAGCCAACAAAAATGCCCGTGACGGTGGCCCGCCAGCCCCAGAACTGGGGAAAGTCAAAAGTAAAATGGGCAATGGGTAATGGGTAGTTTTAGATTTTAGATTTTAGATTTTAGATTGGGGATTTGGGATTGGAAAAATTGAAGAACCGATCTATAACTTCGTTCTAAAATCAGCTATCTAAAATTGCAGAGTTCAACGTTCAACTATCAACAGTCAACGGTCAACTTGCAACCGCAGATTGAAGCCGATTGACGCAGATAAACGCAGATAAATTTTATCAACTGTCAACTATCGACTATCAACTGTCAATTACCAATTACCAATTACCAATTACCAAAAAGATGATTCGCCGACGTTCAACACCTTGGATTCATCGCTGGTCTCGGACTGCGATCGCCTCGATCGCAACTATCGGCATCCTAGAAACTGCCTATCTCACGATAGCTAAATTCACGACCGGCTCAGTCCTTTGTCCTACCAGCGGCTGCGATAAAGTTCTCAACAGTCCCTACGCAACTGTCTTTGGCGTAGTGCCTTTAAGCTTGTTGGGTTTTTTGGCATATTTAGCGATCGCCCTCCTGGCACTCGCTCCCAAATATGTCAATCCCGACACTAATAAAGGACTTTATGCCAAAGTAGAAAACGGGACTTGGCAGGGGCTATTTATCATTACTGCTGCGATGGTAATTTTCAGCAGCTATTTGATGTATTTAATGGCTGTTGAAATTCAGGAATTGTGCATTTATTGCGTCAGTTCGGCTGTATTTGCGCTGTCGCTATTCGTGCTGGTATTAGTCGGCCGCGAGTGGGAAGATATCGGACAGTTGGTATTTACAGGAATTTTAGTAGCAATGGTAAGTTCGATCGGCGCTTTGGGACTTTACAACAGCGTCAGCGCGCCTGTTACTACTGTCAATACTCCAGGAATTGCACCTCCTGCTGTCACCACAACTTCCGGGCCCGCACAAATTGCTTTAGCCCGCCACCTGCGACAAATCGGCGCTAAAGAATACGGCGCTTATTGGTGTCCCCACTGTCACGATCAAAAAATGCTGTTTGGCAAAGAAGCAGCCAAAATAATTGATTATTTTGAGTGCGATCCGAAAGGGCAAAATTCTCGGGCCTCAGAATGCCAAGCTGTTGCTGCAAATATTAAAGGTTTCCCGACGTGGGAGATTAAAGGTCAGTTTTATTCGGGGACGCAATCTTTAGAAAAACTCGCTGAGATATCTGGTTACAGCGGGCCGCGCAACTTCCAAAACTGATACAGGACTTATGCAAAGATTAGTTTGATACACTATTAGTGTTTGCGGTGCGCAGTGCGCACCCTACAAATAAAGCCAGTCTGTGGCGTTTGCGGTGCGCAGTGCGCACCCTACAAATCGAGCCAGTGTGTAAGTTCTGAAATAATTAAAAATTGGTTGCGGCCGATCGATCCTTTGAAATTGACAACTCTCAATTGGTAACTTAAAACTCAAAACTCAAAACTCAAAACTCAAAACTCTTCCTTAATGGCTGATAATTCTATTCAAGAAAATCGCTTATCCCTAGCCCGCGCCAGTTTGCGTCTGGCACTGGAACGCTATGCTTACTTGCGCCAAAAACAAAAAAACTCAACTACTGAATTAGAAGCAGCCCTGCAAAATCAGTTAGATATCTTAACTTATACTTCAGAAAAGCTCGATCGCAATGTCATTCGCATTGCTACGTTCGGTATGGTCAGCCGCGGTAAGTCAGCCGTATTAAACGCACTTTTAGGTCAAAAAATCCTCCAAACAGGCCCTCTCAACGGCGTCACTCAATGGCCTAGATCCGTGCGCTGGACAATTCCTGCTGTTCCCGGCGAAGATACGGAAAAAAGCGCCGAAAAAAGCGCCGAAAAAATTCAAGTAGAGTTAATCGATACTCCTGGAATTGATGAAGTTGGCGGCGAAGTGCGCGGCGACATGGCAAAACAAATTACTCGCCAAGCTGACTTAATTCTGTTTGTAGTTTCTGGGGATATCACCCGCACTGAGTATCAAGCGCTGTGCGAATTGCAAAAAGTTCAAAAACCGCTGATTTTAGTTTTCAATAAAATAGATCTGTATCCAGAAGTAGACAGGCAAGCGATTTATCAAAGCTTGCGATCGCTGGGAAATTCCGAACAAAAATCGACCGAAGCAACAGACGAAACCAACAGCGAAAATTTGCCCGATCGCCCCAACAAAATCTCTAATAAACCTGCTGTTAAAAATTCCCCACCCTTAGAAATAGTTATGGTAGCAGCAGAACCCGCACCGGTGCAAGTGCGGGTAGAATGGCCCGACGGAACTGTTACCCACGAATGGGAAGCGCCGCCCGCACAGGTAGGGGAATTGCAACAAACAATTCTGACAATTCTTAATAGAGAAGGTCGATCGCTCATGGCGCTCAACGCTCTGATTGAAGCTAGAGATGCCGAAGCAATTATAGCCCATCAAGTGCTCAAACTGCGACAAACAGAAGCCGAAGATTTGATCTGGCAATTTGCTAAATACAAAGCCATAGCTGTCGGTTTAAATCCTGTTGCTTTTTTAGATATTTTAGGAGCAACAGTTGCAGATTTAGCGTTAATTCGCTCTTTATCTAGACTTTACGGATTGCCGATGACGGGTTACGAAGCGGGGAAACTTTGGCAGACTATTTTATCGAGTGCGGGTGGCGTACTTCTGGGAGAGTTGGGCAGCAGTTTTCTCTTGGGATTCGGCAAAAGTGCTGCAGTTGCGGCCCCGCAAATCGGGTTTTCTACCTTTGCTGGAGTTGCCGTTACTCAAGCTAGTTTAGCTGCTTACGGAACCTATGCTGTGGGTCGCGCCGCCCAGGTTTATTTAGAAAAAGGCTGCACTTGGGGACCTTTGGGACAGGATACGGTAATTCAAGAAATTCTCGGCACGATCGAGCGCAATAGTATTATCGATCGACTGCAACAAGAGTTGAAAATTTGAATCTTAAACTTTTGTCTGGTGCGTAACAGCAAATTAATTTCGATCCACTCTAGGGCGTGTTTTCAAAGTCTAGATCCCCCCCAGCCCCCCTTAAGAAGGGGGGAGCAAGAGTCTTCCAGTCCCCTTAAAAAGAGGGAGCAAGAGTCTTCCAGTCCCCTTAAAAAGAGGGA
>JAAUPF010000211.1 GCA_012034575.1 Richelia sp. CSU_2_1 | reverse complement strand
TGTTCCATGCTTGATAGATTCGTCCAAATTGATAATAGGAATGTGCAATCCCCGACTGGTCATCCAGCCGTTGACAAATCGCTAAATCCTGCTGTTCTGCTTCCAAAGCTTGCTGATACTTGCCCCACTTTTGATAACTCTTACCAATATTCCAGAGAAGATAGCATTCAGCCTTTCGATTGTTCGATCGCCGTGCAATAACGATCGCCTGCTGAAACAATTCTAAGGATTTTTCATATTGTCTGTGAGATCTGTAACAGACACCCCAATATATCCACAAAATTAACGATTCAGCAGACTCCGCATCAAGATTCAACTTATCCGAACATTGCTGGTAGTATTGCAATCCCCGATCGCAATCATCTTTTTTCTCATAGGCAATCGCGATCGCCCATTCAACGAAACCATCTAAATAGCAATCATCTCCATCTGCTAGCAGTTGCAAACGTTCGATCGCCCGATCGTAATTACCTGCTCTCAAATACGAAATTGCTGTCACAAATTCTAAGGATTTGCGATACTCAAAACTGAGATTTTCCGACTCCAAACCCCGCTCCAGCGCAGGCGTCATCTCTCCACCCAATTCCGCCACCAACTCCCGCAAATCGTTAAACAACGATGGCGTTAATTGCCCTACAATCTCCGCTACCCGCTGGGCTAACAACTCTCCAGTATTTCCGCAAGCAACATACAGCATGGCTGCCAGCGCCCGATTCCGCTGCTCGCGCGACAACTGTCGGTTATCTACTGCTAGCTGCAACCGATCCCAAACATGATGGTTAAATGCCTCAATTCCTCGCAACCGCTTCAACAATTGCTGGATCGGTTCGCCATCAAAACCCTCATCCAATCCCAAATAAGTCAACACCAATCGATCGACTTGCGGCGCGCAAAATGCTGACATTACCCGCACTTCCGCCAACACTTGACCCACAAATAGCAAGTCTTGCCACAGTCCCTCAGACTCGCGCACATCTCCTGCTGGTAGCGCGTGCCAAACTAAAATTCGATCGGCATCCGCCACCTTTTTGAGCTGTATTTCTTGACCGACAATATTTGGTTGATAGTCGGACAAATTACTAAATAATTGCTGCAGAAGGCGATTCAACCGCTTGCGATCCGTACTTAAATATCCCAATGCCAACAAAATCGGTTCGTTCCACCTTGCTTGATTGCGATAAGGACTAATAATTTCCACAATTTCGCTAATCTCATTGTCCGCAATCTGCCGGGCCGCAAAATATTCCTCAAACGTCAGGTGCATGAACCCATACATCTCAGGAGCCCGCTCTACAAATAGCCCCGTTGTCTCCCGCACCTTCCGCAAAAACTGCCGCACCAATTCCAGCGCTGCGAGCTCATTTACCCCCTGTAATTCTGCCATATGCGGTGTCAGCCATTTTTCAACTTCCGCCTGAGAAACCACACCAGAGGGCTTTTCCTCGTGCATTTGCAGCGCTAGAGGAGCCAGCAATGCTATGACAGTTTCTTCAACCAAAATAGGTTGGCGGTGCGGCGCTTGATAGGAAATATTGCGGCCGATTTGCCAATCTTCAATCAGGGTTTTGACAGCTAATTGGTAAAGTTCTACCCGTCGTTGCGGCAGTTGAGTTCCATTGCGGTGAATCAACGCTAAAATTGTCAATAACAAAGGATTTGCCGCAAATCGCCTCACTCCTGGATTGCTCGAAATCTCGCGCACAATCTCTCGGGCTTCTCGCTCTGCATCTCGCTGCTGCAAGTTAGCATCAACCTCTGGACGTTGCGCCATTTCCACAGCCAAGCACCAGCGCTGGAGGAAATCATCGATTTGCTCGTCTCCCATCGGCGCGATCGTAAATTCCTGAAACCGACTCCCCAAAGCTGCCTGTTTGTAACCGGCAATCCGACTGGTAACGACAAATTTATTGTTGCGATATTCATCGACCAAGCGATTGATTTGTTGAACTACTTGCGCTCGATTTTCTCGATCGAAAACCTCATCCAAACCATCCAGCAAAACCAAACAATCACCGATTTCGAGGCGGTTGAGCAGTAGATTAGCCACCGAGTCCCCATCCGAGGAATCAAAGCGATCTTCCCACTGTCGGTAAAACTGCTGGAGATAATCGACTATGCTCAAATCGGGAGTATCTGCGAGCCGTTCGGCATAATCAGCAATCCGAAATAAAATTGGCAGTCGCGAGTCTCCGAGTTCCTCTTTTTTACCTCCTCGAACAACCGAAGTGCGATCGCGCTGAGCTAAGGCAAAATGCCTCGCTAAATAGCGCAGCAAAGTTGTTTTCCCGGCTCCCGGATCGCCTAAAATCAAACAATAAGTATGCTTGCGAACTGCTTCGGAAAGATCGGCAATTTTAGTCACGCGCTGCTGCCGGGTATCGGATTCTAAATGGCTTTCTAAAGTAGTTTCCAGCTTCAATTCATCAGCAAACTTAGGTTGCGGCATTCTTTCATAATTCAACCCATCCTCCAATCCGCGAGAACCCGGCCCAATTCCCAAACTAAGTTGGTTCATATTAATATGAGTTGCTGCTGAAACTATCCGCTCTTTAAAAGACTGACTGCGCCTCTCTTCCCAAGAACCCTGAAGCGATACATAAATGCGATCGAGCGAAATATCAACCTGTCGGTTAACCTGCATCACCCCACTAACTCTGAGGCGTGAATTTTCGGAAATCAACCATTGTAAATAGGGATACAACAACGGATCGAGAAGGGGGCGCGTAGTGAAAGTAGCAATTTTACCCCGCCAATCCCAAAAATCAGCAGCCTGCCGCCGAAACTCGTCTAAAAAAGTTGCGCGATTCAGCCAAAAAACTAAAACTAAATTATGTTCAAAAATCCGTTCTCGCCCCAAGTTAAGCTGCTCCATTTCCTGCCGCAACAAATCGGGTCGCAACTGTTCCAAACCAAAGGCCATCACAATGCGGCGCGGTTGTCCGATTTGGGTTGAAGGTGCTGGCAGTTGGTGCAAAAAATTAAATAATGACTCTTCGCTATAATGAAAGGTTAAAAACTGGAAGTTATTATCTTCCAACTGCTGAAGTTCTGCTATAAAAGATAGAACAACGGGATGATTGGGAGCGCTATCAGGTGCGATCGCAAACAGAGAAAGACTGCCCTGACTCAAGGCCACGGCATAAACCAACTTAGCCAATTCTTCTTGCTCAACAGCATCCAAAGATGGTAAACTATTATCTTCAGAATTTGCCACCATCAAACCTCTCCCATAAATCTAATATTTTGCACCATCCTCAACCATCATTGAGAAACCGGGTTTCTGACAAAAAATATATGTTTTGTTGCAGAGTCTTTGCCAGAAACCCGGTTTCTGCCCCAGGTGCAAGATGTCAGATAAATCTAATATCTTGCACCATTTTCAACCATCCTGTAGGGGCGGGTTCGCCAACGATTTTAAACGCAGCAAACAGATTAAATAAACCCGCCCAACCCCACGAACAACCCTCAATTAACATTGGTACAAGATGTCAGATAACAACCTCGATCGAGAAACCGCAGATTTCAGGCAGATAAACGCAGATAAACGCAGATATTTTAGAGAGATCGTAAATTTTCAGGATTCATCGATCGCCAGCGTTCCAAATCGGGTGATAAAATTGGATTAACATCAAACCAGCGTCCGTATTCGGGATCTTGATATCCTAATATTAGCTTGTTATGCAAAAGTTCGTCGCAGATGACAATCCTGCCGTACTTGGGAGAATCAAAATCATTAGTGCTCAATTGCCCTGTTTTACGCACCTTGTGCAACTCAGGAAACTGATAATCTTCAATTGTATAACTTTGCCGGTCTTCCCGTACAGCATCCTTAGCAACAGTCAAACTAATCTCGCTGCATTTCTTCCGCAAAGCAACCTCTCCAGATGTCCGCGCCAGCCGCACTAAATCTCGCATGACGCCTCCACTTTTTTCGCACAGCAAATCCAAGGCCTCAGCATGAAACAATTTGCTGTAGCTGGTATTTAGCTTACCCACGCGCTTTTGAATTACCGTTGCCAGAATATGCCGTCCCGCTCGATCGATCTCATCAGTCGATCGAGCCTTATCATCGCATTTAAAGACCGGAATATTAGCCAAATCGAGACATTTATCAAAACTCTGCATCGGCTGGCGAAAAGCGGAAGAATAACGCAAAGAAATCGGAATCGCATAAACAATATGACAGTTGAGATCTGTCATCAAAGAACTCGAAAACATTTCCAGTGCAATCCCAAAATCCTTCCGATCTAAACCATCCACAATCACCAGAAGCTTCGGTTTATCCCGTTGGGCTGCCGCAATAATTTCATTAACCTTAGCAACAATTTCGCTGAGTGCTGGGCGAACTTCGCGAGTAGTTGTAGTTTCTCGCTGAAACCCAACTTTCAGCAACATCCCCAAATCTTGAAAAAGTTTTGGCAGTTCTAAATGTCCTCCGCCAGTTAACTTATCTTGATAGGTAATGCGCGCAAAACTTGCTAATAATTCTTGTTCTAGCTTGCCAGGAAGTTTCCAACCCAACTCAGTCAATTTTGCAACAATTTGCAGCCCGATTAGAACTACAACTTCTGCATAACCAATATTGTACTTATCCAAAGCCGTATCCGTATCAACCCAAACCACAATGTAATCTGAAACACATTTTTGCTCCAGCCGCCGCAATTCCGTAGTTTTACCGCCACCCCGGTGTCCCGCCAGCAGAAACTTAGCAGAAGTATCATCCATTGCCAACAAATTCACCAGCCTATCTACAGGGCTATCATCCCGACGAACGTAGAGATCTTGCAAATCTTTGTTCATCAAAGGTTCATCCGGCTTAAACAATTGATAAACGGGAGTCCAAAATTTAAAATCGCTCATAGAACTAACAGTTGCATTGCAATTTGTGGGAGTATTAATATTTTTTGTAGTTTACAGGATATTTCTTGAGTTGTAAAGCACTATTTAAGGAGGTAGAGCATCCGGATCGGTCCTAGCAGGCAATAAATTAATTCAGTTCAGTTAACGTTTTTTGTGATTGCGAACTGTTAGCGAAGCAATTGCAGTAAGTAGTTGTGCAAAATAAATTACCTAGTTGAGAGAGGGAACAGAGAACAGGCAACAGGGAACGGAGTAGAGAATGTATAATTAATTCTGCTTGACCACTTATCTATTTTCCCACTTATTTACTTATGCCAACTCTCTATATCTTTTCGGGATTACCCGGAACCGGAAAGACGACTCTTTCGCAAGCACTTGCCAAACAAATTTCCGCTGTTTATTTGCGGATCGATACCATCGAACAAGAAATCAGAGATTTATGCGCGATCGAAATTCAAGGTGAAGGTTACGAACTTGCATACAGGATTGCTGCCGATAACTTGCAATTAGGAATTAGCGTTGTTGCCGATTCCTGCAATCCCGTTGAATTGACGAGAAGCGCGTGGGAAAAAGTAGCATTAGAAGCTGATGCAAAGTATATCAATATCGAGATTGTTTGCTCCGATCGCTCCGAACATCGCGATCGAATTGAAACCCGTGCTTCGAGCATTCCAGGATTACGACTTCCCACATGGCAAGACGTAGAAAATCGCGATTTTCAACCTTGGTCTGGAAATAGAATTGTTATTGATACTTCAGGACAATCTGAAAAGGAGAGTTGCGATCGGCTGTTGTCCGCCCTTTCAAATATGTAAATACAACAACTCGACATCTAAAAAAAGAACCTTTTTGTTGCTTCAAATTAGCAGCTTCAAATGCTATTTCCTTGTCGATATAAGAAGACACTAACTTACCCAGCGAGCGGTGGCGAGTGCTTTCGATCGCGTTTTCTTACTTGATGACAACGTTAACTCAGTCCCAACTGTTTTTTGACATCCGCCATTGGGATTCGTTTTCCCTGACTCCGACGCTGGGCCAAGAATGCTATTAATGCCTGATTTTCTGAAGTTGCATTGACCTCCTGCTCGAAATCATCGCTATCCCCAACATCAAAACCTTGCCAATCTTCAAGCACTAACAAGACAAATTGTTGTCCGTCTGCAGTCTGTAAAATCAATCCTTCCTCTTTAACACTTTCGAGCAATTCAATGAGAAATTTTTGTGCTTCGGGAATTGTAACAACTCTCATAATTCTCTCTGTTATCCGCGTACAAATAACCGATCGCCGATTTTGAGTCCCACAGCTTCAATACTGACAATTTTAACCAAAGTTTCCACATTGTAGAACACCCGATACTTACCAATCCGCAATTCCCACTCAGCAACATCGTTAGGACGCATCGGAAAACGGTTACGAGTTTCTACAGTGGGTTCATACTTCAGTTGAGTATCAATGCCAGAAATAATCGTCTGTTGCTCGGACTTCCTAAACAATTTCAGGTCTTCAATCGCTTCTGAGGTAAATTCTATCTCATACATTCTAATGTGGTGCTACTGTTAACGGCAGTTTAGTGCCTCTACTGTACCATCTTCAAGCAACCGATCGCCCGTTGTGAACCGATCTCTAGTTACGAGCAGATCGCGCGCGACTCGGGCGGTCGTCAAAAGATGTCAAATGGGTTCTATAATATAATCACTTCCCGTCCAATCTCGGCACGCCCTCCAAAAAAGGGCCGCTCAACATTAATTCAGTCATCTTATCTAACTTCCCACTAACTTGCATTTTTTTATCTTTTTGAAAGCGCTCGATGTCTGCTTTTAAATTCCCCGAATTATAGCCTAACTTACTCAAATAATCGACAGCTTGCTGGTCACTTAACAAAATATCGGTCGAGCGAAAAATTGGCACGTATTCCTTCAGCCAAAGCCGAGCTAAAGTTGCTCTGTCTAAATAAAAAATCCTTCCCAGCGCCGGATCGCCAATAACAGCTATACTGTCATTTATCGCCAGCAAAGCCACTGCGTGAGGTCGTTTGATAGCTCCAGTAGCAAGCGAAATTGACAGCACTCCGGGACGATTGATTTGCTGCATTTGTTCCCAAGTCGGCCGCAGTTCTATTGCGTTTATTCCCAATGCTCTTGCTGCTACAATTAACTGCGGCATCGAAGTTCCTAAACGACTCGTACCGGCCAAACGCGCTACACTCGATTCTGTCGCATCCATTCCCCAACGCTTCAACACCGTTGCTAAAGCCGCCGGCGCGCAACTGCTGTTAGAAGTTTGCCGAAATATGCCGTTGGGCCGCAAATTATCTACTAATTCAGGATAAATCGGTACCATAAAATAAGCTTCAGCACTCGTAAATCCTCCCAATCCCAACAAGCCAATTAAAATTACTGCAATTACTTGCGATCGCGCCGTCTGCCAACTTACAGTAAAACCAATACCGCAGACTCCCATCAACATTACTCTCAGCAAAGTCCAAGTTACCTGCATTCCGTGAAAGCGCCATTCGATCGGAAAATGGGCATTTGAGGCATATTTAAAGCCAGCAGCAGCAAACCAATATAAAAACCCAAAAAAGCCAGGGCGATCGAATTTCTGCCCTTAAACAAGTCATTAGCTGTCACTCCCTGGCGAACCAAAACCCGCCCGAAACGCATTCCCCAGACAAACAACAGCGAACCTAATACCAGCGTCACAACTATTTCCATGAGGGGGAGAGTGGGAGAGTGGGAGAGGGGGAGAGCGGGAGAGTGGGAGAGTGGGAGAGTGGGAAAATTATCCAATGCCCAATTCCCACTTCCCAATGCCCAATCTAAAATCTAAAATCTAAAATCTAAAATCAATTTATCGGTGCGTTTGTGCTTAAGTTTTTGTCGTCTTTCTGGGTTTTTATAATAACCTAAAAGCTGCAAAATGTCAAGTAGTCGATCGACATTTACCCTTTTTAGCGGACAAGTTCTCTTCACAAGATCCACCCTAAGAAGTAAATTGCCAAAATCTATTGCACTATAACAATATATTTGTTGTAATATTTATAAAAGCACAGCTCGTTAAAGCAATTAACAGCACTTAGTGCGCTCACTATCTTCAAGAACAACCGCTCGAACCGCTATCCAAAATGCGCCTTCGCATTGCGATCGGATTTGCTTGTAGTACGGACTCCCTTCCGCAGCATAGAGCGGACTTAAGTCCGCACTACCAACCTTCGCACGCACAGAGCGCGCGAACGGCAGTTTTCGGAAAAAATGTAATGAAAATTACATTATACCGCCAAAACTCTTTAGTTCGATCGACCTCAACTCAGTAATTCTCAACCTAAAAGAATTACTGATATTTCCCATAAGTTGTTGTTTGAAATTTCCCGTAAAAACCGATTCAACGTCTAGAAACAGTCAGGGATTACCATGCCAGAAACAGCCATCAAAGAATCAGTCACGAAATCTTGGCACTATTTAGACAGGTCAAAGGTCGTAAAAGATCTGGACACCCACATCGAAAACGGCCTCGATCCAGCAGAAGCAGCCAGCCGCCAACAAAAATTCGGCCCCAACGAATTAGTAGTAAAAGCTGGAAAACCGGCATGGTTAAAATTCATCCTGCAATTCAACCAACCCCTCCTAATTATCTTGCTGAGTGCGGGTTTAATCAAAGCAGTCATCGGGGAATTGCTCAACGCCAGCATCATTTGGGGCGTCACCACCATCAACGCTACTATCAGCTTCATCCAAGAAGCAGGGGCAGAGAAAAAAATCGAAGCCCTCGCCCAAGCAGTCACCACAGAAGCTACAGTTATTCGGGGCGGCAAAAAGTTAAAAATTCCCTCCAGAGAACTCGTTGTCGGCGACTTAGTAACCCTCACTTCCGGTGACAAAGTACCCGCCGATTTACGGTTAGTTAAAGTGCGCGATTTGCAAATCGATGAATCGGGGCTGACCGGCGAATCCGTGGCGGTGGAAAAAGAACTCGGAGAATCGGGAGACTTAGTTTTGCCCGAAGAAACACCGCTAGCAGAACGCGATAACATGGCTTATGCTGGCAGCTTCGTCACATTCGGTCAAGGTAACGGCATTGTAGTCGCGATCGCCAACGACACAGAAACAGGTAAAATCTCCCAATTATTAGACCGCCACATCGATCTCACCACACCTTTAACCCGCAAATTCAATCAATTCAGTCAAAACTGGCTGTTTTTCGTGCTGGGAATGGCAAGCTTGACCTTTGCAGTGAGATTGGGGAGGCCAGTCGCGCCCGGAGTTTCAGCCTTTACAGAAGCAGTAGAACCCGCCGTCGCCCTGATTGTCGGCGCAATTCCCGAAGGACTCCCCGCCGTCATCACCGTCACCCTCGCCGTCGGCGTTTCCCGAATGGCGGGCCGCCACGCCATTGTCCGCAAACTGCCCGCTGTAGAAACCCTAGGGGGCGCGACAGTCATCTGTTCCGACAAAACCGGAACTTTGACGGAAAATCAGATGACGGTGCAAGAAATCTATTCTGGCGGCACATCCTATTCAGTCACCGGTAGCGGCTACAATCCCGACGGCGAAATTCAACTCAACCAACTGCCCATTACAGTCGATCGAGCTCCAACTTTGCAAGAATGTTTGCAGGCTGGAATGTTGTGCAACGATTCTTATCTGGAATTTAAAGATGATAACTGGATTGTTATCGGCGATCCGACAGAAGGCGCGTTAATTGCTGCTGCCAAAAAAGCAGATTTGATGCAGCAAACTTTGGCAAAATCAATGCCGCGACTCGATTCAATTCCCTTTGAATCGCAGTTTCAATACATGGCAACTTTGCACCGCACTCCGACAGGTAAAATTTTGTACGTTAAAGGTTCCGTCGAATCAATTCTGACTCGGTGCAGTTCTAGTTTAGATGTTGAAGGAAAATCGGTAGAAGTCGATCGCCCGCAAATTCACCAACAAGTCGATGCAATGGCCGAACAAGGTTTGCGCGTTTTAGCTTTAGCAAAAAAACCCGTACCCGACGAGCAAAATTCCGTCGATCACCCAGATTTAGCATCGGGACTGATTTTCCTCGGATTGCAAGGCATGATCGATCCGCCGCGGGCAGAAGCGATCGCGGCCGTCCAAGCTTGTCAAACCGCCGGCATCCAAGTCAAAATGATTACCGGCGATCACATCGCTACCGCCAAGGCGATCGCCCGCCGCATGGGATTCCGCAAAGCCAAGCACAACAGAGAACTCATAGCTTACACCGGCGCGCAACTGAGTGAAATGAGTAAAAACGAACTTGCCGAAGCAGCAGCAGCCGGTTCAGTTTTTGCCCGCGTCGCCCCGGAACAAAAACTCCGGCTGGTGGAAGCTTTGCAGTCGAAAGGCGAAATTGTAGCGATGACGGGAGACGGCGTTAACGACGCCCCCGCCCTCAAACAAGCGGATATCGGCATTGCGATGGGCAGCGGTACTGAGGTTTCTAAGGAAGCCGCCGACATGATTTTGACTGACGATAACTTTGCCTCGATCGAATCTGCGGTGGAAGAAGGGCGATCGGTTTACAAAAACTTGATCAAAGCAATTAGCTTCATTCTCCCAGTTAACGGCGGAGAATCGATGACTATTTTGCTGAGCACTTTGCTGGGTCGGGAATTGCCGATTTTGTCGCTGCAAATCCTCTGGTTGAATATGCTCAACTCGATTACCATGACAGTCCCTCTGGCCTTCGAGCCCAAGTCACCGGGAGTCATGAAACAGCCGCCCCGACCGGTTAACGAACCTTTCCTGACTCAAAATCGAATCAAGCGAATTTTAGCAATTTCCCTCTACAACTGGACGCTAATTTTCGGAATGTTTGAATGGGTGCGTCAAGCCCCTTGGGGAACCTTGGAATTAGCCCGGACGATGGCAATTCAAGCTTTGGTAATGGGTCGAATTTTTTACCTGTTGAGTCTCAGTCAGTTACTGCCTTCTTTGATGGCTAAATTTGGCGGCTCAAAAGAGCGAGTTAGCGGTGCTCCCGCCCTCGGTGTGGGGATTGTTGTCGCTGTGATTTTGCAGATTATCTTTGCTAATTCTGAGTTTGTCAATCGCATCTTCCAGACTGCTCCGATGAATTTGGATCAGTGGCTGATTTGCTTTGGGGTAGCATTACCGATGATTGCTGTTGCTCTGTCTGTTAACAAGTTTGACCCGCCAAATTAATCGAACTTGTGGGTATTGCCGCCGGGTGTTCAGAAACCGGGTTTCTTGAAGAAACCCGGTTTCTCGGTTTGAGCGTAACAGAACTATTAATATCAGGTTCGGCTAATCACTTGTCATTGTTCACTGCGTAAAGCAATCTCAGAGACGTTGCGATTGCTTCGTTTCACTTCGTTCCACTCGCAATGACATATTTTAAGCGATTAGGCGAACATGATATAATCCTATATTAAATGAACAAGCTAGGTGATAGTTGAAAATAATCGCCGAGTGCCTTTTGGTTCTTATAGTTAATCCCGAGCGATCGAGCGATAGTCATTGCCTTTGATATTAAAGACGGTAAAGTTTCCTACTGCTTCGGCATCCCGATAAATTTTGCGAATCTCCTCCAAATTCTGCCATTCCGCTTTGTTGACAGTCTCTTTCCAAATCTCAATTTGGTTTTTGACATCCGGGTATAAGGGTCGATCGAGTAAACATTCTTTAAGCGGCGTAGGTGATACTAAATCGGGGTTGAAAACCCAGTTATTCTTTAGTCGGCCTCGGCTAAGGTAGAGATTAGTCAGATTAGTCAAAGATTGCAATGGTTTAATGTCGCTGATTTTATTGTTACAGTATGTTTAGCTTCTGGACTCAAAGAATCTTTTTCGCGGCACCAATCAGCAAATGTTCGCCTACTATTGGACGATCGCATTTTGGTGGCATACGCAGATAGCCTACTTTCAGATAATGCTAGGACATCGCGCTACAAGTAAGTGCGATCGACTTTTGTAAATTCATCTGTTTTTCTGCAACTATAAGTGTCATAATTTTGCACCTCTAATTTTTTGAACTGTAAACTTTTAGAATTTAATTTCTGGGTTCCCAATTACAGATAGACTCTGGCTTGAGCGGGCAAGTTTTGGGAGCGATCGGATTTCCGCTCAGGTAGAGATTAGTCAGATTAGTCAAAGATTGCAATAGTTTAATGTCGCTGATTTTATTGTTTTCGAGGTCGAGATCCGTCAGGTTAGTCAAAGATGCTAGCGATTTGATGTCCCTGATTTGATTGTTTCGAGGTCAAGCTCCGTCAGGTTAGTCAAAGATACTAACGGTTTGATGTCGTTGATTGATTGTCGTAG
>JAAUPF010000210.1 GCA_012034575.1 Richelia sp. CSU_2_1 | reverse complement strand
CCCAGCCCCCCTTAAAAAGGGGGGAGAAAGAGTATAAAAGTCCCCCCTTGGGAAGGGGGATTTAGGGGGATATATATCTGGTAGAGTAGTTTGAAAACACGCTCTAGGGGGCTCGTCTTAAGGTTCGATCGCCCCCCAATTCACTTGAGAAACGCCGTACAAGATAAAATTATCCAACAGTCCGTAAGCATCGCCGCAATCATAATTTTTAGCCTCAACACATTTCCGATCGGTTCTCTGATTCACGGCCACAAAAATATCGACTCCATCCGGCAAATTACCCGAATACATCATCAACTTGCTAAAATTATCAAGGATGCGACCTTTATCATCTACTGGCGGCAACTTCCACTCTTTCGGATTGTTATTTCCACCTAGCTGAATTGCCCAAGCGTGAGTGCCGTCAAGGGAACCGTTGTGAGTTGTATATCGATTCCAAACATTATTTCGTTTTTCCCCGATGCGGGGGTTATTTTCATAACCGCTTACCCAATATTCTGACATGAATTTGAGAAAAACTTCAGCCTCCGCAGCTAGCGAACCAGTACCGGGACTCAAACCTGTGCTTCTGCTGCTAAAAGGAACTTGTCTTAAATTCCAAGACCAATTTATCGTTTCAGAAAATTTTCCTAATCCTACTAACAGGATAGCTGAAATTAAGATCGAAGTTGTGTAAAATATTCGGTAGAATTTGGGTCGATCGCCCGCAAATCTTCTCATAAAAACCTCATCTTGAACGTTGTTGTTGTTCCAATCACCAGCTTGGAGGCAATAGCCATCCGTTAGATTCCCTTTAATTTGAATTTTGTCTTGTTGTGCCAAGCTAAAATCCATAATCGTAGTATGGCCTGTACCGAGATAATAAACATTTGATATCAGATGGCATTTTTGTTGTTCCTTGTATTTTTTCAGTTGATGCAAGAGTGAGTTCAACTCAACTAACTTGCTTGATATTTCCTAGTTTCTCCTCGCGCACAACCAGCGACAATGGAGATAAAATCAGGTGTTTCAACAAGGACTGACAGTAAAAAATCAGGTGCGATCGGTTAAAATAGGGAAAAATCAGGGTGACTTTTCCATCCAGGAACATCTATCTGGAAAAAGTCAGCATATACTTGAAGCTACGTATATACGTACTCACAGGTCGATCCCATGAACTCAGAATTAGAATTCTCTTGGAGTCAAGCAAAAGCAACTGCCGATCGAATTTTTGCCCAAAATACGGGCAAATATCTCAGTGACATTGAAATGAAAGTCTTGCAAGGTTCTTGGGAAGGCAAAAGTTACGATGAAATTGCCAAAATTTACGGCTACAGTGCTGAATACCTGAACAAAGATGTCGGTAACAAATTGTGGCATAAGCTTTCTCAAGCTTTGGGAGAAAAAATTACTAAGAAAAATTTTAAAGAAGCTTTGAGGAGAGCAGCTTTACAAACATCCAGTCAATCTATTAATACAAATCGGCTTTCAAAAACTATAGATGCAGTCGCAAACTTGCAGTTTCCCGAAGGTTCGGTAGCATTAGATTCGCCTTTTTATGTAGAGCGCGGCAGCATCGAATCTCTCTGCTGCGAGACAGTTATCAAACCCGGTTCGCTGATTCGGATTAAAGCACCGGAAATGATGGGCAAAACTTCTTTGATGACCAGGATTTTAGCTCGCGCTAGGGCGGAAAATTATCAGGCAGTTTATCTCGATTTGAGCGCCGCAGATAAAGGGATTTTAACAAATCTCGATAAATTTTTGCGCTGGTTGTGTTTGATGGTCTGCCGTCAGTTAAAGTTAGAAAACAAGTTAAACGAATATTGGGATACCGATATTTTGGGCAGCAACGATAACTGTACGGTTTACTTTGAGGAATATTTGCTGGTAGAAATAGATGCTCCTTTAGTATTGGGATTGGATGAAGTCGATCGCGTATTTCCCTACACAGAAGTAGTTGAAGATTTTCTGGGGATGCTGCGAAGCTGGCACGAAAAAGCCAAGATTTCCGATATTTGGAAAAAACTGCGGTTGGTGATGGCGCATTCTACCGAAGTTTACATTCCTTTGGACATGAATCAATCGCCGTTTAATGCGGGGGTTCCAGTTGAATTGCTGGAGTTTGAGAGCCAGCAGATTTACGATTTAGCTCGCTTGCACGGCTTGGATTGGGATGAGGGGCAATTGCGAGAGTTAATAAGTGCGATCGGGGGACATCCTTATTTAGTAAGATTGGCAATGTATGAGATTAGCTGTGGCAACATTACTTTAACTCAGCTATTAGCAAATGCGGCATCAGAATCGGGAATCTACAGCAATCATTTGCGGAAGCATTTGGAAATGTTGCAACACAATCCAGAATTAGTATTAGCTTTGAAAAAAGTTGTGAATTCTGCCGAACCGGTGGAATTAGATTCGATGCAAATTTACAAATTGCACAGCATGGGAATTGTGAGGAGGCAAAACAATTATGTTATTCCGCGTTGCAATTTGTACCGCGAGTATTTTTGTCGCGTTTTAGGTTAAAATTGAGATTTTGGAGCAATGTCAATCAGGGGTTGTTGGTGGGGTGGGGGCGGGTTTATTTAACTTGTAGGCTTCGTTTTTATTCTGCAAGCGAACCCGCCCCTACAGGATTGTCGATCGTGGTGCAAGATATCAGTTGAAATGAAGATAGCATCAGGTTCTAATACCCTTAAAACCGACTGCCAAATCTTTGTTATATCGTCGCATTTTCAGTCCTCTTCAGAGGACTTCAGCTATGAGGCAGGGGTTTAAACCCCTGCCGGACTTCGAGAAAAAACGAGGTTATTAGACGCACCAAGAATCGGTTACAATCACATGAATGAAAGAGTTAAATCAGCAGCCATCGTGTCGAAAACTACAGCAACCATGTCACCGTCATAAAAGATTTTCGTGTCTTTTACTAAGTCGTCGCCGTAACCGTAATAACCCGATACAAATTCATAATCTTGCTTTGCACCCACCATCAAAATTGTATCGCCATCAGATTTTTTAAAGTCCGTAATTAGCGCATAGGCGTGCTCGCCTAAACCATCTAAGTAAGGAATTTCCAGCACGGGACCGTCCATAACTAGCGAAAATGTATCGGCTCCCGAACCTCCAGTTAAGGTATCGACTTCATAATAATCGTATCCGTCATCATTGGCGTGACCGACAAGCAAATCGTTGCCGCTATTACCTTCTAACCAATCGGAATCTTGACCTCCATAGATTTTATCATTGCCGCTACCGCCAAACAAAAAGTCATCACCATCAAGACCTTTGAGCGTATCTGCACCGCCAGCACCATAGATTGCATCGTCTAGGTAATGTTCTCCTTGCAAAAAGTCATTTCCTGGGGTTCCCTGTATGTTATCAGAATCGCCATTGCTAAATTCATCAATGCTGTGGAATAAGATATTAGTAGAGTGACCATCAAGCACAGTGAATTCAAATGTGTCCTCCCGATAATGTACTGATTCTTCAGGCTGGGGACGATCGGTCAAATCTTCCATTGCACCGAATTTATTGAAATTGGAAGTTCCCGGCTTAGCCGCATCGGGTTCTTCTGTTCGGGGAACATCGGTTAAGTCTTCAATTAAACCGAAAGTAGAAGTGTTAGCATCGGCGATCGTTCTAAGTGCAGTCATTGTAGTAAATCCTGTTTTTGCTGATTTTTAGAGTTGGCAAAAGCGATAAGTGTTTGTATTTGTTTGCTGCCCTTTTCGCTTTCTGTTATCAGTCTCTTGTTAAAACTCGCGAACCGCAATGGTGATAAAATCAGGTATTATAAGAGTCGATCGATAAGTTGAACATCTGAATTTATAGGAAAAAATCAGGTGCAGCCTGACAAAGCACCATCAAAATCAGGAATGAGGCATCAGACCAAAGAAACCGGGTTTTTTACCTAATCTGTCGGTTATCGCAGAAGATTTTCGTAAAAACCCGGTTTCTGACCCCCGATTCGCAAGTGCTAAAAATCAGCAAAAGTCAGGTTTTTTGGTAAATCTCTACATCGTCAGGTTGGCGAGATCGTACAATCAAGTCTAGATTTTGGTGCGGGCAATGATGAAAGAATCTTCAGTTAGCGATGGATATCAGATTGGCGGGAGTCTCCCAGCAGATGCGTCGTGTTACGTGACGCGCCAAGCAGACTCGGACTTTTACAAAAATTTGAAAGCCGGTGAGTTTTGTTATGTTTTAAATTCCCGGCAAATGGGCAAATCTAGTTTGCGGGTGCGGGCGATGCGCAGGCTGCAAGCTGAAGGTATTGTTTGCGCTTTTATCGATTTAACTGGTATTGGTAAAGAAGATGTCACTCCCGAAAAATGGTATGCAGGAATGATTAATTCGTTGGTGAGTAGCTGCCAGCTAAGCAATAAAATTAATTGGCGGAATTGGTGGCGCGATCGCCGTGACTTGCTATCACCTCTCCAACGGTTTAGTTTGTTTATTGAAGAAGTTATTTTAATTGAAATCACCCAAAATCTAGTTATTTTTATTGACGAGATCGATCGAGTGTTGAGTATGAACTTTTCTGCGGATGAGTTTTTTGCTCTCATTCGCTGGTTTTACAATCAAAGAGTTGACAATCCACTCTACCGCCGCCTGACTTTTGCCTTGTTGGGAGTGGCAACTCCTTCAGATTTGATTGCCGACAAAACTCAAACTCCTTTTAATATTGGTAAAGCCATAAATTTAGCAGGTTTTAAACTCGATGAAGTGCAGCCTTTAATTGACGGCTGGCAGGGAAGAGTTGCCAATCCAGAAAATGTTATAGCCGAGATATTGGATTGGACGGGCGGACAACCTTTTTTGACGCAAAAGCTGTGTAAATTGGTATTGGAAAATAAGTTAAATCAAGTTACAAGCATAGGCACAGAGGGATTTGAGGGATTGGTAAGGTGGCGAGTTGTGGAGAATTGGGAATCTCAGGATGAGCCAGAACATTTGAAAACTATTCGCGATCGGCTGTTAAGAAATCAGCAAAAAGCAGGGCAATTGTTGGGGCTTTACCAACAAATTTTGGCATCTGCACCCCCCCCCAATCCCCCCTTAGTAACGGGGGGCTGGGAGGGGTGATTGCCGATAGCAGTCCCGAACAAACTGAATTGCGACTGTCAGGTTTAGTAGTTCAGCATCAAGGTAAATTACAAATTTACAACCGCATTTATGCAGAAGTTTTTAACCTTGAATGGGTAGAAAAACAGCTAGCAAAACTGCGACCTTATGCAGCAAATTTTCATGCTTGGAATGCTGCCAATTTTGAGGATGATTCCCGACTGCTGCGGGGTCAGGCGCTGCAAGAAGCTTTGGAATGGTCAAAATATCAAAGCTTGAGTCCTCTGGACTACCGTTTTTTAGCAGCATCTCAAGATTTGGAAAAGCGAGAAGTTGAATTAGCTTTGGCACTGCAAGCTGAAGAAAGTCAAATCTTGGTACAAGCAAATGAAACCTTGACTTTGGCTCAACAAACAGCTAAACTCGAATTAACAACAGCCAAAAAGAAAGCTCGAAAAATAATCTCGATCGGCTCGACAATTTTAGGCATTTCCTTAATCGCAGCGATCGCCATCCAAATACAAGTAATTAAGACCGATCGAGACCTCGCAGAAACAAAACTCATCCTCGCCAGCGTGTCGGCAAAAACTACTCTCGCTACCAATCCTTTTGACGCACTAATTGAATCGCTGAAAACCGGATACAAACTCAAACAGTTGGAAAAATCCGGTACTGCTAAACTCGATACGCGACAGCAAGTAATTTCTGCACTCCAACAAGCAATTTACAGCATCCGAGAGCGCGATCGCCTGGACGGACATCAAGCTGTCGTCAGAAGCGTCGTGTTTTCCCCCGATGGCAAAATCCTCGCATCCGGTAGCGAAGACGATACCGTCAAACTCTGGAAGCCAGACGGCACATTGATTAGAACCCTGGTCGGACACCGCGACAACCTGTGGACTGTTAGCTTTTCACCCGACGGCAAAACGATCGCATCTGCTAGCGATGATGCGACGATCGCACTTTGGAATGTTGACAGCGGTGCGATTGTCAGAACCCTTACAGGACACAAGGGCTGGGTGAGAGGAGTCAGTTTTGCTCCTGATGGCAAAACGATCGCATCTTCGGGATCTGACGGCACTGTCAAACTCTGGAATGCAGCCGACGGCGGGGCAGGCACGGGGGCACTGCCCCTACGAACCTTTACAGGGCATAGGGGCTGGGCAACCAGTGTCACGTTTTCTCCCGACGGAGGGGCGATCGCATCTTCCAGCAGCGATCGCACTGTCAAACTCTGGAATCCCGCTGATGGAACGGAAATTGCCACGCTAAAAGGCCATGCCAACGCTGTCAGAAGTGTCAGTTTTTCCGACGATGGTAAAACCCTCGCATCCGCGGGCGAAGACGGTTTAGTCAAGCTGTGGGATGTCCAAAACCTGACTCTCCGCCAAACCCTGCGAGCCCACAACAGGGAAATTTGGAGCGTTAAATTCAGCCCAAAGGGCAGCAACAACCCGACTCTAGCTACCGCTAGCGAAGACGGCACCGTGAAATTGTGGAATTTACTGCAGCTAGCAGACATCGAACCGCAAACCCTCCAAGGACACAGCGGCAGGGTTGCAGGCTTGAGTTTCAATCCCGACGGCCGCACTTTGGCAACGGGGGGGACCGATCGCACTGTACGCCTCTGGAGTCTGACAAGCATCGAACCGAAAGTTCTGGAAAGCCACCGCAGCTTGGTTTTGAGCGCGAGTTTCTCGCCCGACGGCAAAACAATTGCTTCCGGTAGCAAGGATCGCACTGTTAAATTGTGGAACGCACAAAATGGCAGCGAGATCGAGACTTTTTTCGGGCATCAAGGCATTGTTACTAGCATTGATTTCAGTCCCGATGGGAAAATTTTAGCTTCAGCATCGGGCGATCGAACTATTAAATTATGGAACTTAGAAAGTGGTACTGAGATCAAAACTTTTTCAGGACATCGCAGCGGAATTGACAGCGTTGTTTTCAGTGCTGACGGTAAAATCTTAGCATCATCAGGGATAGATAAAACTGTTAAATTGTGGGATGCAGCAACCGGAAGTGAAATCGAAACCTTCAAAGGACATCGCGAAAGAGTTAGAAGTGTCAGATTCAGTCCCGACGGCAAAACCTTAGCCTCTGCTGGGAACGATCGCGCGATTATTTTCTGGAATTTAAACAAGTTAAAATCTCCCCCTAGGAGGATTGACCGAGCTCACAACAGCCGCATTACCAGCATCCGTTTCAGTCCCGACGGCAAAATTTTAGCATCTGCTTGCGATGACAGCACGATTAAATTGTGGAATGCAGCAACAGGCACCGAAATTCAAACTTTTAAAGGACACGGAAGTTGGGTAAAAAGTATTAGTTTCAGTCCCGACGGCAAAACGCTAGCATCTGCCAGTTTCGATCGCGCGATTAAACTGTGGAATGTTGCGGATGGGAAGGAAATTGCAACTTTTGAAGGACACCGCGATCGAGTTAATGATGTTCATATCAGTCCCGACGGCAAAACTTTTGTTTCTGCTAGCGAGGATGCTACTGTAAGAATCTGGAATTTAAAACTTGAAGCGGGGGATAATTTAATGAAACTGAGTTGTCAGTGGTTGAGCAATTATATTGCCAACCATCCTGAAGCAAAAGATCTCGCAGAAATTTGCGATCGCGAGTCGTCTTTAGACGACTGAAAAACATAAACTCGATCGTCGGGTCAGCTTAAACAGAAGTTCCCCCCGTAGAGGGGATGTTCAAATCTCGCAAACCCTTGCACTACTTCGCAATTAAGTTAATTTGTTTGTGCGTTTGACCTGCGTTCGGATTGGAAATTTTAGATAGTGAGACAATCTACTATTCAAAACATCAGTAATGTTATATCATGTTTGATAATCAATCATCAAAAGCACTGCACCGCTTCCCATATGTCCCAAAGTGGAATGTCTTTCCACAAGCTGCTTTGGCACGATCGACTAATTTATATCAAGCCATTTCCTCACTACTATGAATAATTACTGTATCAATCCCCAGTGCCACCATCAAGAAAATCCCGATAATCTCAACTTTTGTAGGAGCTGCGGCTCTAAACTGACGATCGACGATCGCTATCGAGTAATTAGACCTTTGGGAAAAGGAGGATTCGGTCAAACCTATGAAGTCAAAGATAGAGACGGAACTCTGAAAGTTTTAAAAGTTCTTACTTATACAGCACCCAAAGGAGTACAACTTTTCCAGCAAGAAGCCAATGTTTTGCAGCGGCTGAGGCATTCGGGACTGCCTAAAGTAGAAGAGGATGGCTATTTTACTTTCAAGCCTAACGATACCAGCAACTCTTTGCACTGTCTGGTAATGGAGAAAATAGAAGGTAAGAATTTAAAGGAGTGGTTGGAAGAGCGGAACTACGAACCTATTTCTTCAGAACAAGCTGTTGAGTGGTTGACCCAATTGACAAAAATTTTGCATCGCGTTCACCATCAAAATTATTTTCACCGGGATATCAAGCCGCAAAATATTATGTGCCGATCGTCCGACGGGCAATTAGTATTGATTGATTTTGGTGCGGTACGGGAGGTTACGGAAACTATTCAAAAAACATCTGGAGAAGTGACAAAAATTTCTTCAGCGGGTTACACTCCGCCGGAACAAAGAAATGGTAAGGCCGAACCGCGATCGGACTTTTTTGCTTTGGGTCGAACTTTTGTATATTTGCTAACGGCTCAAGATCCGATAAATTTGTCGGAAGATTCGCGATCGGGGAAATTGATTTGGCGGACTTTTGCAACTGGAGTATCGAAACCGGTGGCAGATTTAATTGACGATTTGATGGCTCATTTTCCTAACGGGCGGCCGAAAGATACCGAAGCTCTTTTGCAGCGCCTGGAAAAATTGATCGATCGAACGCAATCCACTACTATCATCACGCAACCTACTGCTTTTCCACTGAAACCAGCTTTAACCGGAGCGGGAATTGCGATCGCGATCGCCCTTGGTGCTTTAACATTTCAACATTTCTCTAAAACTCCCGTAGAAAATTTTTTAACTTATCAAAGCTCCGAGCATCAGTTTGCGATGAAATATCCTGAGAGATGGGAAAAGCAAGAGCTGCAAAATCCGCTGATTGCTGATGTACTGGTATTTACTGCTCCGAAAAAGAACAGTGCTGATGCTTATCAAGAACAAATGATCGTAAGAATAGAAGATTTGCCGCGTCCCATGTCGCTGGAGGAATACAATAAATGGTCGATCGGTCAAATTAAAACTACTTTTACTGATGTTAATATTATCGAAGAAACCGCTAAAACGGTTGCAAATAATAGCGGTTATGCAGTGGTTTTTGATGCTAAAGAAGGAGAAAAATCTCTCAAAAAAATGCAAGCTTGGACGCTAATTAATAATAAGGCTTACGTGCTGACCTATACAGCAGAAAAATCCGATTATCCCGAGTATTTGAAATCAGCAGAGGGCATGGTGGAGTCCTTTGCAGTTAACTGATATTATATTAAATTGGTAATCGGTAATTGGTAATTGGTAATCGGTAATTGGTAATCGGTAATTGGTAATTGGTAATCGGTAATTGGTAATTGGTAATTGGTAATCGGTAATTGGTAATTGTCAACTATCAACTGTCAACTGTCAACTGTCAAATATCAACTGTCAAATATCAAATATCAACTATCAACTACCTCCGATCGCCTGTTCTTGCCACTTTTTACCAAAATCTGTCAGCGTTTCTCTGGGAATTTGTTGTTGCAACCATTCCAACGCTCGATTTTGATGGGGGTGCATCCCGGCTCGATCGTACACTTTGCAAACATCGATTAAATTAATCGGTCTGTTGCTAGCTCTTGCGATCAATTGACTGCGCCACTCTTGAGCAAAGTTTTGCATAGTTGAGGCGGAAATTTTGCTCTGCAACCACTCTAAAGCTCGCTCTTGGTGAGGAGATTTACCCGAAAGATCGAAGGTATTGCAAACATTTACCAAACTCACAAAACCACTCGATTGCGACGCTCTAGTTTGAGGCGGATTTGTTCTGGTTGCAGGGGCAGGTGCAGGTACAACCGCTGAATTTTGCTGCGGGAAATTGCTAGCACTTCTGGGTTCAGTTCCATTACCGCAAGCTAATTTTCCCCTACTGAAAGTCGGATCTGCAGGACGGATATTTTGCGGCACAGTTGCTTCGCAGACGATCGATACTGTTGACGGATTGTTTAAAGTTGCATTATCTTGCAAAAAAACCGCTCCGACGTAAGCTTTCATATTCGGCGATCTGGGAATTGCGTAGTGAAAAGCGCCTCTAGTAGTCCTGCGAATGGCAAAATCATAATCTTGAGGTAGCGGAATAGTAAAGCTTCGAGCCATCGAAGCTACGACATTGAGAAAACTCCGGTTGCGAGTAACATAAGCTTGCTGGCCGCGCACCATCGCGCTAATTGCCGACTCTGCAGGCGTTTCCGGGCCTCTAGCTGCAATGGGTTCCGGTTCCTGTGGCGGAGTAAAAGCTGGTTGTGGGGCTGGTGCGGGGGCTGGGGGAAGCTGTCCGGAGTGAGTCCTGTCTGGAGCGGGGCTGTTTGGAGCGAGGCTGTTTGGAGCGGAGCCGTCTTAAGTGGGACTGTGATGGGGGCATCGTCAGCATCTAGAAAAGACCCGAGGCCAGAAGTGGCAAGGTAATCTTCTGAGATTTCGGTTGCCGAGGGTGAAAGCTGAAGGTTAGCTGAAGCACTGCTCCCCTGGAGAGTGGCCAGCAGGGGCGTGGAGGGCTGGGCCTGGCTGGCATCTTTCGCTTGGCCGCCGTCGCCGGATAGCCGCAGGGCCCCGCAACCCAGGCTAATCGCCGCCGCTGCCCCCAGGTATTGCAAGGCAAAGTCGTCGAGACGACCTTGGGTGCGGTCTCCGGTCAGGGGGAGTTGCAACGGCTGTGCCCCCCAGAAGATCAGCGGCAGTGTGAGGACGGTGAACGCCGAGCCTGCTAACCAGGTTGCAGAGGTAGATTTGTTACAAATATATGCGGCCATATCGCTAGCAGTCCCCATTGCTTTTTGCAAGCTTCAATTAGCTCAATTGATTGTGAATGCTGCCGCAGAATTAAACGGTTCCCACCTGTCAGATTCACCTGCCCAAATCCTAATCCCCTGGGAGGGAGAGGCGTGTGAAGTTTCAGTGAAAATCCATGCTTTTCTGCCGAACATCCAGTGAATATTTTTCGATCGCCGGGGTACCAAGCCATGTGGATGTGGCGTTGAGTGCCCCTGGGGTTCAGCTATTGATAGGTTGTGCTGGGTGGCGAAGTATGCTTTGGTTCGTCTACTGGGGCTGGGCGCGGTGGGTGCGGACGCTTGCTTCTGGGAAAAGCAACTGGGCTGGGAAAGTAGCGAGCAGAGGTTAGGACTGTAAGATTTGATTGTCCAAGGCAAAGTCTGGCTCAGGGGCGTTGCTGAGGGAATAGTCCTGGTTAAAGGAGTCTCTTAGGCCTTTAATCAAATCGTATTTTGGTTGCCAATTAAGCTCTGTTTGGGCTTTTGTGATGGAGGCAAAAAAGTGTTGCATCCTTAAGGGAAAGGCTTTTTGTTTGCCAAAATCAAACGATTTGGGGTTGTAATGCACCAGCTCTAGCTGATCTGGATCCCGATTTGCCGCGATCGCGCAGGCCCGCGCCAGCCCATCAAAGGTGATAAAGCGATCGCCCGCAATGTTGTAAATCTGCCCGATGGCCTTGGGGTTGCCCAACATGGCCACCATGGCAGCCGCTAGATCCGCGACATGGCCTAGCTGAGTGATGTGGAGGCCATTGCCGGGAATGGGAATGGGCGATCGCGGACAATGCGATCGAAAAACCACCCTTCATTGGGTTGTAGTTCTGGGGGCCGTAGATATAGAGCCGGGCGCACGGCGGTGAAGGGAATTCCCTGGTCCTGGAGATATTGCTCCGTTTCAAATTTGCCCCGGTGGCGGCTGTTGGGATCGAGGGGGTCGCCTTCCATCAAAGGAAGCTGATCGGCATTGAGGTAGACCCCGGCGGAGCTGACATAGATCAATTGCTGGAGCCCAGCACCCACCCATTCCAGCAGGGATTCCGTATCGCGGCGCTCGCGGCCCGTGTTGTCGAACACCGCATCGAAGGTTTCGCCCGCGAGGCCTGCCTTGAGCTGGGCGGGGTCGCTGCGATCGCCCT
>JAAUPF010000209.1 GCA_012034575.1 Richelia sp. CSU_2_1 | reverse complement strand
CCGCAGCAGCAGAGCGATCGCTGGGAGTCAATGTTGTTAAACTGGTAATCGAGCCAGAAGAGACAGCAGCAGAAAAAGCAAGGCAGTCGATCGCTTTGGCCCGCCAAGAGTTGTCCGATCCGATCGTGCTGCGCGATTTAATTAGCCTCATCGAAACAATTATTGTCTACAAACTGCCCCAGAAAAGTCGCGAGGAAATTGCCGCCATGTTGAATTTAAGCGAACTGAGAAACACTCGATTTTATCAAGAAGTCAAGCAAGAAGGATTAGAAGAAGGACTCGAACAAGGTCAGCGACAGGCGAAGTTAGAAGCCATTCGTCGGATGCTAGCGTTTGGCATGAATTTAGAGACGATCGCCCAATTATTAGATTTGCCTGTTGAATTTGTGCGGCAAATAATTAACAAAATCCAACGGGAATCGATGTCAGTACCCGAACAAAATATCGACTCGTTTATCGAACTGTTAACTCAGCAGCGATCGCTCTTTTCTGCCGCCCAATTAACTGAACTAGCGGAGTTAATTGAAACTTTACCAGATGAGGTAAATGTCTTGGCAGCAGCGATTGCAAATTGGTGTGAAAATAATCCGATAATTGGAGAAGCTCGAAGACAACTTCTCGAACCGCTACAACCGCTGCCTAACGCATCAGAAACCGCAGTAGAAAGTTCAGAAAGTAGCGAAAATCCCAGGGGCGATCGAGCTAACAAACAAGCTCTCAAAAATGCCATTTTATTGTAAGATAGAGCTTGCGAGCTTCCACGATCGCGGCTGCCGATCGCGAGCGGGCAGGTTTGTATTATGGCCATTCTCAGATAAGTGAGGTACTGTGGGAGTTATGAGTTATGAATTGTGAATTGTAAACTGTCTTTAACTCAAAACTCAAAATTTAAAACTCAAAACTTCAAACTATTACCAATTACAATTACCAAGGTATACCTCATAAATATGCCATCTTTAATAACCGAAGATTGGGGCTATAAATTTAGCGGCGATCGTGCAATTAACAAGTTTGTTCGCGATCTTGAAGGAGAAGCAGCTTTAGCAAAATATTGCGATTGGGAATGCAGGGAACGTGCGGAAATTCTGCTGTCGGAAATTGCGGGAAAATCCCAGAATGTTTTCTACCTGCGCCGCCAAAAGGTAAACGATCGATTTTCGGAAGAGGAAATCTGGGAATCGATTGTTGCTACAGATCGAGATGATTTTGAATTCCCCCAATTGCTGAAACAAGCCGATCGCACTTTGCGCTTGCTAGCAACTGTACGCATTGAAGACGGAATTGGTGGATTAAAATTGCTGGATGCTAGCTTGGTGCCAATTCCCAGGGGTAGAAAAGATGGCTACGTTTTGCCAGTTAAATTGCGACTTTTAGCTAATAATAGATCGCCGATTCCGAGAAAGTCGATCGCCCGCATTCAAACGTTGCCTTTTTGGGACGATCGGCATATTCCAACTAACGAACAGCTAAAAGTTTGGAACGCTTTCTTAAAGGTAGAAGAACGCATCGCCGCCGCCCGTCAATTTTGCGTACCTTTTCGAGGTCACAATTACGGTTCTGGACTCAAAATCGTCACTTTTGAAATAGATGTTAATTCAGCAACTCTTGATGGCTATGAGGAAAATTTATTACAATTAAGTGACTTTCGGGAAAGGTTGAAAAAGGCGCGAAATGAAGAAATTATTCTGTTTGATTCGGAACTTAGAGGTAGAAGCAGCCGAGATGGAGAAACTTTAGGCAGCATCGCCGAAATTGATTTCGATCGCAGCAAGTTGCGCGTGAAATTAGATCCGGATTTGGCAAATCGCGTGGCGGGCGATCGATTTCATTTGCCCAAACAAGGGTTTTTGTATTTTGAGGCTGCTGGCGATATCAGCCAGATCGATCGCAAGAAAAAAGCTTTAAAAATGCTGGCAGACGGCCGCGCTCAAAATCCTCATTTGAGCGAATTTTTATTCGATGCTTCTCAAGCGCGATCGCCCAAGAAGATTGTAAAATTGGAACGGGAAAATTTATTAAATCGCAATGCCAATCCCGACCAAATTGCTGCTGTGGAAATGGTGCTTTCCGCGCGAGATTTAATTTTAATTCAAGGGCCGCCGGGAACGGGGAAAACTACAGTAATTGCTGAAATTTGCTATCAAATTGCCTGTTTGGGAGGCAAAACGCTGATTGCTTCTCAAGCTAATTTAGCGGTTGATAATGCTTTAAGCAGGTTAGTTCACAATCCGGCAATTCGGGCTTTGCGGAAGGGAAAAGCTCATAAAGTGCAGGAAGAAGGGCAACCGTTTTTAGAAGAAAACGCGATCGGCACTTGGTTGCAAAATACCGCGATCGACTGCGAACAAAAATTATTGCAGCGCCAGAATAATGTAAAATATTTGCAGCAGTTATTGACGGAAGTCGAGCAATTTACCACTTATTTGGCAGCCGAAAAAGCTTTTTACAAACAACAGAAGCACTTGCTCGATCGTCAAGCTGAACTGGCATTGCAAATCGGCGAAATCGAAACAACGCAGTTAGAAATTACAGCAAGAAAAAGCGAAGTTGAACCTTTAGTTTCCGGTTTAGACAATTTGCTGAATGCACCAAACGTCAACTGGGAATCTGCCGAAGTTGCCGAGTTTATGCCCCGACTCAAACCGCATTCCGAAGGCAATATTTTAGTAGAAAACTTTCTGGCAAATGTGCGTACAGCAGCAGCCAACGCATCTCAAATTGGGTTCGATCGTCCTAATTGCGGTTCCTTTGGAATTGCTGTTTGGTTGCGGGAAACTGTAGCGCCCAAAATCCCGGAATTGCAAACAGCATTTGATTCTGTTGGCGGTGTTGTTAAAGAGATGGCGGAAGTTGCTCAATTAAGGCAAAATTCCCGCAAGCATTCTGATGCTTTGACTCAGCTAAAATTGGGCGATCGCGAAAATCAAACCTACCGCCAAAATCTCGAACAAAAAATTCAGAATTTAGGACAACGCAAAGCAGAAATTGCTGAAGTTGTCGTGGCAGTTGCTGGATGGATCGAGACGGCAGATATTAAATTGGATAAAGCTCTAAAATCTTGCTGGGAAACAGGCGAATTGCTAACCGATGAGATGGTAGAATTACCTGCAGGACTGCTGAAAATTGCCCGATCGCTCAGAATGCCGATCGTCCCGCCGAAATGCCGAGTTAATTTGCCAGATTTAGCCAGATTGCAAACAGCATTATCTCACGAAGAAAAGGGCGGTTTTAAAGATATTCAAGGGCAGCAATTTCGGTTTAGCGAATTTTTGCGCCTGAATTTAAGTCAAACTCCGATCGTCCTTTTACCCGAGGATCGCGCCCTGTGGCAGCAATTGGCAACGGACTTTGCTAACTATACTGAAATGCGGGGCGATCGGCGAAAATTGGTAATTGAAAAAACTCGCATTTTGTTCGATAAAATTCAAGAGTATTCTCGAAATTTTTCGGATCGAAATAATTGGCAAGTTGCGGTCGATCGAACTGCAAAAGAATTGCTGCACGTTATTTTAAGCAATGCGAGAGAATGTATAAAACCGCTCAAATTTGAAACCGAACAACAGCTTATAAAACAGCAACAGTTATTAGAAAGATTGGAATTCAGCTTTAACCAGCAGGAAATATCGGCAATTCAGCAGCAGATAGCAACAGTACAACAAGAAATTGAGTTAAAAGTTGGCGAAGTTACTAACTTTTTGCAAGCAATTTCCCAACAGCCAAACTTACCGAAAAACTTGCGGGAGTTAGCGGCACAGTATCTGGCAAAAACATCAAATATTTGGGAACAGCCGCAGCAGTTTGTCAAGCAAATCGATACCTGGAAAGCCAGTGCAATTAAGCTGGAAAATTCGATCGGCTTATTAGATCCGTTTGGAATTTTAGAAATCATTAAAAACAGCCTCAGGGAAGTTTTATTGCCCCTGCAAGCTGTCGCCACCACTGCCCAGCAGCAACTGCAAGAATTGCAGCAAGAATTGAGCGAAATTCGCAACCTGCTGCAACAGCAACAGCCAACAGCCGAGTTAATTGCCAGCCGTACTTGGTGGGAATCGGCATGGCAAAGTCTCCCGGAAAAATACAAAGCGGAAGTTCCAGATAAAGGATTGTTTGACTTAAAGTTTTTGCGGAAAATTCAGCAGCAATTCGACAGTTGGCAGCAGGAATTGCAGCGGGATAAAACAGAATTAAATCGATCGGAAAAATTCGTTACTGACTGGATTCAGAAACTCCGCAATCCCTCAGAAAAAGACCAAAACGATTTAAAGCAAATCTACATTGACAATGCCAACGTCATCGGCATCACCTGCGTGCAAGCTGCCAGTTTTGAGTTTGCCAAAAACTTTCCCAGTTTTGATGCGGTAATTATTGACGAAGTTAGTAAATGCACTCCGCCAGAATTGTTAATTCCGGCATTAAAAGGCAAAAAATTAGTATTGGTGGGCGATCACAGGCAATTGCCTCCCATGTTCGATCGCGGTACGATCGGCGATATTGCTGAAGAAATCGGTTGCACGGGAGACGAACTAGAATTCATCAAACAATCGCTGTTTAAAGTATTGTTTGAAAATGCCAGCGACAGCATCAAAAAAATGCTGGCAACTCAGTATCGGATGCACCCGCAAATTATGGGTGCCATCAACCAATTTTACGAACAAAAACTTACCTGCGGCATTCACGAACCTGATGTGAAACGCGCTCACAATTTGGCAGGTAAGATCGTTCAAGAAAACAATCACATTCTGTGGGTAAAAACTCCGATCGCCCCTGGATTTGAGGAAGAAAAACAAGGAACTTCGCGGTTGAATATCAAGGAAATAGATGCGATCGAACGTTTGTGCGAGCAAATGGAAACAGCTTGGCAGCCCAAATTTGCTGCGGGCGAACCGCCGAAAGAAATCGGAATTATCACGTTTTACGGCGCGCAATTGAATGCAATTCAAGATAGAATAGAATCAGAAAAATTCCCATCTCTCAGCATCCGCACCGGAACGGTTGACATTTTTCAAGGCATGGAAAGACCTGTAATTATTGTCAGCACGGTGTGCAATAATAGTAGGGGAGACATCGGATTTGCCAAGGAACCGGAACGGGTAAACGTGGCATTTTCTCGCGCGCAAGAATTGTTGGTAATTGTCGGCTGTCACGATTTATTTACCCAGCAAACAGGTACGGTGGGAAAAATGTATCAGGAAGTTTCAAAAACAGTGCGCTACTGCGGGGGTTTTGTAGATGTTGCCAGCGTCATCAGTTAAATCGATCGACCCTAATTTAAGTTCTTTAGCTGCCAAAATCGAGCAGCAAAATTCGGGTTTGTCAGTGTTGGCGGCGCGTCAATTCCGCTTAGCAGTGCGGCAAACTCCCTTGGAAGTTGCTGTCAGCGAACCCCGCAAATTTAACGTACTTGAAGAGTTTATTCTCAGGGCGGCGATTGAGTTTGTACCCGCGCCAACCTTGGCAGAATTGGCAGATTTGTTAGGTTTAGATGAGATATTTGTCAAAAGTACGGCAACAAATCTTGCAAATTTAGAAACTTTGGAAATCGGCGGATATGGAGAAATTACGATCGCCCCCCAAGGACGAAATTTTTTCAACTGCGGTGGAGTCAGTCAAGCGCAAGTGCGATCGATTTATGCAGTTTCCGATCCGTTAAATCGAACTGTTACCTTTAATTTTGAGCCTTTAGCAGCAGAAACAGGCGACTTGCCAAATTTAGCAGATTTCATATCTTTAGAGCATCAAATTTCTGACTTTGCCGATTTAAATATAGCAGAAATTCAGCCGTTAATTCAAGCTTCCGGTTTAGGGATTCACGTACCGGAATCTGGTAAAATTGTCACTAAGTGCGATGTTATTGGCGACGATTTAGAGGTGTGGCAAACAGTAGCAATTTTCGTTTTGTTAGATGCGATCGAAAATCGAACCAGCATTCAAGTAAGACAGGGAAAACAAATATTAGAAACAGCATCAAACTTACTCAACGAACTCGAAGCGCAACAAAAACTTTCCCTAAATGACTTGTGTAAATTAACCGCAGATCCAGAGATTGTCTCGCTTCCAAAAACTCGAAAACAAGCATCAAAGAAGAAACGCAAGGAAACGGAATCGGGAAGCAAGTAATATATAGCAAGACAGTGAGGTAAATATGGCTTTTAGCAATTACAAAACAATTGGTGCAGTTATCAAAGAATTTCAGAAAACCTACACTGAAGCTAATTTCATTGTAGAAACAGCTTTCAGCGTTTCTGATTACTTCCGCGAAGACTTGCAGATCGTGATGAGGGAAGGAATCGTTGATAACTCAGAATTTGCCGTTTGCGAAAATTTAATTTATCCAGTGTTGAAAGAAGTTTGGAAGTGCTATCGTAGCAAGTTTGTTTTGTGGAGTCATGAGGCTTTCAACTACGATACTAAATTGTCAGGTTTTCCTGAGTATATCTTGGCAAAACGTTCTCCTTTGGGCAAAGTTGTGTTTGACAAGCCGTATTTGCTTTTAGTTGAAGCGAAGCAAGATAAATTTGAGGAAGGCTGGGCGCAGTGCATAGCAGAAACGATCGCCGCCCAGCGACTTAATGATGAACTTCAAGTTACTATTTTTGGTATTGTGTCTAATGGCAATACCTGGCAGTTTGGCAAGTTAGAAGGAAATGTTTTTACCAAAAACATTATTCCTTACACTATTTATGAACTAGACAAGGTTTTTGCTGCTGTCAATTATATTTTTCAACAGTGTGAATTGCAGCTCGATCGATTTATAGCTGTTTAATTTGTGGTTAATTTTTTAGCTTAATGGTAAGCTGCGCACTGGGCACCCTACATATTATTAATAGTGTCGCATAATATCAAATCTGTTAGCAACGAAATTTTCATCTCTCTGCAATTTGATTTAGAAACATCTTAGAGTTCTCCCGATTTTTCTCTCGCCCACGATCGCACAGCTTTACGCAAAGAAATTCGCCCAGAATTACGATTTTGCTCGATTAATCCCGGTATTTCTTGTATCGGAAGAGTTGGAAAAATCGAACTATTTTGTACCTCAATATATTCTTTCCCCTCAAGTTGGTAAATTTTGAGTACACCCGAATCATAACACCAAATTTCGGGAACACCCAACCGAGCATAAATGGCAAAACGACTGAGAGATTTACTGGTTAAGTCTATTTCTAACGCCAAATCCGGCGGCGGATCTCGATCCAAATCAAAGTGAAGTTTGCCGCGAATTTTTGGCTCATTTTGGAAGTAGAAACAATTGTCTGGTTCTACTCCAGCTTTTTGGATTTCTCGTTTCCAAGTGGTTGAGCCTAAGCTTTCGTAATCTTGTTCCAACACTTCTGCGATATCTTGAATGGAAATTCCGATCGTTTCTTTGTAGTATTCATGTTCGGGTAAGGGTGTCATAATTTCTAAAGTTCCATTGTCATAGGCGAATCTAGCAGCACGGCTTTCACCGAGATCCGCTAGCAAGTTCTCAAATTGTTGCCAACTGATATTATATAGAACAACGCGATCGGCCCGAGGTTTGGTTAGTAACATAGCTTTTTCTCAAAACTGTTTGACAGATAATCTTATTATATAGCTATCCCCAACAAACAGAATACCCAACTCCCCGAATTCTTCAAGAATTCGGGGAAATATTGACTATTGAGCCTTAACGCATTTCAGCATTCGCAAAGTAGCCGCCGCCGCATAATTTCGTTGAGCAGGATCATCCGGTGCAAAGCGAGTTCCAACTTCATTGAGAGACGAAGCAACAGAACAATAACTAGACATTTGATTAATAATAGCAGCCGCCCAATGATTTTGAGTATCTGAAAAAGTTTTCGGTGGCTGCTGGGAAACTAAATTCGGCTGCTTTCCCCGCGCCGTCAAACCAAATTCCGCCGCCCGCCGCAGTACCGCCATCAATTCAGCGCGAGTCACGGGTTGCGTGGGTTTAAAAGTGCCATCTGTATAGCCGCTAACTATCTTGTTATCCCGCGCAAATAGAACTTTAGCGGCACTCCAGCGCGAAATCTCAACATCGCGGTAAGGAGGAGAAACAACTGTACTGGCAAATGTTATATTAGCACCCTGTATTCCTTTCAAAGATTCCAATACCAAAGACACTAATTGTTCTCTAGTAACGGCAAGTTGCGGCCGAAAAGTATTATCTTGAGAAAAACCTGCGACAAATCCTAGCGCCACAGCTTCTTTAATTTCAGAAGCATATATATCGTTAGCAATATCTCTGAATGCAGTATTGCCGCCAGTATTCCCGCCAGTATTTCCGCCAGTATTGCCCGTATCGCCCGGTGCGGATCGATCGCTCGTAAAATAAAAATGACCTAAGACGCGCCCTTGATAAGTTCTTTTAGTAAAGCGCCAGCCCGGATCTAAAATAATTTTCATAAACCCGTTAGCATCGCCATTTGTTCTGCCGATAACAATCGGTTCGGCATTCGGATCGCTCGGGCTGCCAACTAATACCACATTGCCATCAACCGTTTGCAAATTCAAGCTGTATTTCAATGCTAAATCGGTGCCGGCCATCCGAATTGAAAAGCCGTTACTGTCGGTAGCGCGACCGCAAATTCCGGTAAAATCAAATGTTACCAACAGCGGATCGACACTCACCGGATTCGAGCCGCTTTCGCTCCAGCATTGCCGCCTGTTAGAGACTTGTTCTAGAATTAACAATTGGTAGCCCCCAAAAGCGCGGGGTTGCGCGATCGCAATTACTCGATCTTGACTGATTTCCGTTTGCTCGAAAGTAAACGCTCTACCAGGTTCGATCGGCCCGAATGTTAAAATAGCTGAACCAGCCGCCGCAACCGCTGTTCGTATTGGTGACAGTTTCATAGTTTTTCCCTCTTACTCCCTTAATTTGGGTTTCTTATTTTGACGAGACTTTTTCTATGCGAAAAAGTTCGCAGTGCCAGACAACAAATAGGATTTTACCATCTGTTGCAGGAGTAAGGGCGATCGAAGCTCGCAAACTCAAGAATTTCTTGCCTTACACAGACTGCTGTTTGACTGTTAGATTTAGATCCCCCCTAGCCCCCCTTAAGAAGGGGGGGACTGGAAGCGATCGAAGATTTTTAGGTTGGGTGGAGGGTTCACTCGAACGCAATCTAACATAAAGTATAGTTAATTAACGGGGATTTATGGCGCGGGCGATCGCCAATTTAGATCGAGCCATTGTCCTTTTTTCCAATCAGCCAATAAGTCGTCATTTCTCCCTTGCCTTTAACCTCGATTTTTCCCCGTTTTTCAAACAGATACTTATCTTTTAATCGAACGTAAGTAACATCAGTAACTTGAATTTTGCCCGGAACTCCTAAAAATTCCATCCGGCTAGCTACATTCACAGCATCGCCCCACAAATCGTAAGTAAATTTTTTCATCCCAATTACTCCAGCAATTGCTTCTCCCGTATTAATGCCGATTCTCAGTTGCAGCGGGTGAGCTAATCGCGATTGAAATTGACTCATTGCAGCTTGCATTTCTATCGCCATTTCTGCAACTGCTTCTGCATGGTTATCTGTGGGTACTGGCAAACCTCCTACTACCATGTAAGCATCGCCGATGGTTTTAATTTTTTCTAAACCGTACTTGTCAGTAAGTAAATCGAAAATCGAAAAAATTTCGTTGAGTAAGTTAACTAAATCGATCGGCTGCAATTGTTGTGCCAAGCGAGTAAAACCGACAATATCAGCAAACAAAATAGTTACTTCATCAAAATTTTCGGCAATCAAATCCTGACCTTGTTTTAACCGCGCTACTATAGATTTAGGAAAAATGTTTTCTAATAAGAATTCCAATCTTTCCCGTTCTACCTGCAAAGCTTTTTCAGTATCTTGAAGTTTGCGCAGGGTAGATTCTGTCAGCAAAACAATCAATTTAACAGCAATCCGGGGGTGTTCGTTTTTCAGTCGTTCGATATTAGTAAAGGACATCACAGCCAGTTCGCCCGCGCTAGCAGCCACTACATCTGCCATGCGAGTGCTCGATCGAATCAGCGCCATTTCTCCCACAATTTCTCCTGGTTTGCGCGTAGCAATTAGCACCTCGCCGTCAATGATATGAACATCCCCGCTGAGAACAATTCCTAAATCGTTTCCTATCTCTCCTTTTTTCATCAGCACTTGTCTGTCCTGAAATTTATAGCAGGATAGATACTGACTGATAGTTGCCACTTCTTGTAAATCGAAGTTACTAAATAAATTAAAATTTAATATTAAAGTAGTTAGTTCACACATTAAATAGTGCCTGCGATTGTCGGACCGATCGACACGCATTATAAAAGATACGGGGCGATCGCGCCACTCACCCCGTACCTGTTAGCGAAACATACTGCTGACAGAACTATCTTCGTGAATCCGCCAAATAGTTTCTCCCAGCAAATTCGCCACAGAAAGCACCGTCAATCGATCGAAACGATTTTCCTCAGGTACGGGAATTGTATTAGTAACAATTACCTCCTCCAGCACTCCACTAGACAAACGTTCGATCGCTGGAGGCGAAAATACCGCATGAGTAGCGCAAGCAAACACCTGCCTCGCGCCCTCCCGGCGCAACAATCGCGCCCCCTCAGAAATCGTGCCGGCAGTATCGATCATGTCGTCCACCAACACAGCAGTTTTACCCTTCACATCCCCGATTACGCTCATCACTTCCGCCACGTTGTGGGCTTGGCGGCGCTTGTCAATAATTGCCAAAGGAGCATCATTAAGCTTTTTGGCAAAAGCACGAGCGCGAGCAACTCCGCCGACATCCGGCGAAACCACAACAATATCCGGCAACTGCTTGTTAGCCAGATAATCCAAAAGTACCGGCGAACCGTAAACGTGGTCAAAAGGAATATCAAAATAACCTTGAATCTGAGCCGAGTGCAAATCCATCGCCAATACGCGACTTGCCCCAGCTTCAGTAATCAAATTCGCCACTAACTTTGCAGTAATTGACTCTCGTCCCGCCGTTTTTCGATCGGCCCTTGCATACCCGTAATAGGGAATTACTGCCGTAATTTGCCTTGCCGAAGCGCGACGGCAAGCATCGATCGTAATTAACAATTCCATCAAGCGATCGTTTACCGGATAGCAAGTCGGCTGAATCAAGTAAACATCGCAACCTCGAATCGATTCTTGAATTTGAACATAGACTTCCCCATCAGCGAACCGCTTGCGAACCATCGGCCCCAAATCGATTCCCAGGTATCTAGCCACCTCTTGAGCGAGGGGAACATTAGCAGAACCCGAGAACAAGCGCAAACGGTCGTGAGCGGAAATCGACGACTCCGAAATAAGCGGTAAAGTAGCAGAACGGATCACAGCAGGCCTCTTGCAGGATGTTTATTCCAACGCTATCTTACCATCCCAAACTAGAAATATTGGGTGATTGTTTTTGATATATTTAACTTTACGCTTTTGTTGCAATCGTTAAGTTAGATTAATTAACTACCATCTGCCTGCGATCGAGCCCGATCGCGATAAAAATCTCAAAAACTTGAAAAAAACCGTAAAAAAAGTTAAGAATTTGAAGCACGCTCTCAATATTTTGATACCAACAAAGCAAGGGTGAAATCATGAGCTTAAAAGAACGCATTGACGCAGAAATCAAAGCAGCGATGAAGTCTAAGGACAAAGTTCGCTTGGAAACGGTTCGCAGCATCAAAAAATTTATTCTGGAAAAGAAGTCAGCGTCCGTCCTTCGGGGCAAGAAACGCTGACAGAAGCCCAAGAGATGGAAATTTTGATGCAAATAGCCAAGCAGCGCCGAGATTCGATCGAACAGTACAGCAAAGCAGGGCGGGAAGAGTTAGCAGCCCAAGAAGCGGCGGAACTAGCAATCGTGGAAGAGTATCTGCCGCAGCAAATGTCGGAGGAAGAGGTAGAAAAAGCGATCGGCGAGATTATAGCTTCAGTTGGTGCAACTTCTGCAAAAGATATGGGCAAAGTAATGGGCGCAGCCATGCAGCAGCTTAAAGGCAAAGCCGACGGCAAGAAAATTCAAGAAATCGTCAAAGCAAAATTGACAGTTGAGAGTTGACAGCAGTAGGGTGCGCACTGCGCACCCTACCCCTATTCTCTGTTCGATCGCCCCGAAAACACCGCAAACAAGGCAAAACAGCCGATCGCCCGTGCTGCCCGATCGGCGCAAACCACCCGTTTTCACGCCTCGCGCAAAAAACGTAAAATGCTAACTTCGATCGGGATTGGGAACTAAAGACTGTGGAGTATGCTAGAGAGCTTTCAAGATCTAAAGTCAATTGACAGTTGACGAAAGGAGGGTTGAGGGTATAGATATTCTTCCTGTTCT
>JAAUPF010000208.1 GCA_012034575.1 Richelia sp. CSU_2_1 | reverse complement strand
TAGGGGTGAAGCATTTGGGCGATAGTCTGTGTCCCCAACCCTCTTAGTTTGTGTCCAAATGCTTCACCCTCCCCCGCAGATCGATATCGATCGCGATCGCCTAATTTCTTTTTAGGAGATGTCTATTAGACATCTGGTAAAAAGAATCTCAAGCCATTCGATAAATGTAGGGGGTAGGGGCGGTGCCCCCGTGCCCGCCCTGAGTGGGCGACAATTTATGCCAAAAATCCGAGAGTTTATGTCCAAATGCTTCGCCCTCCGGGGCAAAAGTGCTCACCTTGACAGGGCTGATTAGTCATCGGTCATCGGTCATTAGTCATTGGTTATTGGTTATTATTTCACTATCTATAACCACCGATTCCAGACGATGTGAAAGCGGTACTAGCTAGTGTTGTTTTTCTTGACTGCTGTACCGTTTTGTTTTGTCAATTGGAAATTATGCTCTATTACTTCTCCCAAACTAAACTCTAAACTTTCAGGTTTTTCTTGATAGCCTTTAGCAGAAACAATGGCGTTTACTTTACGTTTACTTCCTTCTTTTTTAGGAGCTTCTAAACCAATTAATTGGTAATTTCCCTCGCCATCGGTGACAGTCGATTCGCCACTGCCCTGAATTTTGACATTCACTCTGGCGATCGCAACGCCTTGCGAGTTGGTTACTTTCCCCCGAATTCCAGAAGGAGATAAGGTAAGATCGGCAAAAGCAAATTTGCGTCGATCGGGGTTATCGCCGCCGGGTGGTACGGTAACGGTGGTTCCAGCAATTTTGTAGCGCGAGGCAGCATTTGGTAGAGATGCAGTTAAAGTATATTCACCCGGAGGTAGATCGATAAAATAGAAAAAACCATCGATCGCACTTGTAGTTCGATCGCACCGTTTTGCTAAAGTTTCCCACGCAGAACCGTACTGCAAAGCTTGCAGCGATCGCTTCCTTTTAAAATCATCTGGCATCGCAGTAATTTCGACGATCGCATTGCCAATCGTTTCGCCCGTTTCTTGATCGCTAACTTGTCCCGCGATCGCGACTTGATGGTGAATAGAATTTAACTTAATCCATTTTGACATTAGTTTGTCCTTTTCCCTAATTGCGAATCTGCTTTTCGATCGCCAGCGGTACAAACTCTCCAGTTTCATCTACCGGAACTGCAATCGTCAGGGTATAATTCAATGCTGCTTTAGGCTTGCCTCCGATCGCCTGCCAAAATTCGCCTAAACTATTTAACAAACTAGGGCGCAAACTAATCGATCGAATCGGAGGTTCTTGGTCTTTCAAACTTCCTTCGAGTATTGTTGCTGGAAGTTTGGAATAGCGCAGCAGCACTTTCATCACTTGACCGAGTAACATATGTTCGGTTTGCGGTTCTTTTTTATGGTCGGATTCCGCGCTGGGCCAAGCCGTAATCAAGTAAGAACAATCAACTCGCGCTGGCGGGCGCTTTCTAATTCCCCTACCGTCACTCGTGCGTTCCAACGACCACTCGCTACTGCGTAACTCCAAATTTTCTCGGATATCGTAAAGAAAAAGACCGATCGCAGGCAACGTAACTTTGTTGCGAAATTCGCTATCGGGTGCAGCAAAACTAATCTCCACTTGCGACGACAAACTGGGTGGCAGTTCGTGCCTGAGAAGTGTTTCTAAAGTGCTATCCAAATCTTCGAGCATGGTTTTTTTATTCCAGGCTGAAACTGCTGGCTAACTGAGCGTATAACCTATTGAAAACGATATTTCAGTAAGTAGCCACATCTGTAACAAAAGTTATTAGTTACAGGCGCTCCTGGTAAAATTACTGCGTCTAACGATGCTTTTATTGACTTACCATTGCTAATTAGGAATTGCTCAAACAATGTATGATATTCTATCTATATTATAGTGCAGTAACACTTAACAGTCATTAGTCTTAATCCTGATAGAAGTAGAGGGCAATGAATTGGCAGAAGAACGCGCTTACTGGCTGGCATGGTCGCAAATTAACGGTATCGGACCGATTTTACTGCAAAGATTGCACCAACATTTCGATAGTTTGGCAGAAGCTTGGACGGCAAAAGCCGCAGAATTAGGGCAAGTTGAGGGATTTGGCAAGCAGACAATTGAAACTATATTGCAAGAACGATCGAAACTAAATCCCGAACAATTTATTGAAAAACATCTGATCGAGAATCCTTGTTTTTGGACGCCAGCAGATAACGATTATCCTCGCTTATTATTGGAGATTCCCAATCCGCCACCGGTGCTGTATTATCGCGGTACTGTCGATCGCCAAGAAAATCAAGGAACTAAGCCGACAGTCGCGATTGTTGGTACTCGTAGCCCTTCGGAATATGGCAGAAGATGGACTCGCAAAATTAGTACAGCTTTGGCGAAAAGCGGTTTTACTGTGGTTTCGGGATTCGCCGCTGGCATTGATACAGAGGCTCATACAAGCTGCATGGAGGCAGGAGGGCGGACTTTGGCGGTTTTTGGAACGGGAGTTGATATTGTGTATCCCAAGCCAAATGAAAGGCTGTGCGATCGACTTTTGCAGCAGGGATTGGCAATTAGCGAATATCCGGCAGGCACTCAACCGAATAAAACTAATTTTCCCCGTCGCAATCGGATAATTGCTGGTTTAAGTCGTGCTACTATTGTGATAGAAGCTCCGCAGAAATCGGGAGCATTAATTACTGCTTATCAAGCGAATGATTTTTGCCGGGACGTGTATGTTTTGACGGCAAGATTGGATGACGATCGTTCGTTTGGTTGTTTGGAATTGTTAAGTAAAGGTGCTCATCCTATTTTGCCGAATAGCGATCGACTTTTGAGTGAAGAACGATTGTTAGAAATGCTCGGAGCTATGCCAAAATTGGATAAAGCAGAGCAGTTGTCGCTGTTTCCAGAACCTCCTATTCCTCAAAAGCAAGCGCCGCTGTTGGAACCGGAGTTCGCGAAGGTGTTGAGTGCGATCGAATCTGGGCAAAGTTCTTTTGATGTAATTGTAGAGCGATCGGGATTAGAAGCGGGAACAGTTTCTGGTATACTTTTGCAATTAGAATTGTTGGGATTAGTTTCGCAGTTGCCCGGAATGCGATATCAGCGGTGCTGATTCGGGATTTAAGGTGACACTAATTGTCAAAACTCATGCAACAGTAACCGTAGGGTGTGTCGCTATCCTTAAATTCCGATCGTAGGGACAATCTTGCAGCGACTGCCAAAAATACAGTAAGATGCGTCAGAACCAGAGTTATACCAAATCCGGCTTTCCCATCCCCGTTATAATTGGTATGGTGCGTCGCTATGAGATCTCCCAATAGCAACGAGAGTTGTTCGTAGCGACGCACCCTACATTTACGAGATTATAAAGGGGTAAGTAACCCGGATTTGGTATTAGAAACTAACTCAAAAATTTGATTTCTGACGCACCCTACCAAGAGAGGTTCTAGGATACGCTTCTTGCAGCTACTTTCTGACTGCTATTGCTTTGATTTCCCAATTGAATTAATTCAACTTTATATCCATCTGGATCTTGCACAAAAGCGATGACAGTTGAACCGTGTTTCATCGGGCCGGGTTCGCGACTAACTTTACCGCCACGGGCTTTAATTGCATCGCAAGTAGCGTAAATGTCATCAACGCCGATCGCAATATGACCGTAAGCATCTCCTAAATTGTACTGTTCGACGCCCCAATTGTAAGTTAATTCCAAAACTGTATGGTCAGATTCATCGCCGTAACCCACAAAAGCCAGGGTAAATTTACCGTCGGGATAGTCTTTTTGGCGCAGCAGTTTCATGCCGAGCACTTCGGTGTAGAATTTGAGGGATTCTTCTAAGTTGCCGACTCGGAGCATCGTGTGTAGTAGTTGCATTTAGCTCACTCCAAATTTTTTAAGCTTTCTTAATTTTAGCGATATCCTGTTTGATTTGTGGAATAAACTTTTTTTAATTAACCGCAGAGGACGCAGAGGGCGCAGAGAGGGAGAAGAGAGATAGCGTGCAGCTTATCTCTGAGTTTATCCCAGATTTTTGGGTTTAAAATTACGCAATCGCAGGGCATTTGTTACTACAGAAAGCGAACTGAAAGCCATTGCTCCGCCGGCGATAATTGGATTGAGCAACCAGCCAAAAATTGGGTACAAAATGCCCGCTGCGATCGGAATTCCAGCGATGTTGTAAATGAAGGCAAAAAACAGATTTTCGCGGATGTTCCGCATGGTGGCTCGCGACAGTTGAATGGCTGTAACTATGCCTTGCAAATCTCCAGAAATTAGGGTAATATCGCTAGCTGCGATCGCAATATCTGTACCAGTGCCGATCGCAATTCCTACATCTGCTATTGCCAAAGCCGGTGCATCGTTAATCCCATCTCCTACCATCGCGACAATTTTTCCTGGTGCTTGCAGTGCTTGGATTTGAGCTGTTTTTTGGTCGGGTCTAACTTCTGCAAAAACGCGATCGATCCCAGCAGAAAGAGCGATCGCTTCAGCAGTCGCGCGGTTATCTCCTGTCAGCATCGCCACTTCTAAACCGAGTTTTTGCAGTGCTTTTACCGCCGCCCGTGACGACGGTTTTAAAGCATCGGCAATTCCCATTATTGCCTCAATTTTACCCTCTACGGCCATCCAAACAACCGTTTTGCTCTCACCTTCCCAAGCTCTCGCACGCAGTTCCAGATATTCGGTATCGCAGCCTAATTCCTGCATCCACCTCAGCGTTCCCAGGGCGATCGACTTTCCCTCCACACACCCCTGCACGCCGCTTCCTGCAACTGCCTCAAAATCCCGAACATCTGTTAAATTTACCTCTTGCGATCGAGCATATCTCACAACAGCTTCACCCAAAGGATGTTCTGAATTTCCCTCAACAGATCCTGCCAATTGGAGCAGTTGTAACTCATTTCCATCCGCCGTTCCCTTAACTGTCATAAAATCAGTTACCGTTGGTTTGCCTTCAGTGAGAGTTCCAGTTTTATCTAACACAATGACCTGAATTTTATGAGCTAATTCTAAACTATCTGCTCCTTTAAATAAAATACCATTTTCTGCACCTTTGCCAGTACCAACCATCACCGCAGTCGGAGTCGCCAAACCCAAAGCACAGGGACAGGCTATAATCAACACCTCCACCATTGTAATTGTGGCTAAAGTTAAGTTACCCGTGGCAGTAAACCAGATAATAAAAGTAGCTAAGGCAATGGCAATTACTGCGGGTACAAACCAACCTGTCACCTCGTCTGCTAACTTTTGAATTGGTGCTTTTGAACCCTGGGCATCCTGTACCATCTTGACAATTTGAGCCAGGAATGTATCTTTGCCAATCCTGGTAGCTCGAAACTTGAAACTGCCAGTTTTGTTAATAGTTGCTCCGATAACTTCATCGCCAATCTGTTTTTTAACAGGCAAACTTTCTCCCGTAACCATTGCTTCATCTATTGTTGAATAACCTTCAATTACCTCTCCATCTACAGGAATTTGTTCGCCGGGCCGCACCTGTACAATATCGCCAATTTCTACTTCAGCTAATGGCACTTCTAACTCTTCCCCGTTGCGAACAATCCGAGCCGTTTTTGCTTGCAAACTCATGAGTTTCCGAATTGCCTCAGAAGTCTCTCCCTTCGCCCGATTTTCTAGGGTTTTACCCAGCAAAATTAGGGCGATAACACTGGATGACACTTCATAATAAACGCTCGGCATCAAACCCTTAACAATGAAAAAACTGGGGAAAAATGTCACAAATACAGAATAAAAGTAAGCAGCACTTGTCCCCAAAGCAATCAGGGTATCCATGGTTGCTACGCGCCGTTTTAGCGATTTCCAAGCTCCTGTATAAAAGGATTTTCCGCACCAAAATTGTACTGGTGATGTCAGCAGTAATTGCAGCCAGAAATTGTGCAGCCATCCTGGAATAAATGGCAAGTGCAAGCCAGTCATCGCTGGAATAGAACCAGTCAATAATATCAGGCTAATAATCCCTGCTACGTATAGTTTTCGCTGCAAAATTTGAGATTCAGATTTGCGATTTGCTTGCTCGCTGTCATCTTCTACCGCCACCATTTCTGGAAGTGGCAAAGCTTTGTATCCCGCTGCATCAACAGCCTCTTGAATAGTTGCTAAGCTGGTTTGCTGAGAGTCGTATTGAATGCTTGCTTGTTCCATGCCAAAGTTGACATTGCACTCAATGACGCCGGGAACAGATTTAATTGCTTGTTCGATAGAAGAGGCACAGGAGGCACAACTCATGCCCCGTAATTTTAGTGTGATGTTATCCATAAATGCACTCGTTAATTAGGTTCAAATAGCGGGATAGCCAACAGATGCGATCGCTTTCCTAACTTCACTTTCCGGCTGCACAGTTTGAATTGTCACCAATTTCGTCTTGATATCGGCTGTAACTGTCGCCGCTGAGTCAACTGCTTGAATTGCTTGTGCGATCGTATTTACACAAGCCGAACAAGCCATTGTGGGAACTTTTAGCTGTAGATTCATAATTTCAACCTCAGCAGAAACTACTCTGCTTCATCAATTAATTTCATTGTATAGTCTCCAGTTAGCTAGAGAGTCAAGTCGATTTTAGATTTTAGATTTTAGATTTATACGGATTCTACTTGTAGGGTGCGCAATGCGCACCTTACGTATTTATTTAAATAATGGCAAAGTAATAATTCTTTACAGACGATCGTCAAAAATTTCATCCTAATTTCATTTGGATGTGAAAAACTAAATATAATGGTAGTTTTAAGGAGCCAATTAAAATCTATGAAATCAATTTCTTTAAAAACAAGCTTTGCAGCGCTCACATTAACCGCCACAACCGCCTTCACCAGTGGCGTGCTAGTAGCTTGTTCAAAAGCTCCTTCTAGCGAAACCCAAGCCCCAAATATTACGGCAGCAAGTCCTGCAAGCAGCCAACAAAATCTGCCACAAAACCACAACATGGGTGGCATGAATCACAATATGTCAATGGATTTAGGCCCCGCTGATGCCGACTACGATTTGCGATTTATTGATGGGATGAGTGTACACCATCAAGGTGCTGTAAACATGGCTAAAGAGGTGCTGGCAAAATCAAAACGCCCTGAAATGAAAAAACTTGCTACTAATATAATTGCCGCTCAAAACCGCGAAATTAATCAAATGAAAGAGTGGCGAAAAACTTGGTATCCCAAAGCCGATAGTACGCCAATGGCTTATCATGCTTCAATGGGTCACATGATGGCAATGACTCCCGAACAGATGCAAAATATGATGATGAGCATGGATTTAGGCGCTGCTGACACTCAGTTTGACTTGCGGTTTCTGAATGCGATGATTCCCCACCACGAGGGAGCTTTAGTGATGGCTGAAGATGCTTTGAAGAAGTCTAAACGACCGGAAATGAAGAAATTGTCCCAAGAGATTCTGACTTCGCAAAAGCAAGAAATTCAGCAAATGAAAGAATGGCTAAAAGCTTGGTACAAACAGTAATAATTAGAAGGTATTTATCTGCGTGAATCCGCGTCCATCCATTGTTATCTGGGGTGACAAAATTCTCTTTTTTCAACCGCAGATATAGGCAGATAAACACAGATTGACGCAGATGAGTTATGTAAGTATTGCTCTTATTTCATCCTGATTTCATTGTTATCTGCAAAACTGATCTTTGAGTTCAGATTCGCCCCTACTCAATCATGCAATATTACCGCCGTTTCCGCTCCCCAGCACCGATATTTCACTTGTCTGGAATCCTCCTGAGTTTTTGGTTATTCATCGATCCTGTGGTTGTTTTCGCCCATGCTGGACATGGAGATGAATTTCACCAAAGCGGAGGTGATGCTGCTCAAATTCCTGCTGCTATTTCTGTCGATGCTGAAACTTCAAAACGGATCGGAATTAAAGTTGAATCTGTTAAAGCTCAGCGATTATCTGTCGGCATTAAAACTACCGGACAAATTGAAACTTTGCCCAACCAAAAAGTAGAGGTTCGGGCTCCGGTTAGCGGTACGGCGGTAGAATTGTTAGTCAAGCCTGGAGACAAAGTTTCTAAAGGTCAAACCCTTGCTGTTTTATCGAGTGCGGAATTAGGGCAATTGCGCGTGGAATCTCTCTCGAAACGAGCCGAAGCTGAAGGCGATTTGCAACAGGCGCAGGCTGACTTTAAGTTAGCTCAAGAAAATTACGATCGCCAACTGCAAATATCCGCAGCAGAAATCGCCCAAGCCCAAACTCAACTAACAGCAGCAACCAAGCAGTACCAGCAAGAGCAAGAATTGGTAAATAACCGTTCTGTTGTCAAAGTTGCTAAAGAAAACTATCAGCGCCAAGTTGAAATATCGCAAGCCGAAATAGCGCGGGCAGAAACGGAATTAACTGTTGCTAAAGAACAGTTCGATCGTGACAAGGAATTGGTGGTGGCAGGAGCAATTGCGCGGCGGACAATGTTGGAATCGCAAGCTCATTTCGCCGAAGCCAAAGCCGCTGTTGCTAAAGCCAAAAGCCGTCCCGAAGTTATCAAATCCGAAACCGAAATTAAACAAGCCGAAGTAGATCTGCCAAGGCGCGAATTGCGCGATTCTCAAGGCAAAGTTGCTGAAGCAAAAGCTCAACTTACTAAGGCTTTGAGCCGTCGAGAAGTTCTCGAAGCCGAGGCTCAACTCCAGCGGGCTAAAGCTGCTTTAGAAGTAGCTCAATCTCGCGTTCGTCTCAGCAGTTCAGCCTATCAAGCGCGACTGCAACAGTTAGGAATTCTTGCCAACGAAAAAGGACTTGTTACCGTAGTTGCTCCCATTGCAGGCACTATAGCCGATCGCGAAATTACCCCAGGAGAATCAGTAAACTCGGCGGAAAAACCGCTGATGAGCATATTAAATGATAGCAGCGTTTTTGCCACGGCAAATATTTACGAAAAAGACCTCGATCGGGTAAAACAGGGTCAGGAATTAACCGTGAAAATTGCTAGTTTGCCAAACCGCACTTTCCAAGGAAAAATTAGCTTCATTGGCTCGACAGTAGAAGGGGAAAGCCGCGCTGTGCCCGTGAAAGCTTTATTAGATAATCCTGAGGGAATTTTGAAGCCGGGAATGTTTGCCGAGTTGGAAATTTTGACCGAAAAAACTGCAACAAATATTGTGGCAATTCCTGTTTCAGCAGTCGTAGAAGCAAATGGCAAACAGTTAGTTTATGTCAAAAATGGCGATGCGTTTCAAGCTGTTGAAGTCGAACTCGGTCAACTTTTCAGGGATTTAGTAGAAATTAAAAGGGGTTTGTTTGAGGGAGATGCGATCGTTATTCAACGCGCACCTCAACTTTACGCTCAATCTTTGCGGGGCGGCAATAAACAATCAAAAGGTGAGGAAAAGAAGGAAGCAACTCCTAGGGCGAAAGAGGCTAGTTTTAATAGTTTTTCCGTGCCTTTATGGGCGGGAATCGGGGGAGGAATTGCGATCGCATCTGTGACTTTTGCAGCCGGGGTTTGGTGGGGAAATCGGCGCAAATTGCCAGCTAGAGGAGCGGATTCTCAAAAAAATGGTTTTTCCATCTCCGCAGGGGCACTAAATGCGAGTACAGTAGATAAATTGTCGCCGCATGATGACAACCATCGCGTTAAAAGTCAAGAAGCAGAAGCCAAGAATTTAAAGTAAAATTTTTGTTTAATCGAGCAATTATAATTACATTTTAAATGTTCAGCACTATTCTCAGATGGGTAATTAACCGCCGCTGGCTAGTTGTTCTCGCCACCATTATTATTAGTCTTTGGACATTGTATATCATCCCCAAAATGCCGCTGGATGTCTTCCCACCTTTTGCGCCACCGCAAGTAGAAATCCAGACGGAAGCACCGGGTTTAGCACCGGAAGAAATCGAGTCTTTGGTAACATTGCCGATCGAAAGTGCAATTAACGGAACTCCAGGAGTAACAGCAGTGCGATCGGCTTCTGCTGTGGGCCTTTCTGCGGTGAAGGTAATCTTTGATTGGGGAACAGAAATCTATCAAGCCCGCCAATTAATAACCGAAAGGTTGCAGCAAGCTCAAAGTAAGCTCCCCGCCGGAGTAGAAACCCCGCAAATTTCTCCGACAACTTCTCCTGTCGGCACTGTTATTACCTATGCTTTCACATCAGAAACTACTCCGCTGATGGAAGTGCGCCGTCTGGTTGATTGGCAAGTCACAAATCGGCTTTTAGCAGTGACTGGCGTTGCTCAAGTGGTGGCTTACGGCGGGGAACAGAGGCAGTATCAAGTATTAGTAGAACCTGCAAAACTCAAAGCATTTAATGTATCTTTGCAGCAAGTATCCGAAGCTGTGGCGGCTGCGAATGTCAACGCGCCTGGAGGCTATTTAATTACGCCGGATAAAGAAACTTTGATTCGGGGAGTTGGTAGGATTGAATCGGTGGCAGATTTGCAGCAATCTGCGATCGCCTCTCGCCAGGGAACGCCTGTGAGAATTGGGGATGTAGCTGATGTCAAGATTGGTGCTGCTATCAAGCGGGGCGATGGCAGTTTTAATGGCAAAAAAGCTGTAATTGTGATGGTAAACAGACAGCCGATTGCTGATACTCCGACGGTAACGAAAGCTGTAGAGGTGGCAATGGCTGAGGTGCAGCAAGCTTTGCCCAAAGATATTAAAGTTACTGTTACTTTTAGGCAGGAAGAGTATATCAATTCTTCGGTGGAAAATGTACGATCGGCTTTAATTGAAGGTAGCATCATCGTTACCATCATCCTGATTCCGTTTTTGATGAATTGGCGGACTCTGACGGTAGTTTTGCTCGATTTCTTCCTCACTTGGCTGTTCGGACTGCTGGCAATGTATTGGCTGGGATTGGGGCTGAATACGATGACTTTGGGTGGGTTGTCGGTGGCGATCGGCACTGCGATCGACGATGCTATTGTTTATGCTGAAAACACCTACCGCAACTTGAGAGAAAATACGGCTTCTCATCATCCGCGCCCGGTGATGGATGTGATTTTTGATGGCAGTCAGGAGGTGCGCGATTCGTTGATTGGAGCGACGATAATTGGGATTGTGGTGTTTTCGCCAATTTTTACTTTGCCCGGTGTAGAAGGGCGAATTTTCACGCCGATGGGGATTACTTATCTGGTAGTTGTGGTGATTTCTAGTCTGGAATCGCTGTTAATATCTCCCGCCCTTTGCGCTATTTTATTGCCTAACAAAAACATGAGTTCAAAAGAACCTTGGTTGCCGAGATTTTGCAAGCATATTTATCATTCTTGTATCCGAATGTCAATGCGATTTTCGGCGATTATTTTAACTTTAGCTGCTGCGAGTATGGTGGCAGCATTAATTATTTTGCCATCTTTTGGACGGGTGTTTTTGCCGGAGTTTCAGGAGCAAACTTTGGTAAATACGATTCTACTTTATCCGGGGGTGTCTTTGGAGACGACAAATAGCGCGGCTTTTGCATTAGAAGATGCTCTTAAGGATGATACCAGGTTTGAATACGTGCAAGTGCGATCGGGCAGAGCTCCCGGTGATGCTGATGCTGCGGGTGTCAATTTGGCTCACATTGATATCGGTTTGAGCGAGGAGGGGATGAAAAATAGGCCGAAAACTTTGGAGTCGCTGCGGCAGGAATTTGGTAAATTGCCGGGAGTTGCACCAAATATCGGCGGTTTTATTTCTCACCGGATGGATGAGGTTTTGTCCGGTGTCAGGAGTCAAATTGCTGTCAAAATCTTTGGCCCGGATTTGAATCAACTTCGCAGCCTCGGTGCCCAAGTTGAAGCGCAAATGAAAACTGTTAAGGGAATTGTGGATTTGCAACTAGAACCGCAGGTACCCGTGCCACAAATCCAAGTTAAGTTTAACCGCCAAGCTGCGGGGAGATACGGTTTAAAAATCGGAGAACTTTCGGAAATTATTGAGACTGCTTTAAATGGCAAGGTTGTTTCTCAAGTTTTGGAAGTGCAGCAAACTTTTGATTTAGTTGTTTGGTTGCAGCCTGAAGCGAGAAATAACCTAGAAACTATTCAGAATTTGTTAGTTGATACTCCGAATGGCAACAAAATTCCCCTCGCTCAAGTTGCGACTGTAAAATACGGTACTGGCCCCAATACAATTAACCGCGAGAATGTTTCTCGGTTGATTGTGGCGGCGGCTAATGCGAAAGGTCGGGATTTGCGATCGGTAGTCAATGAAATTCAAGCTAAAGTTAAACGAGAGGTGCAGTTGCCTTTTGGCTATTTTATCCAGTATGGCGGTCAATTTGAAGCGGAAGCAAGGGCTTCGCAAAATATTATGGTATTTAGCGCGATCGCCTTTTTGGTCATTACAATATTAATGTACCTTTCCGTCAAATCAATTCCTTCAACTGCTACGATTATGATTAATTTGCCGATCGGCTTAGTTGGAGGAGTAATTTCTGTAGCTTTGACTGGCGGCATCA
>JAAUPF010000207.1 GCA_012034575.1 Richelia sp. CSU_2_1 | reverse complement strand
GCGGGGAAATGTGAATTGCAACAAAAGGAGGTGATAAAAATAAATAAATCTTAATGTTTCAATCCCCTTGCGGGGAAATGTGAATTGCAACCCCTCGTTGTGGAAGCCATGCCCAGTAAAGGCTCCAGAAGCCGTTTCCGACCGATGCGATTTTTCGATCGCTCAGAGCCTCAAACTGCTTTTGGAAAATGCCTGGAACCCTTACTGGATAAGGGAACGGCCGATCCAACGAGAGAATCGATGTTTTAGCCATTTAGCGCATCGGTCGGATAGCTAAACGATCGAACTGCTAAAACACTACTTTGAAATATTCAATTTTCTAGGTACTGGTGCTGTTAATTTTGGTAGCGGTCTGTACTCCACATTTGTTTTGGCTTTTATGAATTTCTACCATAATCTAGCAATGCGGTTATATTAACCGAGATTTCCCTCACTGTCAAGTGTCAAAAAAAATACTTCAGACAATGACCGAAGTTGGCGGCCCAGTCACCGGCAAGCCCGCACCCCAAGTTTCTACCTGGCTCAGACTTCGGGCAGCTAAAGGATAAAAACGAATGCTGTCTTCGTCTAAATTAACCCGTCCGCGCAGGCGCGATCTCAATTCGTCAAATTGACGTTGAGACAAGACGCACTCAAAAACCGAATATTGCACCCAAGTGCCGTAACCGGACAGCAAGTTAAAAACTTTTTGACGGCGCTTGTCACAGGGAATATCGTACACCACAACGTAAAAGTACATTTGAATTGTTGGTAAAAAGTTTTGATTTGCGCCAACAAGATTTACGCATCACCCCAAATTCCGACAGGGAATTAACGCAGATTTAATCGGCGCAGGCCGATTTTGTTCGTGTAGGAGCGGTTTCAACCGCCCAATTTATTAACAGCCGAGTTAATGAATCCGATAGGGTTTGTACGGTACTTGTGGATTGTAAACAAACTGCTTGTAAGCCTTAACTTGCTGTACGAACAAATCCCAGCGCGGCTGTTTTTCGCCCGAATCAGTTTGAATTTCTTCTTCCATGCGCTGCAAAAAAGCACGGAGAAATTTTGCTCGCCCGGAATCGTTTAAAAAACAGCCACTATTGCGGTAAACAAAATCAGCGCTAGCATCCATGACTTTTTTATTAATCAGCCACAAAACCAAAGAATCGACGATCGGCGCTCGAAATTCTTCGATTAAATCGGACGCTAAAGCTGCATGGCGATCGGAATTTTGATGCAAACAAGCTTGATAAGGATCGAGTCCTTGAAGTTCTATCAAACACAGCAAATGATTCCACAAAACTTGATATCCAAAACTCAGCATCGCATTAACCGGATTGCCGGGAGGGCGGCGGGAACGGAAAACAAATACAAATTCCGGCACGGACAGACATTCACCAAATGCTGAGAAATAAGTCGCTGCCCCCGCTCCCTCTAAGCCCATCAGTCGGTCGATCGTTTCCGATCGCGCTGCTTTTTCGCTGAGGCATTCTAAGCTTTTAATCGCGAAAGCAACAGTTTCTGAATCCAAGCGTTTTCGCTGGATGCGCTGCAAGATAATGCGACTGTTTTTTAATTTGGCAATGACGATTTCTCTGGCTGCCAATAAGCGATCGTGGAATTCGAGTTGCTGTTGGTAGCGAGCGAGTTGCCTGTAGCCGCGCTCGATCGGCAAAATCCGTCCGTAACAGTATCCCATTCGCGAAAGATAGGCGATCGGAATATTTCGCCACAAACAAGTACGAATTGCTTGGGTAGAAATTTGGGATTTACCAAATACGAGAATCTGCTCTAAAAGCGGGATTTGAATTTTGGTGAGGATGGTATCACCTTTTTTGACGATGATGTTTTCTTGTTGGAGTGCCAGATAACAATCTGGTTGAGAAACGTAGAGTGTTTTCACGGTAATTCCTCACGAATAGTTGCACCGAAACGATCCCCCCTAGCCCCCCTTAAGAAGGGGGGGACCGGAGGTAATTCAAACCCCCCCCTTTCGATCGCGGAGGACTGAAAATAACTCAAAGTCCCCCTTCTTAAGGGGGATTTAGGGGGATCTAAGTTTACGAAACTTACTCTGAATTACGCATTTTTAACGCCGATCGATCTGCTTCCGATCGCGCGCTTGCATTGACTGGGAATTGCGGAAGATTTCTTCATCCTTACCAGGCTGAAGGTAACGGATGACGCGATCGGCTATTTCTCCCGTTACAAAAGTTGCTGCTGCTATTAACAAGGTGTTAATAATTACCGCCGCCAATCCCAAAGGCGCAATTAACAGTACAATTAAATTAATTGCACCGTTAACCGCAGATAAAGCTAAATTGCGAAAACCAGCAATCCGTGTCGAAATGTACATGATTTTAACCTGTTGTAAAAAAAATAATCGAAGTTGATTCGCCTGCAATCCTCTGCCAACCTCAAAATCGGCGTAAATATTTCGTCGATTTTTAATAGAGGAAAGCCCTATTTATATATCTGGTTCGATCGACTTGTTTTGTACGAAAAATCTCAATTTTTACAAAACTTAAATGACATTTTGTGGGGGAATATTCTGTAGAATTAGTGTCAATTTGCGATCGACCCCCGCAAATTAAGACATGACTTACGTACAGACTCTATCCGTAGGGCTTGCAGTGCGCACCTTACTCCTATATGTAGTGCGTCAAACTATTTGCATAAGTCCGATCGAAGCATCGCACTGCCCCAACTCTGGCTCCAAAAAAGGGCGATCGGTTGCGGTTGCCTCTTGTCTGGCTTAGAATCAACTTGGAAAGTGCGATCGGATTTAGACGCAGCAACAAATTGGGCGCTAATCCCACTATCCAGAGTCAAGTTAGTTTTACCAAGCAGGTGGAAATGTGGCTATTCCTCAACTGAAACCAGCCGACGAAAAAGAAGTAAAAGTCTACTCGCCATTCTGCCCGGAACCGAGGCGCAAGTTTTTGCCTCTGGCGATCAGCCTCTACAAGCTCAAAACCTTGGAAGGTGCTAGAAAAATTGACGGTGGCGAAGACGTTCCCTTTGTCGCCAGTTGGAATCTCTCTTCGCTGCCGATCGATTTGACCCGCTGTCGGGTACTGTTTGACGGTAACGCCGAACAAAGTTACGAAGTGACTATCCAAAGTTCGGAATTTGTCGGTTACTTAATTGACGTGCTCCTGACTTTGCAGCGGACTCGCGCCGTGGATTTTTCTAAAGGCTTTTACCGCAAGCTGATGCGTATCGATGAGTGATGAAACTGGGCGCGCCGATTGGCAGATTGGTGAATTTGCAAGTCCCGCATACATTCACGTAGCTTGATACGCGAACTATACGCGAAGTATAGCGGTAAGGCGTGCCCCCTCCTAGTCTGCCCCAGCAAGTGGATGCGTCCGGCTGTTGGTGCAGCGCGACTTCCTGGAAACCAAAAACCGGGCTTCTGCCTTAAGACCGATCGCGCCCAGCAAAATTTTTACTCTTAAACAGGGTTTTTTTTGCTTTAGTCTTAGGTAAAATATAAGCAGTTCAGTTTCAGCAGCAAGATCTCAGATGGGCGTTAAAATACAAATTTTGAAAGCTGTTGCATTGTGGAAAAATAGTTTTTAAATAACTTTTTTGAAAAAAAGTTTGAAACAGACTAATGCAAATTAAGGAGTGAAGGCGTACCTAAATTGACTAAGTATTTACTGATCGGTTCCACAAAAGCTTACAGCGGCAAGTCCGCGATCGCCCTGGGGATAGCACTCGGACTCCGGGCAAAAGGCATGACTGTGGCTTACAGCAAACCTCTGGGAACTTGTTTCAGTTCCGATCGCCCCGGTGTAGCTGAGGCCGACGTGCGCTTTGCCGCCGAAACGCTGAATCTCTCAGACAACAAAGTGCCGTTAACTCTGTTGTCCTTGGACGAAGCAACAGTGCACAAGCGACTGCTGGGAGAAGACAAGACAGATTACCGTTCCTCCCTGGCGGCTTATTCCCAAGCCCCAAATACAGATTTAGTGCTGTTAGAAGGCCCGGCAAATCTGGAGGAAGGCAGTCTGTTCGATCTGTCTTTGTCTCAAATGGCAGAAGCTGTTGGTGCTTCCGTGTTGCTGGTGGCGCGCCCGACGGATTTGTACGTAGACGATTTGCTGTCGGCTAAGCGGAGGTTGGGCGATCGCTTGTTGGGTGTCGTTCTCAACGATGTTCCTCCCGAAAAACTCGAATCCGTAACGGCGATCGTTCGATCGTTTCTGTTGGCTGCGGGCATTCCAGTATGGGGAATGCTACCCAGAAGCGCCTTGCTGCGCAGCGTCAGCGTTAAAGAACTCGTTTATCAATTGAAAGCAGACGTGCTCTGCCGTCAAGACCGTTTGGATTTGATGGTGGAAACCTTGACAATTGGGGCAATGAATGTTAGCTCCGCTCTCAAGTATTTTCGCAAAGCCCGAAATATGGCGGTGGTGACGGGGGGCGATCGCACGGACATTCAGCTAGCGGCCCTGGAAAGCTCGACTCAGTGTTTGATTCTCACCGGACATTTGCCTCCTTCCCCGCTAGTTCTCAGCAGGGCAGAAGAAGTAGAAATTCCGGTGTTGTCTGTGGATTTGGATACCTTAACCACAGTGGAAATTATCGACAGCACTTTTGGCAACGTGCGGCTGCACGAGCCGATCAAGGTAGAATGCGTCACTCAGCTAATGGCAGAGCATTTTGACCTCAACGGAGTCATGGCTGCTCTAGGCTTGGGCAATTGAGCGACAGGTTGCTCTCTGGAGATCGGAGAACAACAGCGACAAGGAAATTTGTAGGGTAGTGCCTTGGTGCCGGCCCTATGCTTAGTAGTGGTAAGGTGCGCAGTGCGCACCCTACAGAACGCTTAGTACGGGTGAGGTGCGCACTGCGCACCCTACAGATTACTAGATGGCTCAAGACATTTTCGATCGCCCAAAGCGTTACTATGAGTTTCTCTTCCTTCTGCCTTCGGCTAATTTGTTGGATATGCAATTCTTAATTTGTTTTTAGCAGCAATTGCTAGTGAGTCTGCTAAAATCCACAACGTAGTTTTATTCAACTTAATAAATTCTTTGAGTCAATCAATCGATCTACCCAGAGTTGATGATTTTTTACAAGAACTTGCGGCGATCCAGCAAACAAGCTCCAAGCGGCTTGCTATTTTGGGTTCTCGCCACGTTCCCATTACCCACCAGCAGCTAATTGAGATGCTGAGCTACGCCCTTGTTCTGGGAGGCAACCAGCTCATCACCTCCGGAGCTACGGGCACCAATTCAGCGGCGATTCGGGGGGCGATGCGAGCAGATGCGAATCTGCTGACGGTGATTTTGCCCCAAAGTCTGAGCCGCCAGCCCAGAGAGTCTCGCGAGCAGCTCGAACAAGTGATACATTTAGTAGAAAATCCCAAAAATGACAGTTTGTCTCTGGGAGAAGCAAGCGCTCTGTGCAATCAGGAGATTGTTTCTCGCTGCCAGCAACTGATCTGTTTTGCGTTCCACGAAAGCCACACTTTGCTGCAAACTTGCCGGGATGCGGAGGAACAGCGCAAGGTGGTGACTTTGTTCTATTTTGACTGAAAAGTGAGGGGATGATGGTCTTGGGATTGCCCGTGTCGGTAGTTTTGCTCTATTGCGTAGCGGCGGCGGCGGCTTTGGTGTACGCACCGTTTTTGGTGGTTGCTTACAGCCGCTTGCAAGTTGGCTACGATCTAGAGGCACCCCGATCGATGTTTGAGAGGTTGCCTGCTTACGCTCAGCGGGCAACTTGGGCCCACCAAAATTCGTTTGAGACGTTTATGCTGTTTTCAGCGGCGGCTTTGATGGCTTCTGTGACGGGGGTGAATTCGCAGCAGGCGGGTTGGGCTGCGATCGCTTTTGTGGTGGCCCGGTTGTTGTTTTCTATTTTCTATATTGCGAATGTCCCCTTGGGACGATCGTTCATGTTTGGAATTAGTTCTTTTTGTACCGCTACTTTATTTGTGTTTAGTTTGATGGCAGTTAATAGTTGATAGTCGATCGTTGATAGTTGATAATTGATAGTCGATCGTTGATAGTTGATAGCTGACTATGAATATTTATCATCAGCGATCGATCGTTAGTCAGCAGTCATCAGTCAGTTGTAGATATTGTCAATTGTCCCAAATCGACTGTTGAAAAACCTCGCCATTAACGATCGACGGACAACTATCAATTATCAACTCTTTACCAATTACCGTTACCAATTACCAATTACCAATTTATTATGGCTTCTAGTTACTCTTTTGATGTTGTCAGCGAGTTCGATCGACAAGAATTAGTTAATGCTGTTGACCAAGCCGTGCGGGAAATTCAAAGCCGCTACGATTTGAAAGATACCAAAACTACTCTGGAATTGGGGGATGAATCGATTGTCGTCAATACGGACAGCGAATTTAGCCTCGATGCAATTCACAATATTTTGCAAACTAAATCAGCCAAGCGGAATCTATCTTTGAAAATTTTTGATTACGGAAAAGTGGAATCCGCTAGCGGCAACCGGGTGCGTCAAGAAATTAAACTTAAAAAAGGCATAAGTCAGGAAATTGCTAAGCAGATTACTAAGTTGATCCGCGAAGAATTTAAAAAAGTCCAGGGTTCGATTCAAGGCGATGCGGTGCGGGTTTCTGCTAAGGCTAAGGATGATTTGCAGTCGGTAATTGTGCGTTTGAAACAAGAAGATTATCCGGTGGCTTTGCAATTTACTAATTACCGCTAGACCCAACGTCAAGGATGAGTTTAATGTTAAATGAAATTAAAACCTAAGTATTGGATGCCCGCCGGCACGACGATCGCACTTGTTGGGGCGATCGAACTCGGTTTGCGGTTGTTGGGATTTGGCGATCCCGCTTTGCTGCAAGCCGATCGAGATGCTGGCTACATATTTGCACCAAACCAAATTGTATATCGTTTTGGTAATAGAATCGAATACAACCAATTTTCTCAGCGATCGGAACCGATAGTCGATCGCAAGCCCGAAGGTACTTTAAGAATTTTAATGACCGGAGATTCAGTGCTCAATGGCAACAATACCACCGATCAGAAAGAAACTATTTCCGAGTTGTTGGAAGCCCGTCTGGCGGGAGTAAAACCGCGAGTTGAAGTGCTAAATGTTTCTGCAGGTTCTTGGGGAATTGGCAATCAATTGGGTTATATTCGCAAGTTTGGAACTTTTGACAGCGATGCTGTAATTTTGCAAATAGGAACTCACGATTTACTGCAACCTCCCGGTAGTAGCAGCAGGGTAGGAAACGATCCGCTGATGCCAAATCGAAAACCGTTATTGGCAGTTCAAGAAGTTTTTGAAAGGCACTTTTGGCCCCAAGTGTCAAGCTTTTTTGAGTCTCATTCTGCTGCTGCAGCAATGCCAGTCTCCGAGGCTGAAAGATTTGGGCAAAATATGCAGAAACTCGAGGAAATAGCTGCTTTAGTGCGAGCTAAAAATATTCCCTTATTTGTATTGTATACTCCCGATCGCGCTGACTTATTGCCGCAGCCGAATCGGCCGAAGTTTAAAGCCGAATTTTTCGCGCGGCTGAAAGTTTTGCAAATCGAAGTTATAGATATTCACGAGGGTTGGTCGAAATTGCAGGCGCGCAGAATAGAAAGCTATTTTCGAGATGGCGTGCACCCGACTCCTCAGGCTTACGAATCTATAGCGGATTTGATGTTTCAAGAATTGTGCGGCGAGAAAAAGTTAGCTGCTTGCGGTGGCAAAAAATAATTCGATTTGAGATTTGAGATTTGAGATTTGCGATCGGGAACTTCGATTTGAGATTTGCAATTTGCGATCGATTGGGAAATTGAGATTGAAAAGACCTTGCGATTTGCGATTTCTTCATTAATCCGACTTCTGCCGCCAGGAAGCCGGCAGCATCAGCTTCGATCGGCTGCTGGTAATTTACTTAGGATTATTTACCCTAGCAGGAACATTTGTCAGTCCAGCTTTTTGCATCAGCGCAATCACTCCTACAGACAAAACCCCACCAACTGCAATACCGATAACTATCAAAAACAGAAACAATTTTTGCAGTGTTTTTTTAGTAGCTGGGTGGTAAGCTTTGGGCAATTGTTCGTTTTCGCGGTTCAATTCGCTTTGGTCTTGCTGCAAGGGATCTAGCGGATTTTGCTGATTTGAATTAAAAGGATTTGGCGGTTGATTCATGATAGTTGAAAGTTGAAAGTTGAAAGTTGACAGTTGACAGTTGACAGTTGACAATTAGTGGGATCTTCCCCGCTGGCGATCGTTCTTCGATCGTCATCGTTGACAGTCTACGATGCAGAAAGCTTGGTGTCAACGATCGACGGTTTGCTGTTAAATGCCAACTCTTTACTACTCTGCTTTCGACAAGCGATCGAGAGAATATGCCGCCGCTTCCGCTACTTGAGAATTGCTGTCTTTTTGCAGGTATTTCAAAGCAGAAATGCTCTTAGCACTCGGCAAATTTCCTAAAGCTTCAGCTAGCCGCTGGCGGATCAGCCAATCTTCCGACTGAGCAAAATTTAGCAGTCGATCGAGCACTTCCACTGCCTTAATTTCTCCCAAAGCCGAAATTGCTGCCTGCTGGATTACGACGTGCTCGCTTTCGAGAGCTTTCAGCAACACTTCGCGAGCTCGAGGATCTTTAAGATTTCCCAGAGAAACAGCAGCGCTGAAACGCACCAACCATTGCGTATCTTCGTAAAAAGCCCGCACCAGGGCATCAAAAGCTCTGATATCTTCTAAATAGCCCAAAGCACCAGCAGCGTCAGCACGAATGCCGTAATCCGGGTCAGTTTCTAGCAATTTGACTAGAATGGGATAGCACTCTTCAGTCGGTTTGACTCCCAGAGCAAACACAGCCATCGATCGCACTTGCAAACTTTCGTCATTCAAAACTTTTTTAATCAGAGGGACTGCATCCGGTGCGGGTATATTTCGCAAGTTAGCTAAAGCCACCATTCGATCGGCCGAATTTTGGCTTTCTAACTGCGCTGAAATTTGCTCTAAGCTTAAACTTGTCATTAGCGGTCAATTTTTAGTAAAAATTTACATTTTGCTAATTTTCATTATAGAAGACTATCGGGAGCCAAGCAGGCAGGGAAAACCGCCATCTGAAAAAAGGCTGCAAAACCCTGTCCTATGCTCAACAGCAATAAATCATAATAAAATAAACGGTTTACGCTCTAAGTCCCGATCGCAGCCAAGATACTTCAGCCCTTCCCCAAAGCTTTGCCAGCGAGTTAGCCGCCCTCCGACAACCTGCAATCTACTATGCCCTTTTACCACCCGCCCTTTTACTCCTCAGCCTTAGAACAAGCGATCGACCGCTATCCCCTAACTGCTGGCCCCGAAACCTCCTTAGCGGTGGCGATCGCGCTGATGAGCCAACTGCACAACAGTTGCGTTCTACCCAAGATACCTTCACTCCCAGAGCGCGCCGGACCGATCGGCGAAGCGCCCACCCCCGACAAAGTGCGGGCTCGGTGCGTCATCGTAGTGCAGAACCAGCAGACAATCGTCACGGGGAACTTATCAGACAACCCCAGCCGCGGGCTGCTGATCGGCATCTTAACTCCCGCCGACTTAGTGAAGCTGATCGCTGCAGGTACCATCGACACCCAGCACAAAGTGGCCCTGCACAAAATACCGATTACCGAAGTCATGTCGCCGGTGCCGGTTTCCCTGACAGAATCCGACGATCAAGACGTGTTCACGGCCTTATCTTTATTTCGCCAGCACCGAATTCGCTACTTGCCAATTGTCAATCAATTTCGCCACTTGGTAGGAGTGCTGACGCGGGAAAGAATTCGCCAAGTCTTGCAGCCGTCAAACATTCTTAAATTGCGGCGCGTAGCCGAATTGATGACTACACCAATTACAGCGCCCCACACCGCCTCGCTGCTGACCATAGCTCAACTGATGGCAGAACATGAAGTCAGTTGCGTAGTCATCACCAAAAATAAAGAAGTAAAAATGGAGAAACCCAAAAATGACTATACCTCCATTTTTCACTATTCCTTTCACCAACCCCTGGGAATAATTACCGAATACGACATCGTGCAGGCGCAGTTTCTCGAACTGGATTTCCACCAAATACCTGCTTTAAAAGTAATGAGAACTCCCCTGCAATTTCTCAAACCATCGGATTCTCTGTGGACGGCGCACAAACAAATGCAGCAGCAACAAGTGCAGCGGTTGGTGGTATGTGGCGGCCGGGGAGAACTGTTGGGAATTATTACTCAAACCAGCTTGCTCAGAGTCCTCGACCCGACAGAAATGTACCGAGTTGTGAAACAGTTGCAGCAGTCGGTTTATCAACTTCAAGCCGAAAAAGTCGAACTGCTGCAAAGCCGCAATGCCAAACTAGAACAGCAGGTGCGGGAGAGGACAGCAAAACTGAACGAACAGGTGCAGCGCGATCGACTGTTGACTCAAATTTCCCTGCGGATTCACCAATCTTTAAACCTCGAAGAAATTCTCAACGCCAGCGTCGGAGAAGTCCGGCAAATATTGCAAGCCGATCGAGTGGCGATCGTGCGTTTGGAGCCGAACAATTTAGGTATTGTAGTGGCAGAATCCGTAGCCGAAAATTGGTCTTCTATTTTGGGAGAAATTTTGCCGGATACTGTGTGGCAAGAATCAAATTCAGCTTTTGAACAGCACATTTATGCTGTTCCCGACATCGAAGCAGCAGGTCTCAGTAGCGAAAAATACGCGCGCTTCCAGCAAGCACAAATCAAAGCTTATCTAATCGTACCGATCTTGCAAGACGGCAATTTGTGGGGGATGATGTGCGTCCACCAGTGTTCGGCACCCCGACAGTGGCAGTCTTCGGAAATCGATTTGCTGCTGCAACTAGCGACTCAAATTGCGATCGCGATCCAGCAAGCGCAGCTTTACCGACAAGTGCAAAACCTCAACACCGACCTCGAACGCCAAGTTCAAGAACGCACCGCCGAACTGCAACAAAAAATCCACGAACTCCAGCAGTTAAACCTGCTTAAAGATGAATTTCTCAGCACGGTTTCTCACGAACTGCGGACGCCTTTAGCTAATATGAAAATGGCTATTCACATGCTAAAAGTTTCTCCTACTTTCGATCGGCGTCAGTTATATTTAGAAATCTTGGAAACCGAATGTACTAGAGAAACAGATTTAATTAATGCCTTACTAGACTTGCAGCGCCTCGAAGCAGCAGCTTACCCGATCGACCTGGAAATGGTAAACTTAGAACTCTGGCTGCCCACTATTATTGACCCGTTTTACGGTCGCGCCCAAAACCGCAACCAGCATTTACGAATTCAGTGCGATCGGCACCTCCCTACGATCGGTTCCAACCGCGCTAGTTTGGGTAGAATTGTCGCAGAACTGCTCAACAATGCCTGCAAATATACTCCCGATGACGGTGAAATTTGCTTGAGAGTGCAGTGCACGAATAGAGACTGGATAGATGAGGTAGAAGAGGGAAATGGCAGCAGGAGAAGACCAGCAAAATCAGGGGAACAAAAAAGTAAAGCTAATTCCGAAATTCAATTTATATTCAGCAATGAAGCAGAAATTCCCACGGATCAATTGGCGAGAATTTTTGAGAAATTTTATCGCGTTCCCAATGCCGATCCTTGGAAACAAGGCGGCACTGGTTTGGGTTTAGCTTTGGCACAAAAACTTGCCGAACAGTTGGAGGGGAAAATAGAAGTTACCAGCGGCAATGGGTGGACTACTTTTACTGTCACGTTTCCACTTCATGAAAATGAAAAATTGCTCAAGTCGATCGAACTATAGCACCGACATCGGAGCATTGAATCCTTTGATATTATACCAAATCCGGGTTAAATATCCCCTTTATCATTCGGCGATTGAAAGAGATCGCTTCTATACACACAAAGTCCGCCTACGCACGCTCCCGAGCGGGGACGCTCGGGCTGAGAATAACGGGGGTATCAACCCTCCGCTTCGCTGGGCCCGATTTGGTATTAGACATCTTTTTAAAGATCCGATAGAGAGAGGTTCACGATCGCCCTTCGTCGGGTCCGATGAAGCATTTGGATATAAAACATCACGTTTTTAACTGAAACTATCGCCCAAATGCTTCATCCCTACGGGTTATTCGATCGCACCAACATAAAAATTTCCCCCGATAATCTTTACCCGTTCAAAAAAATGTAGGGGTGAAGCATTTGGGCGACAATTCATATTTTTCGCCTTCAATGCTGTACCCAAATGCTTCACCCAGCCCCCACGACAAATTTACTGACTTTGTTTCGTTTCAATCCCCTTGCGGGGAAATGTGAATTGCAACTAAAAAGTTACAGTTTGACTTGGTAAGGAATTTAAAGCGTTTCAATCCCCTTGCGGGGAAATGTGAATTGCAACATGTTAGTATTTAGCAAACTTTGAAAATGATTTCTATCAAGAACTCGAAGTTTCAATCCCCTTGCGGGGAAATGTGAATTGCAACTTGAGTTTCTCACATTTACTTTAAGATCTACTATTGGTGTTTCAATCCCCTTGCGGGGAAATGTGAATTGCAACACTGTTATTTATCGCGACGAAGATGGGGAAATAATGGGGTTTCAATCCCCTT
>JAAUPF010000206.1 GCA_012034575.1 Richelia sp. CSU_2_1 | reverse complement strand
TTGCTTCTGAATAGCTGAAACCATTCTTCGGGACACTCATCACCCGTAAACTCTCGCCAAATTGTTTTAAACTGACTGTCGCCCAACTGTTTGAGTATCCGCCCTAAATCTGCGATATCCGAGCCAACCCATTCTTCATTATGCTCGATGTCAATGGCTAAGGCGCGAAGGTAAATTTTCGCGGCTTCAGTCCAATTTAATTGAGCTTCTAGAGTTTCGCCCCATGCAGTTAGGGTTGAGGATGCTTTGCGCCAATCATTTGCTGCACTTCGGGCTTCAAATGCTTTTTGGAAATAGGCAACAGCAGTTTCAAAATCTCCTTGTTCTTTGGCAATTTTTCCTATTCCTTGATAGTCGTCAGCAGCACTGTAGAAATCCCCCGCATCTTCATAAATTTTGAGAGCTTTGTTGTAAAAGGCGATCGCATCGTCAAACCGCCGTTGCTCTTGGGCTACCATTCCTAGTTGGTGATAGATAACAGCAATTTTGTTATTGACGGAGGAGTCATTTAAAGCTGTCAGTTCATCGAGAATTTCTTGATAAACAGCTCTTGCTGTTTCCAAGTTGGCACTTTGAAGAGCTTCATTTGCATCTACTCCCCGCAGATACATCCAGAAATCAAAGGCATCTTGCCCCTTTGCCTTTGCTTGTGCCAAATGAAAGCCAATTTGATTCAGCGCCCGTTCTCGGAGAGACTTAAATTCCGGTTTGCGCCCCAATCGCTTATATACCTCGCCCAAGGCTGTCAGAATTGCTTGAGCATAAGCCCATTCTTCCTGCTGTTCTGCCAGTCGTAAATGTTGCAATAGGTTCGGTTCTTCCACTCGCAGCACAAAGGTTGCCTGTTCCGCATTGCTAATAAGTTTACCAAAATATTTATGAGCTAATCCTGTGTAAAAAGCCAGCAACTTTTTTTCTAGGTTACTGATTACCTCCTGCGAACCCATTTTGTCTAACTGTTGTCGCAAATACCAAGGCAATGCTGGATGAATTTTATAAATAGTTTCCCCCAAATGTTCCAGAATTCCGGCGGCAGTCGCTTCATTCAAGAGTCCCATCCAATCTGATTTCTGCAAGTTTTCTCCAAACGCCGCCCGATATGCTTGCCCAAACTCATTATCAGGATTTGCTGAAAAAGCATGGAGCCAATCTGCATCAACACGCTCAGAAAATAACCCTAAAAACGGCAAATGCTGCCGCGCTTTTTCCGATAACTTCGCAAACGAATAATCCAGCGACACCGCGAGAGATTTCTCTCTCCCTTCCTCTTCCGCACCCTTAAAAGTATCCAATCCCCGCCGCAGCGCCTCAATCAACTGCACCGGAGTTTGCGTTTTCAAATGCCGCAACACCACCCTCAGCGACAGCGGATGCCCCCCCAACAATTTCAGCAACTCCAGATATTCCCCAGGCAATTTTGCCCTGTCAACCCCCGCTTCCTGCAAAATCCGCGCCGCCAACTCTTCCGCATCCGGCTGCACCAATCCCTTCAAACTCCGCAGCGCGTAACCGCAATCCAACCAATTTTCCTCGCGCCGGCTGGTAATCAAAACCCAAGATTGTCCCCCGCGCAACTGTTTGAGAAATTGCTTCAAACTATCTCTTTCCGCAGCCGGTAAAAGCGGCTGATTCCCCTGGGGAAACCCATTCACCGGCTCAAAATTATCCCAAATCAACAGACAAGGATTAGTTTGCAAATACTGTCGCACCAGCGCCTGCTGTCTTTCCGGCGGCAGAGACGAGAATTTTTCACCGCCCAGTTTCCGGCCAATTTGATTGACTACCTGACTCAACCCCGCACCGCCTTCAAAGGAAGTGAAGAAAACCCCACCTTTTCGCCCCTGAGTATCAGCCAACCACCGCGCAAACCCTCCTACCAACTCAGTTTTTCCGACACCGCCCATCCCCTGCAACAGCACGACATTATTTTGGCGAAAAGCTCTTTCCAAGCACAAAATATCGTAATCTCGCCCAACAAAACCATAGGCGCTAACATCAGGCAAATCTACCAGTAACGCCGAAGCAATGACAGATGAATTATCAGCTTCCCCCATCAAATCTGCAAAACTGGGAGTTACAACTTTCGGCCGAAAAGGCGTGTAAGATTCCTGCTGGTACAATACCGGCACCAGCCAATCTTGCAGCGGTAACAGCCCTTTGGGACTGGGGCGCTGATTCTCCATGGACATAGATTTGCGCCCCGCAGCCACCGCAGAGGCGATGTCTTCTCCCCGCACCAATTCCCCGTACAGCCGTCCCATGAAGTGTTTCGCGCCTGTCGCGTAGACGGAATAAGCCATTGCGACAACGCCTTTTGCACCCAATTTCACCAACTGTCCCGCCACGGAAGAAAAGGCTTCTTCCCCAGCTTGTCCAGACTTGCAAGCATTGAGAACAAACACCGGCACGCGGCAATCATTCAAATATTGAGCAATTTCCCTAGCAGTAACAATTTCCGGGTTGCCACCAGCATCTTCAAAAACTAAAACGCCTTCACCCAATTTGCCATATTGAGTTTGCACAATTTTGCTATCAGCTTGAAAGTCGCCGTGGCCGTCAAAATGAACGATATGATAAAAGCCTTTGCGGGCGTTAAGTTCAGCTTCAAACTGCTTGAGACTGGGGGGACGCAATACGGTAAGATTTACCTGTTTTTGAATCGGTTTGAGCGCCTCCAACATCGGGCGGGCGATAGTTTGAAAATTAATATCGCGCTCTCCGTAAGGTCGAGCAATTACCAGTAAAATATTTAATTGTTCGTCAGACATTGTTCCCAATTCTGCCCGAACAGCATAGTTGCTAAGACTGCGATACATCCCCGCCAGCAAAGGCGCGAGAAATTGATAATCGGGAGAAAACAGCAATTCCCAAGGCAAATTGAGAACTGCCGGATCGTCGGAAATAATGCTAATTTCGCACTTATCCAATCCGGCGCGCGTCGCTTCTTGAAAAAATTCCCGCGCTTTCTCGGTGGTGCGAAATACTAAGTCAAATAGCTGCCGTCCCCAAGCTTGCAATTTTTGTTCGACTTTTTTAGCATTTTCCGGTTCTAGTCCGTAGGGAAAGCGCAGGTATTCTTCGAGATACCACCGCAAATCGGCTAATACTTTGCTGTCAAACGGATGTTCAAAGGTGACGGAAGGAGCAAGTCGGGGCATTGAATTGCCGCGCTGCCAGGATAGTTGGATGGAATCGCCTAAGTGATTGATGCGTAGGTAGTTTTCTGCCATGTTTTTGTGCAAGCTGGATTTAATGATAGTTATAGTAGATTTACCCACGGGTAGTCAGAAACCGGGTTTTTTCGAGAATACTTTGTTACATTCGTAGAAACTGCTAAAAACCCGGTTTCTTGGATTTTGATGCGCGAGTCCTGAATTAGTTATTCAAAGCTGTGGTTATTGATTCCGGATTTTTTGAGGAACGTTTGAGGGACGATCGATATCAAAACCGAGTTATCGACTGTTGCTACTTGACAAAATGTAGCTAACTGCCGCAAAAAATCCAGCGTCCAATCGCGACCTTTGTCTCTGCGAATGATCTAGTAAAGGTCGCTAAAGGTTGAAGCAGAAATATAGCCTTGAATTTGTCCTTCTTCAGCCAAAGTCAAAATGCGATCGCTCTCGGCAAAAAAAGGTTCTCGATCGAGCGCAACATCTACTATTATGTTTGTATCTATAAGGACTTTCACAGGTTATGTTTCTGTATGTTTGATGTTAGCCTAAATACGAAAAGATCGGACGGTGTTTAAAATCAAGTCTACAGAAACGAATATAAGACTAGCAATGACAATTCTAACCCAAGCGTATCGATCGATAATATTATGTTCGATCGAGATTTCTGTAGGGGCGGGTTCACCAATAATAATTGCCTAAAACCGATAATCTCATAATATCATTTCCGGTTGCATAGGAATGATTTGGGTGCATCTGTGCGCAAGCAAATATGTTGGTAGGGGCGAAGCATGACCGCACTCAATAAGAGATGATAACGGATAACTTATATGCGGTCATGCTTCGCCCTCTTCAAAAACCAGATGCACCCAATGATTTAACCGCAGAGGACGCAGAGAACACAGAGAGAGAGTCCAGAAATGAATAATTCCGATGAAAAGCGGATTTGATATATAATCGATCGCCCATTACCCATTACCAATATTAATTTAAGCTAATTTTCCATCTTCCATATTAACGATGCGATCGGCAATATCCAAAATTCGATTGTCGTGGGTAACTAACAGAATAGTACAACCCTGCTCTTTAGCAAGTTTTTGCATTAAATTCACCACTTCGCGACCGGATTTGCTGTCTAGGGCGGCTGTTGGTTCATCGGCTAGAACAATTTGCGGACGGCTGACCAAAGCCCGGGCGATCGCAACTCTTTGTTTTTGTCCCCCTGACAAGTCATCTGGATAATAGTTAACTCGCTGTTCTAGTCCTACTAACTCTAGCATTTTTGCCGAGCGATCGCGCATTTCTGAACGCGAAAAATTCCCGTGAACTTCCAATCCCATTTGCACGTTTTGCAGGGCTGTCAAACTGCGGTGCAGATTGTGCGCCTGAAAAATATAGCCAATTTTGCGGCGCGTTTTTACCAATTTATCTGAATTCGCATTGCACATCTCTTGACCGAGAATTTTGAGACTTCCCGATTGACCAGAACGCAGTCCGCCAATCAAAGTCAAAAGCGTGGTTTTTCCAGAACCAGAAGGCCCGGTCATCAGTACAATTTCACCTGCATTGATTTCTAGGTTGATGTCAAAAAGTACCTGTTTTCGCAGTTGACCTTGACCGAAGTAGTGGTCGAGTTTGTGCATCGAAATTACAGGCTGGGAAATCTGTATGTTGTTGGTTTGCGGGGTGAGTGTAGTGGATTTCATAAATTAAAAATTCGGAATTATTTAACCGCAGAGGGCGCAGAGAACACAGAGAGAGATCGGATAGAAGTGATTTAAATCGCCGATTCATCCAGATCAAAAAATATCTGCGGGGTCGGCTGCTTGCAGTTTGCGAGTGGCAATAGCTCCTGAAATACTGCACATGACCATGTTCAAAATTAATACTGCAACTGCCCGCAGTAGGGTCATGTATAGGGGTAAATTTGTTGCTTGGCGAGTTAAAGAGTACAGTCCGATAGAGACTCCTACCCCAGGCAAAAAACCGAGGACGGAAAGAATTATAGCTTCTTCAAAAACAATGCCGAGCAAGTACATATTGCGGTAGCCCATTGCTTTGAAAGTAGCATATTCTGCCATGTGGTCGCTGACATCGGTTGAAAGGACTTGATAAACGATAATTACTCCTACTACAAAACCCATCGCTACACCCAAGTTAAACACAAAGCCGATCGCAGTATTTTTAGCCCAGTAATTTTTCTCAAATTCGATAAATTCTTGTTTGGTTAATACCTGGACATCCGATGGCAAATGTGCCTTTAAAACTTGTTGAACTTCCACCGGATCTGCACCAGGTTGCAATTGAATTAATCCGGCATTAACACTGGCAGAGTCTTGTTTAGGAAATAAGCGTAGGTAATTTTGATCGCTAGTAATTAACGCTCCGTCGGCGGCAAAAGATGCTCCAATCGTAAATAAGCCGTCGATCGTGATGGTGCGTCGATCGATCTCAGTTTTCACAGATTTCCCCTGATTGATTTGGGCGATCGCATCTTGATAATTACCTCTAGAAGCTCGATCAAATAACACCGTATCCGGCAATTTAATCGAGTTCAAATTTTGGTTGACTTCTGGCAGCGTAAAAGCAGGGCGATCGGGATTAAAGCCCAGCACCATAATTGACGTTTCGCGCCGAGTTTCCGGAACTTTCCAGTTAGCAAGTTTGACATAAAGCGGATCGGCTGATTTCACGCCCGGTACATTCATTGCCTGATACAATCGCCGCCGTGGAAAAGAAGACAAATTCAGCAAATTTCGTCCTTGGGGACTCATCAAAATCAAGTCGGTTTGCAAAGTTTCATGCAGGCGCGTATTACTGCTATAGAGAGCATTTTGAAAACCTAACTGCATGAACATCAAAATGTCAGCAAAGGCAATTCCCGCTATTGCTACTACCATTCGCCCTTTGTCGTGACTCAGTTGCAGCCATCCGAGAGATGTTCTGCGCCTTAACTGTTGTAATGGCTTGATTAATCCAATCATAAAATATCTGGCAATTATCTGCGTTAATCTGCGTTCATCTGCGGTTTCCCTATCAATCAAAAATTTAGACAATTCTGATTGATATTTAATCTCCGATCGCCACTTTGACTTGTAAATTAGTTAATCCAGCAACTTTTTGACTGGAATCTGCATCCAAACGCACTTTTACTTCCACAATTCGAGCATCAATATTGGCAGAAGGATCGGTATTAACAATGTTTTGCCGCTGCACTTGCAAGCCAATATATTCGACTTTTCCTTGCAATTCGCCCTTGAAAGAATCGCTAGTAATTTTGGCGGGCTGTCCAATGCGTACTTTGTCCACATCGCTTTGGTAAATTTCAGCAACAGCTAGCATTTCGCGAGTTTGTCCGAGTTCGACAATGCCGTCATTCCCCACCTTTTCCCCTGGATAGGTGTGAATTTTGAGAACTTGCGCGTCTCTCGGAGAACGAATGTAAGCTAGATCCAGATTGGCTTTGGCTTGTTTGGCAGCGGCTTGGGCGGAACTGACTTCGGCGCTGGCTGCTTCCACATCAACGGGGCGAACTTCGGCTATGCGATCGAGATTTGCTGCGGCTTCATTAATTTGCTGTTGTCGAGATTCCTGAGTTTGGCTGAGTTTGGCTTGCGCTTCGTTAATTTGCTGTTGGCGAGATTGCTGAATTTGATTTAATTTGGCTTGCGCTTCGTTAATCTGTTGTTGGCGAGATTGCTGAATTTGATTCAGTTTTGCCTTGCCTTCATTTAGTTGTTGTTGAGTTGTGTCGGCGGCGAGTTTTTTGCTGTCGCTAATTGAAGCAGAAATTGCTCCTTCTTGATACAGTTGCGAGTATCGCTGGTATTCGCTTGTAGCGTTGCGAAGTTCGGCTTCTAGGCGGGCAATTGCGGCTTTTTGGGTTTGAATTTCCCCTTGTTGTTCGGCCCTTAAACGAGCAATTGTGGCTTGTTGTGCTGTAATTTCGGTACTGCGATCGACTTCTGTGCGGGTAACGATCGCCTGTTGGGCTGCGATCTCGTTACTGCGATCGGCTTCTAAACGGGCAATTGTCGCTTTCTGGGCTTGGATTTCGCCGTTTTTAGCTCCAGCTTTGACTTTTGCGAGATTTGCCTGGGCGACGCGCACTTGTTCTTGAGCTTGATCGAGGGCTGCTTGCAGGCGATCGCGACTATCGAGAATGGCGATCGCCTGGCCTGTTTTTACTCTGTCTCCCTCTTTTACTAAAAGTCGATCGATCCGATTTCCTTCTGCTGAACCGGAGGCCGATACTTTAATTACTTCTCCCTTGGGTTCCAGCCGCCCCAAAGCTGTGACTGTGGTTAATTGCGATGCTGTCGCGGCTGCTGCCGCTGCTACTGCATTGGGATCGGGTTGGTGCGATCGCCACATCGTATAGCCTGTAGTTCCCCCCGCTGCTAGGGTTGCTACTGCTGCCACAACTAGGAGTTGCTTAACTAAGGAAGGAGTGGAGGATAAGCTGTCTGCTGTTGGTTGGTGTACCATGACATACCTCTTTGTGAGAATATAATACTAAACCGTTTAGTTCTGATATATCTTAATACTAAACCGTTCAGTATAATAATGTCAAGACCCGAAGCAAAAAATTACAGAAACAAGGTATGGCAAGGACAAAACCGATCGAACCAGACGCAACAGCAGGTGACAAAACCGAACAGATCCTGCAAGGTGCGATGCAAGAATTTTTAACCCACGGCTATGCGGGGACAAGTATGGACAAGGTAGCGAAGACGGGGGGAGTGTCCAAAGCCACTGTTTACAGCTACTTTAAAGATAAAGAAGGATTGTTCGCGGCCTTGATTCAACGGCTAGCAGCAGAAAAATTAGTTGCTTTTCCGCCTCCAGAAACCGAACCGGCAATCGCCCTGCGATTCATTGCCACGACTCTCTTGGATCAGGTGAATCGAGAACCGCAATTTCTCAACTTTGTGAGGTTAGTGATTGCCGAATCAGGGCGTTTTCCTCAGCTAGCCCAGACATTTGTCAGAAACTTAGCGAAGCCAGGGATTGAACGACTGACTCAATATTTGGCATTTCACCCGGAATTAAAATTATCCGATGCAGAAGCAACGGCGCGGATTTTTATTGGATCTTTGGTCTACTACCAGTTAACGCAGGATATGATGCACGGTAAAGAAATTTTGCCAATGGATCGCGATCGACTGATCGAGGGATTGATGCACTTGATTTTGCGATCGGAGTCAAATTCCTAGACGATTTAAGATTTTCGATCGAGACTTGAAATCTACAATTTAAATGCACAACAGCTTAACTAATAACCAATGACTACTCAAGAAAGTCTGCAACGGCATTTACTCCAACTAGACAATCGCAGCTATAAAGCCTATAAAGACATTCAAGGTAGCTACGATTTTTCAGAATTTACATTAATCGTTGATTATGTTCAAGGAGATCCATTCGCTGCTCCCAGTAAATTTAGAGTTAGAGTTCCGCCAAATATTGCTCAAATTCCCCGCGAACTTTTCCACTCTCGCAGTCGAGAAATAGCCCTGAGAGATTACCTAACTCGCTCTTTTGACAAAGCAGCATATAAGATTAGTAGCAAACGCGGTACTGGCAAAAGTGGTTTGATCGCAGTGACTCGGTTCGGACAAGAAGTTTTAGAACGAACTTCGGCATTTATCATTTTCTCAAATACATCCGATCGGGAAGATTTAGGAGGAGTGGAATTACGATTTACTGTCGGGCTTCCGGCGGGCGGGCGCAGCATTTTAGGGCGACAAGCTGCTGAAATGTTGTGCGAAGATATCCCGCGAATTGTCAGCCAATCTCTGAAATATGCTAACTTAAATGCTGCTGAATGTCGCCGTCACGTGGAAACTGTAGAAGATGCTGAATGGCTGCGCGAACAGTTAGCTGAAACAGGATTAGTTGCGTTTGTTACTGACGGTTCTATTTTACCTCGTCGTACTGGTGCGGACGATCGCCCTTTGTTGCATGATGCTGTCGTTTTTCAGTCGCCACCGTCGTTAAAAGTTGAGTTTAACTGTCCGAATCGGGGTTTAATTTCCGGGATGGGGATTCCCGCTGGTATTACTTTGATTGTTGGGGGTGGCTATCACGGAAAATCGACTTTACTAAGAGCGATCGAGTTGGGAGTTTACAACCGCATTCCGGGAGATGGTCGGGAATTTGTGGTGACTAATCCGGCAGCAGTTAAAATTAGAGCGGAAGATGGTCGCAGTGTTGCGGGAGTTGATATTTCGCCTTTTATTAACCACTTACCACAAGCTAGAGATACTGCACAATTTTATACAACAAATGCGAGCGGTAGCACGTCGCAAGCTGCTAATATTATTGAGGCTTTGGAAGTGGGGGGAAGGAAGTTCGGCAAAGGATTTTGTAACGGATTTAACGGATGCCAGCCAGAAGGAAGAAGTCCGAGGGAAGGTGGAAGAGGAAAGGAGGAAGAGGGGATAAGGAAGAGGGAAGAGGATTTAATAATGCCTGTTTTATTGGTTGATGAGGATACGGCGGCGACTAATTTTATGATTCGCGATCGCCGAATGCAGGAACTGATTGCTAAGGATCGAGAACCGATTACGCCGTTTATTGATAAAGTGAAACAATTGTATATAGATTATGGTGTATCGACTATTTTAGTCATGGGTGGAAGTGGCGATTATTTTGATGTAGCGGATACTGTGATTTCCATGGATAATTTCCAAGCATATGATGTGACAGAAAAAGCTAAAGATATTGCTAAGAATTACTCAATTAATCGCGCGTCTGAAGGTGGAAAAAACTTTGGTAACATTAGTCAAAGAGTGCCGATTCCAGCTAGTTTAGATCCGAGTCGGGGGCGGCGAGATGTTCGGGTGAAGGTGCGGGATGTTGATGAATTGGCTTTCGGAACTGAGGAGATAGATTTGGGTGCTGTGGCACAAATTGTGGATAGCGGACAGTTAAGGGCGATCGCCGCAGCAATGGTTTATGCTAAACAGCAATATATGGATGGGAAGCGTACTTTATCGGAAATTATAGATTTGGTGATGGCAGATATTGACGATCGCGGAATGGATATTTTATCGCCTTTCCCGGAAGGGGATTTTGCGATGTTTCGGCGGTTTGAATTAGCGGCGGCAATTAATCGGCTTCGTACTTTATCGGTTGTTGCCAAAATGTGATAAGCTGTTGCGCATTTAAATTGTAGATTTTGGACGCTGCTCAAATTTTTGATATGCTAACAAAAGTGAGTGCAAAAACCGCGATTTAAATATGATAGGTAATATAGGACAACCGACTGCTTTAAGCGATCGACCGTATTTAGTATTAAATTGTCAAGGGCAAGTTTTACAGTTAGAGTTAAAACAGCAACAGCACGTATTGGGTCGCGATCGCACTCGTGCCGATTTAATGCTTCCCGAAGCTTGGCGGGCGGTTTCCGGCGTTCATGCTGTTTTGCGCCAAAAAGGTGATAATTATTGGATTTACGACGGTGACGGGCAGAAACCGAGCACTAATGGCTTATTTGTCGATCGTACTCGCATCACTTCCAATGACGGTTATTGTCTGCATTGCGCCTACCTCCCGATACAGATGTTCGGCAAGTAGTCGCAAAAACTTTAGAAGATATTGAAATGACTCACCGCCGCCATGCTTTAGTGAGACAACTTAGTGGCGGACAGCGAAAACGGGTTAGCATCGGAGTTGAACTGTTAGCAGACCCGAAACTTTTCTTTTTAGATGAACCGACTTCAGGACTCGATCCGGGTTTGGATAAAAAGATGATGCAACTGCTGCGAAAGTTGGCAAGTCAAGGTCGGACGGTGATTTTGGTGACTCATGCGACGGCGAATATTACGATGTGCGATCGAATTGTTTTTATGGGGCGTGGTGGTCGCCTTTGTTACTTCGGTCCGCCAACTCAAGCTTTAGATTTTTTCGATGTTAAAACTGGCGATTTTGCCGACATTTACAACGAATTAGAAACAGGAGAAACCAACGTTCAAAGCTGGGCGGATAAGTTTCGCAGTTCTCCATATTATCAGCGTTATATTTTTAATCACTTCAGCACCGGCAACCCCGACGGTCAAAAACCTGCTGCGCCTCCCAAGCCCAAATCTGTCTCTTTTTTCAAACAACTTGTTTTGCTTGCTCAGCGTTATTTTCAGCTAATTTCCCGCGATTTAGTTAACTTAAGCTTAGCTCTTTTAACGGCGCCGATCGGCATTAGTTTGCTACGGCTGGCAGTCAGAGATAAAGACCCGTTAATTGGCGCACCGGAGGCAACTTTAGCACCTTTGGCGTTACGAGTTTTATTTGTATTTACCTGTGCAGCTATTTGGGTAGGATTGGCAACTTCTCTGCAAGAAATTGTCAAAGAATCAGCTATTTATCTGCGAGAACGTTTGGTGAATTTAGGATTGTTTGCTTATTTGGGCTCAAAAATTTTCATACTTTCCGGGTTGGCAGTATTGCAGACTATCTTAATGGTAGGAGTAGTTTTGATTGCTTTCAAAGACCCGGAACCGAGTTTGATTTCCTGGACTGTGGGAGTAAGCATTACGACTTTTCTCACTTTGCTGAGTTGTGTCAGTCTCGGATTGGTCGTTTCGGCGATCGTGAAAAATGGCTCTCAAGCTAATAGTTCTTTACCTTTATTATTACTCCCTCAGATTATCTTTTCTGGAGTTTTGTTTAAGATGGAAGGTGTGGCAAGCAAGTTTTCTTGGCTGATGTTAAGTCGGTGGTCTGTGGGTGCTTACGGCTCTTTAGTTAATGTGAATGCGATGGTTCCCGCACCTACTACATTACCGGATGGAAGTACGCTTCCTCGGCCCTTTGAGCCTACTCCTGTTTACGATCCAACTTGGGAGAATTTGAGTTTAAATTGGGGGATTTTGTGCGTGCATATTTTGGTTTATTTGATGTTGACTCTGTGGTTACAAAAGCGGAAAGATATTTTATAGTCATTAGTTATTGGTGATTAGTCATTAGTTATTAGTTATTAGTCATTGGTCATTAGTCAGCAGTAAAATTACTAATTACAGCAGATTGCAGATTTATGAGGTACATTCAACAACCCCGTAGGGACACGGCACTGCCGTGTCCTTACCTTTTTTGTGTACCTCACATACTTGAAAAAAGCTGTAAGTCAGTAGGCGCAAGTAAACAAAGGTATGTAACAGAATCAGGACTTATACCAAATCCGGGTTTCCCATCCCCGTTATAATTGGTATGGTGCGTCGCTATGAGATCTGCCAATAGCAACGAGAGTTGTTCGTAGCGACGCACCCTACATTACTACATTTACGAGATTATAAAAGGGGTAAGTAACCCGATTTGGTATTATTTGCCGAAGTTAATGATACCGGCTGTATTACTCTAGCCGATCGCTACGGTTTAATGGCTGCTATTTTCGAC
>JAAUPF010000033.1 GCA_012034575.1 Richelia sp. CSU_2_1 | reverse complement strand
ACACTGAGACGAACACGGCGATGGGACCTGTGAAGGCCAAGGCGTTGTAGGGACGGATGCCTACCAAACGGGCGATTTCAATTTGACGCAGGCAGAAGCCGATCAAAGCAAAGGCACCGTGGAGGGCGACGAAGGCCCACAAACCGCCGAGTTGGCACCACCGGGTGAAGTCTCCTTGAGCTTCAGGACCCCACAGGAACAGCAGCGAGTGTCCGAGGCTGTTGGCTGGGGTGGATACTGCTACGGTGAGGAAGTTGCCGCCTTCGAGGTAGGAACTTGCCAAACCGTGGGTGTACCAGGAGGTAACGAAGGTGGTGCCTGTGAGCCAACCGCCTATAGCCATGTAGGCGCAGGGGAAGAGCAACAGGCCGGACCAACCTACGAAGACGAAGCGATCGCGCTTGAGCCAGTCGTCGAGGGCATCAAATATGCCCCGTTCGTTCTGGGCGCGTCCGACTGCGATTGTCATTGCGATGAAATCCTCTTGCTTGTTAAAAGGCTAAGGTTTTTAATTAAGTTAACATAACTATATATTAGAAGTTCACAAATTTTCAATACGATCGGCAGTAGGGTAGTTGATTTAATATTTGAGTTTAAGGATCGAGAAGTTTATGAGCGGACAAACAATGACTGCGAGCGATCGCGCGCTGCGACAAGAGGTTTTGGGTTCCCGCCGCTTCAGCAACTACTGGTGGGCGACTATCGTGACCATTGGCGGGACTGGTTTCCTGCTGTCGAGCATTTCCAGCTACTTGCACAAAAATCTGCTGCCTTTTTCTGACCCAACTCAGCTTGTTTTCATTCCCCAGGGCATCGCAATGGGTTTCTACGGCGTCTGCGCGCTGCTGTTGGGGACTTACCTGTGGCTGAGCGTCCTGTGGGATCTCGGCGGCGGGTACAATGAGTTCGATCGCAAGTCTGGCAGCATCCGCATCTTTCGCTGGGGTTTTCCCGGCAAAAACCGCAAGCTGGATTTTACGTGCAAATTTGAGGACGTGCAATCGGTGCGGGTGGATATCAAAGAAGGTCTCAGCCCCCGCCGCAGCATTTATCTCAAACTCAAAGACCGCCGTCAGTTTCCGCTGACTCGGGTGGGACAGCCCCTGGCTTTGTCGGATGTGGAAAATCAAGCGGCCGAATTGGCTCGATATTTGCAAGTCCCCTTGGAAGGACTTTAGAAATTTTGGATCTGGGATTTGGGATTTTAGATTGGTAAGGGCTAATTTCTAAATGTAGGGTGCGCAGTGCGCACCTTACATTTTTTCAATATCTCAACAATTTCTGACTGCATCATCTAAAATTTCTAGTTGCAGAGTCTCTAAGCGAGTGAAAGTGAAAATGCAAATCAAAATTCAGCGGTGGTTGTTCTCGCTTTTAATAATTGGCGCGCTGTTTGTCGGAGGATGCGGTAGTTCTCCGGCGGCAGATTCTACAAATTCCTCTCCGACACCGAATCCTGCATCGGGCGAGAGCATTTCTTTGTCTGGGTCTCCTTCTGGTGCTGTTCAAACAGCGAGTTCGCAATTTAGCAATTTGCCTCGTTTGGAAGGCAAGGCAACTGTGATAATGACGGTTAAAGGTTCGCCCATTACGATCGAACTTGACGGTACAAATGCTCCGATTACTGCAGGCAATTTTGTCGATTTGGTTCAGAAGGGCGTGTACGACGGATTGGTATTTCACCGCGTCGTTCGGGAACCTCAGCCTTTTGTAGTTCAGGGCGGGGACCCCCAGGGGAAAGACCCGAAATTCCCGGTGGCGCGCTTGGGAACCGGCGGTTTTATTGACCCGAAAACTTCTCGGGAACGCTACATTCCTCTGGAAATTAAAGTCAAAGATGCCAAAACTCCGACTTACAGCGCGACGCTAGAACAAGCTGGAATTCCGGGTAAACCCGTGCTGCAGCACAGTCGTGGCGCTGTGGCTATGGCTCGATCGAACAATCCCGATTCGGCTTCTTCCCAGTTTTATTTTACTTTGACTGATGTGCCGTTTTTGGATGGCAGTTATGCGGTTTTTGGCTATGTAAAACAGGGGATGGATGCGATCGATAAGATTGAGGCGGGCGATCGCATTGAGAAGGCTACTGTTACTGAAGGTTTGGAAAATTTTAAGCCTGTTAGTTAGTTGACAGTTGATAGTTGACAGTTGACAGTTGGTAGGGGCGAAGCGTAGCGGAGGGAGTGCCCCCGTGCCTGCCCTCAGTTGACAGTTGACAGTTGGTAATTCTCTCCCTCTTCCTTCTTCCCTCTTCCTTCTTCCTTCTTCCTTCTTCCTTCTTCCTTCAGTAATGGATGTTGTTGTTACTGGAATTGGTATTGTTTCGGCTTTGGGCGATCGAGAAACTGGCTGGAAAAGACTGCTGTCTGGAGAGTCGGGAATCGATCGCCACCAACCTTTTTTAGCAATTGAACCGTTACCTTTGGCTTTAATCCATACCAAACCGACTGATTTAATAACTTTAATTCGGCAGGTTTTGGTAGATGCTTTGCAAGATGCTAATTTGACTTTGCCTTTACCCGATTGCGGTGTTGTAATTGGCTCCAGCCGCGGCCTTCAAGCCAATTTAGAAATACTGGCAAGTGGAAGAGGGGAAGAGGGAGAGAGGGGGGGTGAGGGAGAATGTAGGGGCGGTGCCCCCGTGCCCGCCCTGAAAGGGGGAGATGGGGTCAATTCCCAATTCCCAATTCCCAATTCCCAATTACCAATTCCCAATTACCAATTCCCAATTCCCAATTCCCAATTTGTGGATTTTTTGCCGCATATGGGGGCGATCGCGGCGGCGAGAGAAATTGGGGCGACGGGGCCGGTATTGGCACCGATGGCTGCTTGCGCGACGGGTGTTTGGACGATCGCCCGGGCTGTTGAGTTAATTCGCACGGGGCTGTGCGATCGCGTCGTTGCAGGTTCTGTGGAAGCGCCGGTTTCGCCCCTGACTCTGGCTGGATTCAAGCAAATGGGTGCTTTGGCCCCAACTGGTTGCTATCCGTTCGATCGCGATCGGGAAGGCTTTGTACTCGGTGAAGGCGGGGCTTTATTGGTGTTGGAACCTGCTGATTTGGCAAAGAGTCGCGGTGCTAAAATTTACGGACGAGTTTTGGGTTTTGGCTTGACAAATGATGCTTGTTATGCTAACGCGCCGGATTTAGCGGGGAGCAGCGCGATCGCAGCGATCGGTCAATGTTTGAAACGCAGCAATTTAGCGCCTGAAGATATAGATTTCATTCACGCTCACGGTACTGCAACCGAGTTAAATGACAGACACGAGGCGCTGTTAATTCAAAAGTTGTTTCCTTTGGGAGTTGCTGTTAGTTCGACAAAGGGGGCTACCGGACATACTTTGGGAGCTTCGGGAGCTTTGGGCGCGGCTTTTTGTTTGATGAGCATGAAATACGGGGTATTACCCCCTTGCACGGGATTGAAACAACCTGAGTTTGAATTAGATTTTGTCAGGCTGGCGCGATCGCGGAAAGTGAGAAATGCGGTTTGTTTGAGTTTTGGCTTTGGGGGTCAAAATGGGGCGATCGTTTTCTCCCCGTATTGTTAATTTTTATAAAAACAACACATATTTAGATATTTTCTTACAGTTGAAGTTTTAAATACATTGCTGGGCTTGCTGCGCTAATCTGGGCCTACATCCCCGAAACGGACTCATCTGCCAAGGTGAAATTCCAAAAATAAGAGGTAAATAAAAGGGTATTTTGTTTGATAAGCGAAGATATAAGAAAGCAACCGTTTAGATCGAGCTTCAGGTATTCTCACATGGATTTGGCATCTCATCAATTTATGTCCTATTTTGAACCGGAACAAGCCTCGCACTTGTGCCAGATAGCTGTATTGGAGAGCTTTGCCGAGGAAACACTGGTTTTTGAAGAAGGACAGGCTGCTGATTTTTTATATCTTGTTTTAGAAGGTGAGGTCGAGTTTAGCAAGCGGATTGACAATAATAAATATCAAACTGTTGCTGTAGCCAAGACAAACGATTTTTTTGGGGAATTGGGAGTTTTAGATGGCGAGCCTCGGAGTGCTAGAGCTGTGGCGGCCCGCGGATCGACTTTGGCAAAAATCTGTCGCGAAGAATTGATAGAAGCCCTACAATTTGCGAAAGGTAGTTCCGTGCTGCAAATGTTTAATTTGATTATTAAAAATTTGCGATCCACGACCGATCGATATGTTAACCAGTTAGTACACAAACAGAAAATGGTGTTGGTAGGCGAAATGGTAAGCACGATTATTCACGATTTCAAAAGTCCTTTTACTGGAATTAAACTTGCTAGTGAAATGCTCAAAGAAATGCACCCAGATGAGGAAACTCAAGAGTGGTGCGAACTCATTCAATTACAGGTGCAGCGAATGTTGGGAATGGCGGAGGAAGTTTTGGAATTTTCGCGCGGGAGTGCTGTATTAAATAAAAAACCGATCGATCTGATTCAGACGCTGCAAAAGTTTGAAAAGTTGAACAGGGTGTATTTTGATGCAGCAAAAGTAGATGTTGTTGTGCGGGTAACAGAAGTAATTGTGGAAGCTGACGAAAATAAGATTTTGCGGGTTTTGCAAAATTTAGTTGGCAATGCTGTGGAGGCTCTTGGGGGGCGAGGGGGTAGGGTGGAGATTGCAGTAACGCAAAGCGAGGAATGGGTGGAAATTAAGATATACGATAACGGACCGGGGATTCCCGAGGCAATTAAGGAGAAGTTATTTGAACCGTTTGTGACTTACGGGAAGCGTACCGGTACTGGCTTGGGAACGGCAATCGCTAAGTCGATAGTTAACGCGCATCAAGGTGAAATTACTTATGAGTCGGAAGACCAAAAAGGCACAACTTTTTACATAAAATTGCCTAAAATTGCTAGATAGTTGACAGTTAACAGTTAACAGTCGAGCGAGCAAGTCTCATTGAATTGTACAATTGAGGATAGAGAATTGAGGGAACCATGCAATAACTTCAAGAGATACTAAATCGTGATGGCAAAGCGGCTAAGAATCAGCTAAACGGAATTGAAAATTTTGTCCGAAATGTTTTTATGGCGCAAGAAAGTGATGAAAGTGAAGAGCGTGAAGGAGAGCAAGAGCAGAGTGAAGCAAAACCATCAAAGGCTGACTGCAACAAAGCTATCAAGTTGTTAACTGACTACAAACGCCTTTATGAAAAACTACCATGAGTCTATATCCCGAGCTAGATAACCTCGATCTGACACAGCTAATTAATTGCTTTCATAAGACTTTTCCTAATGGTGAAAGTGATAATTTCGCATATTTTGGTGAGGTAGCTTTACGCATCAGGCAGCAGGGTAAAGCTGGCATTGATTTCTTGTTTGAGGAACTCGATCTAGCCAATTTAGATCGGTTGCGAGGTATTATTCTTGCGCTGACTTTTCCACCTCCAGTGGAACATCCATCCTTGCGAGATATACTCTTGTCTTATCTCCACGATCGAAGACCCTCGATCGTAGCTGATGCAGTAGATGGGATGCGCTTCCTTGGGGCAACTGATACTGCTGATGCAGTCCTACCTTTAAGCACTCATCCCGATCCATATGTAAGAGGTAGTGTTTTACGTTTTGTAAGTCATTTATTCCCTTTATCTGCACCACCAATACTGCTTAAGGCGCTTCAAGACCCGCACTATATAGTAAGAGAAAATGCAATTGACGAACTTGATGATTTGGGAGCGATCGAAGCTATTAATTATATTCGCCCGTTTTTATCAGACCCTCATCCTGATGTGGTGCAAGCCGCTCAAACAGCTATTAGCAATTTAGAGGAACTCGCAAGCGATAAACTTACATTGTCATCTAATAGTTAGTTGCAGAATCGAGTATAATAGAATTAGGACTAGCATCTAAAAATCTGATGGCACCTACTATTCAAACTTTACCCGCAGAAGTTATCGATTTAATTGCCGCTGGCGAAACGATCGACTCCCTTGCTGCTGCGGTGCGAGAATTAGTTGAAAATTCTCTCGATGCCGGTGCAACTCGCATCGTTGTTTCTGTTTGGCCCCAGCAGTGGCGCGTGCAAGTTGCTGATAACGGTACGGGGATGGATTTGGAAAATTTGCAGCAGGCGGCGGCGGCTCACAGTACCAGTAAAATTAGCACGGAAGCTGACCTTTATAAAATTGCTACTTTGGGATTTCGCGGCGAAGCTTTGCACAGTTTGGCTCAATTGGGAGAATTGGAAATTGTCAGCCGGCAAAACGATTTAGGGCTGCAAATTTTAGAGTGGGAAATGGGAGAATTGGAGCGGCAAGAATTATCTGCAAATCAACCGCAAAAACGCCACACCTCATCGCCAATCGAAGCTGTTAAATCTGGTTGGCGGGTGGTTTTTAATAATGTCGGCGAAGCAGTAGAAGTGGAAGCGATCGCGATCGCCCCCGGTACTGTGGTAACTGTTGCTGATTTATTTGGCAATTGGCCGGTGCGCCGGGGTTTTTTGTCGCCAGCCCAGCAAATGCGATCGATCCAATTAACAATCCAGCAAATTGCTCTTTGTCACCCGCAGGTTAATTGGCAGTTGCGACAGGAAAATACGCCTTGTTTACATTTAAATCCCGGAGGAACGGCAAAACATATTCTACCTCAATTCGTGCGCGGCGTGCGATCGAGCGATTTGCAGTATTTAAAAATAGATTTGCCTGGGAGTGAAACAACAAAATCTCCAATCGCAACTCAACTCGTCGGAGCTAAAATCAATCGCGCTTATCAATTCCCAATTCCCAATTCCCAATTCCCAATTCCCAATTCCCAGTATTTAGAATTAGTAATTGGTTTGCCCGATCGCTGTCACCGGAGGCGGCCGGATTGGGTGAAAGTTGCGGTAAACCGGCGGGTGGTTCGATCGCCCGAAATAGAGCAAACTATTTTCAGTGCTTTTGCACGCACTTGTCCGCGCGATCGCTACCCAGTTTGCTTCGTTCACTTGCAAATTTCCCCATCAGAAATCGACTGGAACCGCCACCCGGCTAAAGTAGAAATTTACCTGCACGATCCGAGTTTTTGGCAAGCGCAAGTTAGCGCGGCGATCGATCGCGCTTTGAACTTAAACGAGGAAGTTTTGCCGCAGCCTCCTATCCCCGATCGAGTGGGAAAATTGCTCAAAGCATCGGAACAAAAAAGTTTGTACGATCTTGTTAGTGGTGGACAAGATCGAGGCGGTGAAGAGTCAAAAAATCGCGCCATAGAATTGATGGAATTGCGGGCGATCGCGCAAGTTCACAATACTTATATTGTAGCAGAACATTGCAGCGGGATGTGGTTGGTAGAACAACATATCGCTCACGAGCGAGTTTTGTACGAACGCATCTGCGCTGATTGGCAGTTAAAACCTCTCGAAAAACCCGTGATTTTAAATCAATTATCGGCGCTGCAAATTGAAAATTTATCTCGCTTGGGTTTGGAAGTAGAAAGTTTTGGAGAACAGCTATGGGCGGCGCGAGAAATACCGGAATTGTTGGTCGATCGAGATGATTGTGCTGATGCGCTTTTTGAATTAAGTAAAGCAACCGATTTGCAAGCGGCTCAAGTTGCTACTGCTTGCCGCAGCGCTATTCGCAACGGTACTGCTTTGAGTATTGTAGAAATGCAAAATTTGTTGGATGAATGGCAGCAAACTCGTAATCCGCGTACTTGTCCCCACGGGCGTCCGATCTATTTTGCTTTGGAAGAATCGACTTTGGCTCGAATTTTTCGCCGCAGTTGGGTGATTGGGAAAAGTCACGGAATCTGAGTTGATTTTTTTTACCGCAGAGGGCGCAGAGAGCGCAGAGAGATTAAACAAGGAGAAAATATTAAGTTTTTTGCAGTTTTTGATTTGTTTTAAATCTGGTTTTGTAAAATGAGAAGTAAAGTAATTTGCAGTATGGAATTTCCGAGAGCGCGACAGCTATTTTATCGAGAAATAAATCAGCCAGATGGCTCGATCGACCTGGCGAAAGCATCCCTGTACATAGCTTTAGAAGAATACCAGAACTGCGATTCCGAGGAATATTTAAATGCCCTGGATGCGATGGCTGACGAAGTGCGCGATCGCCTGCCGGTACAAAATTACCCCCTGCGAATTATTCAAACTATTAACCGATATTTGTACGAAGATTTGGGATTTTCTGGCAATGAAGCTGATTATTACGATCCGCGCAATAGTTTTTTAAATGAAGTAATCGATCGGCGCTGCGGGATTCCAATTACTTTGTCTCTGGTTTATTTAGAAATTGCCAAGCGGATTGAGTTTCCAATGGTGGGAATTGGGATGCCGGGGCATTTTTTAATTAAGCCGGATTTTGAAGATGCCGGAATTTTTGTAGATGCGTTTAACGGCGGCGAAATCTTGTTCCCTGAAGATTGTAAAACACGACTGTATCAAATTTACGGTCAACCCCTTGATTTGCCGGCGAGATTTTTCGCCCCGGTAAGCGCCAAGCAATTGTTGGGGCGGATGCTGGGAAATCTCAAAGCAATTTATCTGAATCAACGGGATTCTATTAGGGTTTTGGCGGCGATCGACCGGATTTTGTTGCTGTTTCCCAATGCGCTGGGGGAACTGCGAGATCGCGGGATTATCTACTACCAAATCGGACAATTAACTCAAGCGCGGCGCGATTTAGAAACTTATTTGACAAATGCTCCTCATGCCGAGGATGCTGCAGCAATTCGCCAGTTGTTGGATCGGCTCGATCGAGAGATTTGATACCAAATTCAGCTTTTTACTCTCTTTATTCGATCGAACTCTAATCTTGTTAAGATTATACAAGAGCGATCGACCGATTTGGTAAAATGAGACATACGACTTCGAGGGCTTGACTGTGGTTGCTGCTGTTCAATTTCAAACCTACTCTGTAGAAGAGTTTCTTAACTTGGACTTACCTGAAGGACAGGAATACGAACTAATCGATGGCACGATCGTACCTATGGCCGAACCTTCAGGAGAACACGAAAACCTGCGCTCTGAACTTATGGTAGAATTGCGCCTGGAAAGCAGGCGCTGCCAACTGGGGCTACTAATTCATCCCAAACCCGCGTTAGAATTAGGCCCCAAAAATACTCGCAAACCTGACCTTATCGCCATACATCGGGATGCTTGGAACAGACAGACTCAGTCGCAAGCAGTATTGAAAGAAGCACCCAGTGTAGTTATTGAAATTGTCAGTACCAATTGGGAAGAAGATTATCGCAACAAACCCCTTTGGTATGCTGCTTTTGGTGTCACCGAATTGTGGATTGTTGACCCCCTCTTTACACTTGCGCGTTATCCCAATCGCAGGAATCCCAAAATTCAAGAACCTACCATTCGATCGGGCAGTTAGTTAATTCTCCTAGTATTTTAGTTGAACGGGAGTACGAGTTTCAGAGTTTTACAGGGAATCAACGCATTCAATCTCGCTTTTTCCCAGATTTAGACCTCACTGTAGTACAAATTATTGGATTTGGTGCGGGGATTTAGGGAGTATGAATGGGGGGCGGTAATCTCGCGAAATAAGTGCTTTCTAAGAAGGAAGAAGGAAGAAGGAAGAAGGAAGAAGGAAGAAGGTGGTAGATGTTAGGTAGTAGGTATGAGAAAAAACCTAAGACATTCAACCTCAAACCTCAAATCAGTAAGCTTTTGGGCGATTTGGATCTGGCGTTTAATTACGTGGACTTACTTCCTTTAATATTTTCAGCGATCGGAATCCGACAATCTTGCCCGCAGTTCTTCATCGGATAATTGAGGTAACTGTTGCAATAATAATACCAACTCCTCAGCGGGTAATGCCAGTAAATTAGACACCAGATCGTTTATGCGATCGTCCCTAGTAACTTCATCAGTATCGCCCGTTCGATCGAACCGCATTTTCCAGACATTTTCTGCTAGCAGCCTTCGGGCTTGTTCCAGTCCTTGCTCGTCAACCGTCAGTGCAGATAATTGCAGCAATAACAGCGTAAACTCGATGGCAGGCAAAGCCGATGCCGGAACTAAAAAAGCAGTTAAAATCGCATCAAGTTCGCCAAAACGCACCCGCAGAAAATTTTCTAAAATCGATCGCTGTCCTTCGGCTCTTCCTTGTTCAATGCCTTCTTGTTTGCCTTCTTGTTTTGCCGCTTCTAGTTGCTGTTGAAACAAAGGTGCAATCGTCATAACCAACTCCCGATCTTCTAGTTGTTGTTCTTGATTTGCCGCTAAGTTAGATTGCAAGCGATACAATAATTCTAGCGCAATAGCACGGACAGGGCTGTCGATCGATAAGTTACTTAACTGCACGATCGCGCGTTCCTGCACTCTTCCCCTACCCAGGATTCTCAACCACAAGGTTTCAGGTATTTCTGGCAATTGGTGGATAACCACGATCGCAGTCCGCAAATATTCCCCGAGAAAGTAGATTCCTTTAATCCAATTCTGTTCGTCTGGGCTCGCCTTCAACCCATTTAATATGGTTTCTGATGCTGTCGGAGTCAGAATCCATAGTTTTGGTAGATCTGCTTCTTCGCACCGAGTATTATCGCGTCTGGCTTGGCGCTCTAATTCTGCTGGGATATCCAATAACTTACTCAAACAACTACGAAAATCGCTGACAGTCATCGGATTGCGGAATGGCTCAAAAAGCGCAGTAGTCGCTGTCATTTTTCCCAAAATTCCCAACATTTCTACGTAATCCTGCGTGACGGTTGAGGGAATGAAATAAACATCAACTTCTCGCACTTCTGAATTTACGCCGCGGTTGGGATTCACTACGCCTAGAGGAGATAGCAGTTCCGCTAAATAATCTTTGGCAAATTGGTCGTGAATGAATCTCGTCACTTGGTCAAGATTTAACTTAATATTTCATTTTTTTACCATAAGCTTGTGTTTTATGCAATAATTATTGCATTCTTGGTTGAGGTTTGGGTTTGCTATTTGTAATAGCAACGGGTTGTAGTTTGCTGGCAGTTAGCTCAAAACCGCGTTGGCGCGCGAGTTTGGTCGATCGCGCGATCGAAAAACTGACAGCGCCAGAGCTTACCACAAGACACTAACAATTGACACCCATCTTTTGGTAGGTTAAAGTAACCGGACAACACAGTACAATAATCGGTCATTTAGGGAACACGAAAACCCATTTCCCAGACTTATACCCCCAGAGAACGCACAAAAAAAGACGAGCGATCGAAAAAAGTATTTTGACTTAAAGAGGCAGAAACTCATGAATTTTCAGTTTCAACAAGGTTATGGCAACGGAATCAGCCAACAGTCCGATCGTTTAACCAAAAGAATGTCAAAGTCTTTATCATTAGGTTTGGCACTTTTGTTGGGAACAAGTGCAGTGTTGCTGGGCAGCGGCAAAGCTTTTGCATTAGAAAACGTCACCGTAAAATACGGTGCTGTGGACGTAACTTTACCGATGAGCGACTTGCAAAGCTTCGCACAAACCGGCAAACCCTCGCCTCAACTGCAAAGCGTACTCAGTCTTGCCAAACAAACTCCCGAATCGGTGCGCGAAATCTTAACGCGAGAAGTGGCTCTCGATTCTCAATTAGTAGCGCGGCTGGCAAATACTTACTTCGGAGAAATTGTTTTGAAGCAATTGGGAGAAGTTGCTTATGCGCCTGCAACTCGCGCTCAAAGCGCGCCGGCGTTGCGAGATGCTTTGGTAGCAGCTTCTCGCGATGGCAAAATATCGCTGATGGAAGTGATTCAAAATTACGGGCCGACAGCTTTAGAAGTAGATGGCAATCAAGCGGTAGCAATCTATCAGCGAGTCATCAAAGATTTGCAAGATATACAGGCAATGTATCAGAATTCCCCAACTTTGCAAAATACAGCGGGTCAAGCAAGACAAATGATTTGCCAGCCCAATTCATCGGGAAGTGCGAAATAGCTATACCAATGTACAAGTTCGCAGTCAAAACTCGATCGCCCTTTTCTTGAGAAGGCGCGCACTCATACCAAAGAAACCGGGTTTTTTATCTAATCTGCGCACTATAACGCAGGATTTTCTTAAAAACCCGGTTTCTGACTATCCCGGAGTCCGAAACTGTTCTGGCAATAATGTTGGTAGCGAGTAAAGTAGTGCGCACCTTACTTGTTTTGGCTTTGAGATAGTTGTTCGGCTACTTTTTTGAGGCGGCGGAGTTGGTCTTTCATATCTTTCTGCGTCCAAGGGGCTGCAAAGCGATTGAAACCGAACCGGATGAGAGGATTGGGAATCTCGAATTCAAAGCGGTTGATTAAAAGCGTCCCTTGGATTTGCGGCTGGCATTCCCAGCGATCGCGCCCTTTGAAAAATCCGTCAAACCCCCACACAATTAAACCAGGTTCTCGCTCCACCACTACACTCTCTAAAGTGGGTTGCAAAATAGGAATTTTTATGATAAATAGACTGCGGCTCCCGACAGCAGTGTCCCATTCACCCACAGGATCGCAGCGCAACATCGGATTGAGCCACTTATGCATTAAAGTACGATCGCTGATGCAGCGCTCTACCAGGGTAGCTGCAGCGCGAATTTCAATTGATTGCTCGAAAACTTGACGAATTGACATGAGAACCTGCAAGCTAGAAGCGTATTCTTAACAGTTTCTTATTTTCCTTGTCAAATCTGACGTTAACCTGAGAAAAAAATGAATGAAACTTGGCAAGAAATCACTCAACCGACATGGACCCGAATAACGGTTCTGTCCGATCGAATGTTGGCACAGGCCCAAGCTGCCCCGAACCCCCTGGCAGAGGCCGAACGCAGCCTTAACAATCTACTTCCAGGCCTCCCCAACCTGATCTGGGCAGTAGGAATTCTGCTAATCGGGTTGATAGTATCAGCCCTAATCTCATCTTTAGTCGGAGGGCTGCTCAAAAAGACTACCATCGACAACCGTCTGGCTGCTTGGATTACCGGCCGCCCGGACGGAACAGACGCCCCGCAAGTGGAAAAATGGATTTCTACAGCGGTGTTCTGGATTATTTTTATCTTTTTCCTGGTAGCCTTTTTCAACCAGCTAAATCTAACGGCTGTCTCGCAACCGCTGAATACTTTTCTAAATCAAATTACTGGTTTCTTGCCGAAGTTAGGCGGCGCGTTAATTTGGTTGGGAATTGCTTGGGTACTGGCAACTGTTGCCAAATTGGCCGTATCGCGGGTGATGCGGACTTTTAACCTAGACGAACGCTTGAACCAGCAAGTAGGTACTGCGCCCAGTGAGAGTCCTTTATTGCTGAGCGATACTCTGGCAAATGCACTTTACTGGTTCATTTTTCTGCTGTTTTTGCCGCTGATTCTCGACTCGCTGGAATTGCAGCAAGCTTTGCTACCCGTCAACAATTTGCTCAACCAAATTCTGGCAGCAATTCCGAAAATTTTGGAAGCTTTGCTAATCGGTTTTGTCGGTTGGTTGCTGGCTATGGTAGTGCGGCGGATCGTGACGAATCTGTTAGCTGCTGCTGGGGCAGACAGTTTGGGCGCGCGGTTCGGAATTTCGCGGACTGCGGGGGGACAATCGCTGTCGTGGATTGTCGGTACGGTTGTCTATGTTTTGATTTTGATTCCAACTGCGATCTCAGCTCTTAATGCTTTGGACATTCAGGCGATTTCGCAACCTGCAACTGCGATGCTGGGCAGCGTTTTAGGCGCGCTTCCTAACATTTTTACGGCCGTACTAATTCTGTTAGTGGCTTATTTTGTGGGTCGCTGGATCGGCGAGTTGGTAACAAATATCCTGACTGGAATTGGTTTCAACAACATCTTTTCTTGGTTGGGAGTGCAAACGAAGCCGCAGTTGAGGTTGCCGCCGCCGACTTCTGGGACAGATCCCGATGCAACGGTACTTCAAGAACCGGATTTGCCGGCCCGCACACCTTCAGAATTTGTAGGTATTGTGGTGCAGATAGGCATCATTCTGTTTGCTGTGGTGGCTGCTACCGACGTGCTGCGGATTCCCGCACTGACGGCGATTGTCAGCGGTTTAGTGGTGATTGCCGGTCGGGTACTATCTGGTTTGGTCGTATTTGCGATCGGGCTGTATTTGGCGAATTTGGCGTTTAATTTGATTGCTAGTTCTGGAACTCGCCAAGCGCGGCTTTTGGGTCAAAGTGCCCGGATTGCGGTGATTATTTTTGTTGGTGCTTTGGCGTTGCAACAAATGGGAATTGGCAGCGATATCGTGAATTTAGCTTTCGGGCTATTGCTAGGAGCGATCGCAGTGGGAATTGCTTTAGCTTTCGGCTTGGGCGGACGCGATATTGCGGCCGATCAAATTCGCGATTGGCTGGCTTCTTTCAAACAAGATAAGACGCCTCGTCCGTAACTTGAAAAAAGGGCGTTTGTCAAGTACAAACGCCTTTTTTTTATGTTTTGATTTCCGAACTTGGCATAGAACTCATTCATCTCTCTCTTCTCTCTCTCTGCGTTCTCTGCGTTCTCTGCGGTTAAATCACTCCAAATCTAATCGGAAATGATTTTACAATCTCGGATCGACAGGTTCGCTTTCCATTGCTAAAACTCCGAAAACGCATTCGTGAACTTGTCTTAAAGGCGCGCCTGCAACAAATCTTTCTAAAGCTTCGATACCTAGTGCAAACTCTCGCAATGCTAAAGAACGTTTGGCCGCCAGCCCGCGCGATCGCAGTTTTCCAAATGTTCCGGCAATGAATATTCCAAACCGTAAATAATTCGCAAATACTCTTTTCCCCGACATTTTACTGCTGGCTGTACCAATCCTTTACTATTTTTTACCGTAAATTCCATCGGTTTGACAACCATGCCTTCGCCGCCCGCATCAGTCAGTTTTTCCCACCATTGGATTCCGGCTAATTGACTTTCATTATTGCTAATTTCCACTACTTTACATTCGGTAGCTAACAGCAATTCCGGGTCGCGATCGCAAATTTTGCTATTTGTTCCATGTGCCAGCAGTGATTTTTGTCAGCGTGTACTTTGCCCTCGGTTGCCAAAATGTGAAACGGCGCTAATTTGAAGTCAGCAAGCGAATTCACCGGCCAGCAGTAGCGGCGGTAGGCATCAACATATCGATCGGCTAATTCTGCTCGATCGCGATATTTTCCAGCACCGAACCAACATCAACTCCCCGCTGTTTTGCTCGTTCTAAAAGCTCGATCGCCCCTGCAAATCCGTGACGGGCAGCCGTTCCCACGGGGGCATATTGTTGCTGCAATAATTCTTGCGCTTTGGCAGACCAAGGCATCAACTCGCAGTCCAAACATACCCAATTGGTTTGAAATTCTTCCCAAAAATTGCTGGCGGTTAAAGCAGCATTGATTCTGGCTAAAAACTCTGTTTCTAAAGTAGAATTATTGAAGAAATTCCGACCCGTCCGCGTGTAACAAATACCGATACTATTATTGAAAATGCCGAAGCGCTGTTTGACAGCAGATTCGTCGCGACAGACAATGACAACTGCGCGGGAACCCATGTGTTTTTCCTCGCACAAAACAGTCTTGATTCCCTGCTGTTGGTAGTAGCTAAAAGCTTCGGCTGGATTTTCTAAAATTCCGGGTTTTTGGGAAGTAGCGACGGGTGACATTGTCGGCGGTAAATAAATCAGCCATTTGGGATTTGCTGCAAACCGACTCATTACTTCCAAGGCTGCGATCGCATTTGCTTCTCGAATGGTAATGTTGTTTTGCAGGCGAGTGGAAATAATGCGTTTTCCGAGTACGTCGGCAATATCTAACACGCCATCAAAATGCTGTTGGGCGGTGATATTTGTTGTGGATAAATTGCTGTTGGCAGCCGTTGAATTGAGGTCTGAATTTGCAGGGGATTGCGGGGCGATCGGCTTTGCAGGTTCGCAGTAAATTCTCGCAGCAGAAACGCTGACAAATTCTCTTTCTGGATAGCGCAAAGCTGTTAGTTTTCCCCCAAAAACGCAGCCTGTATCGATATCAACTGTATTGTTCAACCATTCGGCTTCCGGTACGGGCGTGTGTCCGCATACAACTGTTGCTTTACCTCGATATTCTGCCGCCCAATTGTAACGGATTGGCAAGCCAAATTCATCGATTTCGCCTGTGGTTTCGCCGTACAAAGCAAAATCTCGAACTTTACTCGATGCGCGTCCTTGAAATTCTGCTTTCATCCCGGCATGGGCGACAACTAAATTGCCTTCATCGAGGACGTAATGGGCGATTAAACTGTCTAGAAATTGACCGATTTCTTGTTCTGCACCGGCGCGCAATTCATCGGGCAAAGATTCTATTTCTGCTAAAGTTTGTTCGAGTCCGTGGTTAATTTTGACATTTTTACCGTTGAGTTTTTTCAGCAATTTAATATCGTGATTTCCCGGAACGCACAAAGCCGTTCCTGCAACTACCATGTTGCGTGCGAGTTTAAGGGTGTCGAGAATGCGGGGGCCTCGATCGACCAAATCCCCTAAAAACACGGCTTTCCGCCCCTCTGGGTGGGCGTAAACGGGGAATTTCCAAAAACCGGAATCGCTAGTATTTTCTGTAATTTGATAGCCCAATTGTTGCAACAATTTTTCTAATTCGTCGCAGCATCCGTGAATGTCGCCGATGATATCAAAAGGGCCTCGATCGAACTTGCGATTGTTCCATAAAGGCTGTTTTTCAACTTCCACCGCGTTGATTTCTTCGGGGGAACGGAGGACGTAAATTTTGCGAAACCCTTCGCGATCGAGGGATTTGAGCGATCGTTTTAAATTCTGAATGTGGCGGCGAATTACATGATTTCCGAAGTTGCGATCGGGACGTTGTTGGTTGCGATCGGCACATACTTTCTCTGGTAAATCTAGGACGATCGCGACTAAAAAGCAATGGTATTTTCGAGCTAATTCTAGTAAAGGTTTGCGGCTTTCCGGCTGAACGTTTGTCGCATCAATTACAGTTAATTTGCCCGCAGTCAAGCGTTTTGCAGCGATAAAATGCAAGACTTCAAAAGCATCATTGGTAGCCGCTTGACTGTTTTCGTCATCGGAAACTAAAGCGCGGCAGTAATCCGATGAAATGACTTCTGTAGGTAGGAAATGCTGGCGGGCAAATGTTGATTTGCCGGAACCGGAGGCACCGATGAGCAAGACTAAGGATAGTTCGGGTATTGTAATTTTCATAGTTTAAATATTATTCAGCAAACATCTGTTGATTTCCATTGCCATTCACTCTCCTCCCATTCCGTAGGGGAAATTTCATCAAGCAAAACATCATTATGTTCTTCTGCCATTTTTGCGAATGCTTCTTCCCAACCGGCACGCGGTTTTAGGGCTGCACGAATGACGATTCGATCGCCCTGAATTTCAATTGCTACTGCTTCACTAATGCCAATTTGCTCTAACAAAGATTTAGGAAGGCGAATTCCTCGAGAACGATCGACTTTAATTATCTGGGTTTGGATAGATTTACTCATAGCTGAATCCTGCTTTTTTCCAAGTTTAACTATATTCTAAGCGCAAACAGACTAAATGAGAGAGTATGTGCGTAAGTTTTGAGGAATTATACCTGTCGGGTAAATATTGCCATTTGGGTAGGCGAACCTACTGCTAAATCCTCCATTCCAATAGATCGAAACTCTACCTCATATCCAAATCGATCGGCAACCCCATTTGCCCAAGTCTGAAACTCCTGGCGAGTCCACTCAAAACGGTGATCGCGGTGGCGGAATTTGCCCGCAGGTAAGTTTTCAAACCGCACGTTATATTCTACATTGGGAGTTGTAACGATCGCCCTTTTCGCCCGGATAAATTCAAACAAATTTCGCTCAAAAATTGCTAACCTTTCTAAATCGAGATGTTCGATAACTTCGATTACTGTCGCGACATCATAACCCGTCAACCGACTGTCTCGATAAATCAGCGAACTTTGAAGTAATTGCAGGCGAGATTGCTGGGCGGGAGAAAATCGATCGACTTGCAACCTTTCCTTCGCAATTTCCAAAATCCGATAGGATACATCGACTCCGGTAATTTGCTCGATCGCACTATCTTTTAACAGTAATTGCAATAGTTTTCCTTCACCGCAACCCAAATCTACCACTCGTTTAGCACTGCTAGATTGCAAAACTTCCATTACCGATGTTAAACGCTGTTCGTTGAGGCTAATTCGCTTTTCTAAAACTTCCTCTTCTTGCTGGTGAGAAAGTTCGATCGCATCGGGATCTAGATGGTCTTCTTCTGCTAGTTGGGATATGGCAATTTTCGTCAATCGACGCTGGCGTTTGAGGTAGCGGTTAGCAATTTGTTCGCGGGCGGGATGCGCGTTCAACCAACCTTCACCGTGACGCATTAATTTCTCGATTTCTTCATCGCCCACCCAATAATGTTTTTCATCATCCAACACGGGAATTAATACATATAAATGGCTTAGCAAATCTGCCAGCTTAATTGTATTTTCCAGTTCCACAGCAAAATAAGGACTCGCACCCCATTCGGGAAATTTTGCGTCAAGAATCAGTGGTTCTGCTGTAACTTGATATCCCAGTGGCTCAAACATTTTTCGCAGGAATTTTTCGCCCCCCCGACAGGGCAAAACCGATAAGTTAACTGTTAAAGGAATGGCAGTTTCTGCAAGTTCCGGGCGATCTTTGCAGTGACCGGACATAGCGGTGCGGAAGACTTGGGCGAGGGCGACACTGAGAAAAGATGAAGCAACGTAAGGGCGATCGTTCACGTATTGTTCGAGGGGTCGATCGCCCGATTTTGACTTGCCCCGGACTAGACAGATCGGATCGATATCTAACAGTAAAGCTGCCGTACATTTGTCTGTATTAGCTTCAGGATAAAACACGCTAGCTTGTCCGAAACTCATCGAAAAAAATTGATGGCGATCGGGATGTTTGTGCAGCAAATAACCTAAATCTGTAGCCGGGGTGTGAGTTGTTGAAATAGTTAATAACATTGATAATTAATAGTTGATAGTTGACAGTTGACAGTTGATAGTTGACAGTTGACTTGCGATCGTTGATGGTACGATCGCCCCGCTTGCGAAGGGTAGTACCGAATCGACTGCATTCAGCAGCAATCGGACACCGCAGGCTTTTAAACTGACGATCGCGCGCGCATTTTTGTACCCATTGCCCTATTTATCGATCGACTCAAAAAGTGAAGTTTTACGATCGATCTGAAAAAACCGCCTCCATCGCCCGCCCCCAGCTCGGGACTCCCACCCAGTAATCGACTTCGCCCCACGCAAGGGTTGTGCGGGTGTTGAGCTTGCCAAAACAGGCGTTTGAGACCCAGAAAAATCGATCGATCTCGTGAAATTTGCGCGACAATTATGTTACATTTTTTATCACAGTCAGGAATGCGATCGGGCAACGCCAGCACCGGAGGCAAGCTCTAGCTTAGTTTTCCGCTTAGTTTTCCAGCGTTACGGGCGATCGCACAACAGACCTCTTGTCAAAAGCAAGTTAAAGGCAGGTAAAATGCCTACCAACAAAAGTTTTTGTAGGGGTCTAATAGAATTCCTCGCGTCAGTTCCAAATTTTTAAGCAGCCGCAGGCAGTTGCTAGCAACAGCCCACTGACTGCTGCTGGGCGAAAAAAAACCTGTGGCTGCTGCCCTAAATCTCAACCACAGCAATATTCTTTTAGGAATTCTAGCTCCATGTTTTCTAAACAAATCACCGACTCAAAAACCTACCAGTGGTTTGAGGAACGCCTAGAAATTCAGGCGATTGCCGACGACATCACTACTAAGTACGTACCTCCCCACGTCAACATCTTCTACTGCTTGGGCGGGATTACTCTGGTATGTTTTATCATCCAGTTTGCCACCGGCTTCGCCATGACCTTCTATTACCGCCCCACGGTAGCAGAAGCCTTTTCTTCAGTACAGTACCTGATGACTGAAGTTAACTTCGGCTGGCTGATCCGTTCCATTCACCGCTGGTCCGCGAGCATGATGGTGCTGATGATGATCCTGCACATCTTCCGCGTTTACCTGACCGGCGGCTTCAAAAAGCCCCGCGAATTAACCTGGGTGACCGGAGTAATTTTGGCAGTCATCACTGTTTCTTTCGGCGTGACAGGCTATTCGCTACCTTGGGATCAAGTCGGCTACTGGGCTGTCAAAATCGTTTCCGGCGTCCCCGAAGCTATCCCGTTTGTCGGTTCTACACTTGTTGAGTTGCTCCGCGGCGGTGTCGCGGTAGGTCAAGGTACTTTGACTCGCTACTACAGCTTGCACACTTTCGTTTTGCCTTGGTTCATTGCGGTGTTCATGCTCGCTCACTTCTTGATGATTCGCAAGCAAGGCATCTCGGGCCCGTTGTAAATTTTGAGTTGCGGGGGCGATATTTTTCCCGCCCCTGCGGAATTTTGAGTTGAAAATTCAAAATTTATCACTCATGATAAATATTTACGAGGAATCAGATCCTGCGATCGCATCAGCGAGGTACCAGGTTCAAGTAAAACTAAAAGGAGAACACCCTTACAATGTCTATTCTCAAAAAACCAGATTTGAGCGATCCCGCCCTCCGCGCCAAACTTGCTAAGGGCATGGGCCACAACTATTACGGCGAACCCGCTTGGCCTAACGATTTGCTCTACGTTTTCCCTGTGGTAATTTTAGGCACTATTTCTTTGTGCGTCGGTTTAGCCGTGCTCGACCCGGCTTTGGTTGGCGAACCTGCTAATCCTTTTGCTACTCCGCTAGAAATTCTGCCGGAATGGTACCTGTGGCCGGTGTTCCAACTCCTGCGCGTTTTGCCTAATAAATTGTTGGGTATTGCTTGCATGGCTGCTGTTCCCGCCGGCTTGATTTTGGTGCCGTTCATCGAGAACGTGAATAAGTTCCAAAATCCGTTCCGCCGCCCTGTTGCTACAGCAGTTTTCCTGTTTGGAACTGCAGTAACTCTGTGGTTGGGTATTGGTGCTATTTTCCCGATCGACAAATCTTTCACGCTGGGTCTGTTCTAAGATTTCAGCTTACTCGATTTTGCTACCTTCGGGTTTGAAATAGCAATTTTGTTTTTGAATAAAGCTACCCCTTACTTAGTTATTGGGTAGCTTTTTTTGTTGTAATCTTTAGTCAACTGTCAACTTAAGGGAGTTTTAAATTTTGAGTTGTGAGTTTTGAGTTAAAGATAATTTATAACTCAAAATTCATAACTCATAACTCCCCGAAGCTGTCAACTGTCAACTGTCAACTGTCAACTGTCAACTATATCAACCTGGAGGCCATTTCATGAAGCGCCCGCCGAGAATGTGCAGGTGCAAGTGATCCACAGTCTGACCGCCATCGTTACCATTATTAATCACAACGCGGTAGCCGTTGGAAAGTCCAGCTTCTTCTGCTACGCGCTTGACAGTCAGCAGCAGATGTCCCATGAGTTTGTGGTCTTCCGACTCGGCATCGGCTAGTTTGGCAATAGGTTGTTTGGGAATAACGAGGATGTGGACTGGCGCTTGAGGATTGATATCTCGGAATGCCAAGGCCAAATCGTCCTCGTAAACGATGTCGGCGGGAATCTCGCGGCGGATGATTTTGCTAAAAATGGTTTCTTGAGATGTCATAAGAATGATAGTTGATAGTTGATAGTCGATCGTTGATAGTTGATAGTTGACCCTTCGACTTCGCGATCTGAATACCCCAGTTGATATTGGATGGTCGATCGTACTAGATAAGATGGCAAAAATTGCTTTACTATCTGGAAAATATCTGCCTCGATCTGCTGTCCCCCGATCGAGCGAACATTTACGCAAGAACTATAATAGACGATGATGGAACCAAGGTAGCCGATCGAGGATGAAAGATAATGCTTGCTAGGGTTTGGAGTGCGTCGATCGTTGGAATTGATGCGGTTAAAGTGGGTGTCGAGGCTGACGTATCGGGGGGACTGCCAAAAATTGTAGTTGTGGGATTGCCCGATTCTGCAGTACAGGAAGCTAAAGAAAGAGTTAAGGCTACGCTAAAAAATTCAGGATATGCTTTTCCACTGCGGAGTATCGTGATTAATTTAACTCCGGCGGATTTGCGCAAGGAAGGACCGAGTTTCGATTTACCCATTGCTATAGGAATTCTCGCTGCATCGGAACAAGTTAGCGCGGAACTTTTGGGAGATTATTTGTTTTTAGGAGAACTTTCTTTAGATGGAACTTTGCGGTCTGTGGCGGGTGTTTTGCCGATCGCCGCTGCTGCTAGAAACATGGGTATTTCGGGATTGATCGTGCCTGCTGCTAACGCCCAGGAAGCCGCTTTGGTAAATGGAATATCTGTTTACGGTTTTGAGAATATTTTTGCAGTTACTGATTTTTTGAATAACCCTCATATTTATGCGCCAGTAAACGTAAATGGCAGAGAAGAACTGGCAAAAAGGCGGATTCCGAGTCTAGATTTAAAGGACGTAAAAGGGCAAATTCACGCGAGGCGGGCTTTGGAAATTGCGGCTGCCGGCGGACACAATTTAATATTTGTCGGGCCTCCCGGCAGCGGTAAAACTATGCTGGCGAGACGTTTGCCGGGAATATTACCACCCCTAACTTTTGAGGAAGCTTTGGATGTAACTCAGATTCATTCGGTGGCTGGGTTGTTGAAGGATAAAGGCAGCTTGGTGAGCGATCGACCTTTTCGCAGCCCCCACCATTCAGCATCGGGACCTTCTCTCGTCGGTGGTGGCAGTTTTCCGAAACCGGGGGAAATTTCTTTAGCACATCGCGGCGTGTTATTTCTTGATGAATTAACTGAATTTAAAAGAGATGTTTTGGAGTTTTTGCGACAACCTTTGGAAGACGGTTGCGTGACGATTTCTCGCACCAGACAATCGGTAATGTTTCCGGCACAATTTACCTTAGTTGCGAGTACGAATCCTTGTGCTTGCGGTTATTATGGCGATCCGATCCAACAGTGTACTTGTTCACCGCAAAAAAGAGAACAATATTGGGCAAAACTTTCCGGGCCTTTGATGGATCGGATCGATTTGCAAGTGGCAGTTAACCGTTTGAAACCCGAGGAAATTACGCGACAGGCGACGGGGGAAGATTCCGAACCGGTGCGGGTGAGGGTGCAGCAGGCGCGGGAAATTGCAACTCGCCGTTTTCAGTCGGAATCTAACTTGCGGTGCAATGCTCAAATGCAAAGCAGTCACATTAACAAATGGTGTCAGTTAGATGATGCTTCTCGGAATTTATTAGAAATGGCGATTCGGAAATTGGGGCTGTCGGCGAGGGCGAGCGATCGAATTTTGAAAGTTGCTAGAACAATTGCCGATTTGGCGGGGGATGAAAGTTTGACCGCCAATCATGTGGGCGAGGCAATTCAGTACCGGACGATCGATCGAATGCAGTAATCTTAACTCAACTTCCCCCACCAGGGGCCGATCGAATGTCTGAAACCATTGCCATGCTTGGGATTTCAGTTTGAAGGACTCCGCCGTTCTTCCAGAATCACTCTACAGGTATCGAACGGATTTCTTGCTAGCACTTGTACGGGGATTGCTACTGCTGCTTGGGCCTTGAGGGGTAGGAAATTGCCTCCCCAACTGATAAAATAGTAAAAAAAGCGGCGGGGTTTCCCGCGTAGATGAAAATTAGCTGCATATTAAAAAGTTAGGAAACCTATGGGATTTTTTGATTCAGAAATTGTTCAGCAAGAAGCCAAGCTGTTGTTTGAAGATTATCAATCTCTCATCAAACTCGGCAGCAACTATGGCAAGTTCGATCGTGAAGGAAAGAAAATGTTCATCGCTCAGATGGAAGCAATGATGGACCGCTACCGCATTTTTATGAAGCGTTTCGAGCTGTCTGAAGACTTCATGGCTCAGATGACAGTCGAACAGTTGAAAACGCAACTCAATCAATTTGGCATCACTCCCCAGCAAATGTTCGAGCAAATGAACGCGACGCTGGAACGGATGAAATCAGAGGTGGAAAAACAATCTTAATCTCATTCGCGATCGACTGCGATCGTTTCAAAGGTTAGTTTTCTATATTATTTGAGTTTTTTAGCTGGTTAACGCCGCATCCATATAACTAGGGCTTGCCTCATCGAGTGCTTGGGCGAGGGGAGGGAACAGGGAATAGGGAACAGGCAACAGTTTTCGGATTTTTTCACCCCTGAATTGACCTATGTAGTTTAACAACTGCATAAGTCGGGAATGCTATCTGGCTTATTTCTGGCACTTATTGAACCTTGGCCTCGTTTCAAAACCCTCTTGAATAAAGGTTTTACCTTTATTCAGCAAGCCCTAACTAGGATCTATCGACCCCCGCACGCGAGCGGGGACGCTCGCACTACCAACTATCAACGATCGACTGACTAAGGCCGCTCAAAAGCCGAAGGCGGTTTAAAATCTTCTTCAGGTACTCCCTGCAAAGCTTGGCTCATAAAATCGCGCCACACGGGGGCTACAATCGTACCGCCAGTAGCACCGTAGCTCATTGGTGTGTAATCATCATTGCCGATCCAAACGGCTACAGACAACTGCGGTACGTAACCTACAAACCAGATATCCCGTTCCGAGGAAGTCGTACCTGTTTTCCCGGCCGCCGGCCGCCCGAGTTGGGCCGCTGTAGCAGTACCGCTGTAAATTACCCCTTTCAGGGCGCTGTTGACGGAAGCAGCAGCCCACGGATCGAGTACCAGTTTGGGTTTTGGGGTATTGTCGAGCAACACGTTACCGCTGCTGTCGGTAACTTGCACGATAAATGTCGTGTCAGAATGCCAGCCGTTGTTAGCAAAAGTAGCAAAACCTCCGGCCATTTCTAAAGGAGTCAGGTCAACAGCACCCAAAGGCAAAGAAATCACGGGTTCCATCGGGCTCCTAATGCCAAGAATCCGGCAAATCTCGATCACTTTATTCAGTCCGATTTCTTGGCCGAGCTTGACAACCGGAATATTTAGCGATACCTCTAAAGCTCTGCGGATGCTGACTGCGCCGGAGAAACCGCCACCGTAATTTTGAGGGTAGTAGTAGCCGTCGCCGTCGCGGTAGCCGACGGGAGTGTCGTACACGATCGAATCCGGTCCGTATTTGCCCGTGGCAAAAGCGGCATAGTAGACAAAGGGTTTGAAGGCCGAGCCGGGCTGGCGGCGGGATTGAATCGCGCGGTTGAACTGGCTTTTTTTGTAATCGACGCCTCCCACCATTGCTTTAACGAAGTGAGTGCGCGGATCGACGGCGGCTAGGGCAATTTGACCTTGGTCGTAGTCGTAAAACAATCCTCGATAGTACAGTCGATCGTGCCAAGCTTTAACAGTATCTTCAGCAACGCGCTGCAATCTCAGGTCGATCGTAGTTTGAACTCGCATCCCTCCTTTAACCACAGCATCTCGCCCAAACCTGCGAGTCAACTCTTGGACTACAGCTTCCGTCACGTAAGGAACCTGAGAACCGCCAAACGAGGTAATTTTACCCAACTTGATTTTTTGCTTGCGGGCGGCAGCTTCTTCTTCTGGAGTAATCCACTTGAGCTCCTTCATCCGGGCTAACACAATTTCCTGCCGCTCTTTCGACAGCTTGTAGTTGGCGAAGGGACTGTACTCTTCGGGGGCAGAAATGATGCCGGCGAGCATTGCCGCTTCGGCGAGGGTCAGAGAGGCTGCTGACTTGTTAAAGTAGCTTTGAGAAGCCGTCTCGACGCCGTACAGGTTGTGGCCCAAATAAATTTGGTTCAGATAAAGCTGTAAAATTTGATCTTTGTTCAGAATCTGTTCCAAGCGAATCGACATCACCGCTTCAGCTACTTTCCGGCTGAATTTTGACTGCGGGGACAGAAATAAATTTTTGACTAACTGCATGGTCATGGTCGAACCACCTTCCACGGTGCGACCTTTTTCTAAGTTAACCATGAAGGCGCGGGCGATACCGCCGGGATTGATACCTTTGTGGGTAAAAAAGCTGCTATCTTCGATCGCCAGTACAGCTCGTTTCAGGTGCGGGGAAATTTTCTCTAAGGGTACGACATCTCGGTTAGCTTCGTCGTGGATGCTGGCTAGGGGTCGGCCGTTAATATCGTAAATGTGGGTAGTTTCTGTAGGGGAGTAGGTTTGCAAGACGCGAACGTCTGGCAAATTCCGGAAGCTGATCGCTAAGCCAACCAGTCCGCCAGCAACTACCGAACTGGCAAGCATTGTGATGCTGAGTATGGTTCCGGCAGTCACTTTGCTGACTGATTGAACAAACTCGAAGACGGGAGCTGAGTTTTCCGTGTTTTTTCGGATTGCATTGCTTGACACGTCGATTTCACTTCCTCACTCGATTTGGGGCTTGAGACTTTTTATTTTAGATGCCAGATGGGACAATTGCCAGCTCGTGTTGGCCAGCTCGTGTTGTTGGTAAGGTTTGAGATTATATTAGCTTGATAGTTGTGTTTTTATGGTTCAATCAGTGAGTTTAACTAATTCTGCTACACTTTGGCAAAATATTATGATGTCGGACGATCGCTCTCCCACTTTTATTCCTAACCTTACCGGAATTTACCGAGGCGTCAGCGAGATTTTTCCCGCGAAGCTGGATTCTGAGAATCCCGATGAAAATTTAGCTCAGCGGTTGGCGAAGACCGATCGACCGTTGCGGATTAAGCTGGGTATCGATCCGACGGGGAGCGACATTCACGTGGGCCACAGCATTTGCGTCCGCAAGCTGCGAGCTTTTCAGGATGCGGGCCACACAGCAATACTCCTGATCGGGGATTTTACCGCAAGAATTGGCGATCCGACTGGAAAATCGGAAGTTCGCCGCCAGTTGACTGAGGAACAAGTGGCTCAAAATGCCAAAACTTACTTAGATCAAGTGCGTCCGATTTTAGATTTTGACACGCCCGGACGCTTAGAAATTCGCTACAACTCCCAATGGTTGTCGAAATTGGATTTGGCGAAAATTCTGGAATTGCTGGGAACGATGACGGTGCAGCAGATGCTGGCTAAAGAGGGATTTGATACTAGAATCGATCGGGAAAATGCGATTTATTTGCACGAGTTTCTATATCCGCTGATGCAAGGTTACGATTCGGTAGCTTTAGAGGCTGATGTGGAGTTGGGAGGAACGGACCAAAAGTTTAATATTGCGGTGGGGAGAGATTTGCAGCGGCATTTCGGGATGAAACCGCAGTTTGGTTTGCTGATGCCGATTTTGATCGGAACTGACGGCGTGCAGAAGATGTCAAAGTCTTTGGGTAATTATGTAGGTTTGTCGGAAGAGCCGCTAACTATGTATTCTAAGTTAGAAAAAATTCCCGATAATTTAATCGCGGAGTATTTTGAACTATTGACAGATTTACCGCTGGATGAATTGCCGGAAAATCCCCGCGAAAAACAGAAACTTTTGGCTTGGGATGTGGTGCGACAATATCGGGGGAAAGAAACGGCCGATCGCGCGCAACAAGACGCAATTTCTTTGATTAAAGGTGCTGCGGGACAGGCTGATGCGGTGCCGGAGTTTTCTTTAGCAAGCGTGCAGTTTCCTGCTAAGTTGTTTTATATTGCCAGCGCTAGCGGACTTTGTAAAAGTAGCGGTGAGGCGAGGAAGTTGATGCAGGGCGGTGGGCTGAAGTTGGAGGGCGATCGGGTTTCTGATGTTAATCTTACTTTTGAGTCTCCCGAAGAGCTAAACGGTAGGGTTTTGCAAGTTGGTAAAAATAAGTTTGTGCGTTTGGTTTTTTGAGTCTATTTTTAACCGCTGATGGTGCTGATTAACGCTGATGAACGCTGATAATCGAATTATTGTGGCTTTGGATGTTGCGAGTCAAGAAGAGGCGATCGCGCTGATTGACAAGTTGCCTCAAGTATCTTTTTGGAAAGTCGGTTTGGAGCTATTTGTGAGTTCTGGACCGGGAATTTTGGAAGTTTTAAAAGAGCGAGAAAAACGAATTTTTCTGGATCTGAAATTTCACGATATTCCGAATACTGTGGCCGGTGCTTGTCGGGCTGCTGTTAAGTATAATGTGGATTTATTGACAATTCATGCTACTTGCGGTAAAGATGCTCTGCAAGCGGCTCGATCGGCCTTGGAAACTGGGGCGGAATCTGTTGGTCAATCGAGTCCTAAATTGATTGCAATTACGCTGCTGACGAGTTTGAATTCCCGACAGTTAGCTTTTGAGTTGAAGGTTCCTTTAGAGTTGCCGGAATATGCTTTACAGATGGCTCTTTTAGCTAAGGAAACTGGTTTAGCCGGTGCTGTTTGTTCTCCGCAAGAAGTGGAACAATTAAGAATGACTTGCGGGGATGATTTTCTGTTAGTTTGTCCGGGAGTGCGGCCGAAATGGGCTGATGGAGGCGATCAAAAGCGATCGATGACTCCTGCTGCTGCTGTGAAAGCTGGTGCTGATTATTTGGTAATTGGAAGGCCGATTACTGCTGCGGGCGATCCGGCGGCGGCTTTTGCGCGAATTTGTGAGGAATTGGGATAACTAATAGTTACCTCTCGACAATTCGGCGGTTGAAACCGCTATTACGGAACAAGAAGATTACGGAACGAAAAGGCGACCAACGCCCATCCAAGTTTCGATATCCAACACGATTTCTAGAATGCGGTCAACACAGCGGTTTCGATAAACTCGATCGGCTAAAAATCGATCGGCATCTCCAATGGTAATCACAGGTAGGGAATCCATTGTATTTTCTTCTCGGATAACCTGTTCTAAGGAGTCTTCATCCTTCATGCTGCGGTTAGCTGTAAGCAAAATCATCTGATTTTCTTGGGCGAGTCTCCAAACAATTCGATCGTTACTATCGATAGACAAATTCATCTGCTTGAAAGTTACAAAACGAATTGGGAGTAGATTTAACCAACCTTGACTTGCAAGATTGCCCAATAAAATCTCTGCATGACCTCCAAGATTGTAATCGATGAGAAAATTCATGCTTCTAGTTCGTGTCGGGCTTTCTGCTCTCGAAGTTTTGCCCAAAGAGCCTCTGTACCGGGTTTGGGTGGCATTTCTGCAACGCGGGCAGAATGTTCGCGATTGCGCTCTTCCCAGTATTGCTGAATTTCCTTAGCTTGCTTTAAAACAACTTGATACTCTGCTTCAACTGCTGCACGATTTGCCTCAATGTATGATAAAGCAACGTTAATCTGATCTTCTGTTAAGTCAAATAAACTGCGGATAAATTTTGGGGGATACTCAGCCCTTAAGTAGTCCATCACGTCGTAGAGAGTGATGCGCGTACCCGAAATTGTCAGCCCGCGCGGTGTGCGGACGATCGTTGGTTGGTTGTTAGGCACTGAAACCATACCTTTAGTTTCTGAAACAGTTTAGTAAATAACCTTATTCTACTCGATCGGAGTTGAGATAACAATATGAATGTTCTTTTTTACCGCCGATTAACGCGGCGCAAGGCAGATAAAGCTTCATCAGCGTTAATCTGTATTTATCTGCTGATATCTGCGGTTGGTAGTCCGACTCTAGCAGTTAATTTTATGGCAAATAATGTTAATACTATAAATGCAAGCCGGTATAGTTTATTAGCCCGATCGCACTGTCCTGAAAATTTAGAAACTTTGGTCGATCGCCTGTTGCCATATTTACCTAGTTATGCTAATCGAATAACTGTTCGATCGCGCTTTTCTCGTAACACTAACACACCGCCCGGTTACTTGCCACCTCAAATAATTTTAGCGGGTCGCCCGGAGTTTGAACCGCTACCTTTAAATTCGGAAAGTGCAATTCCTGAAAATGCCCGTCAAGTTTTTATTACTACTTTAGAACGACATTATCGCGGGGGAAAACCAGCCGATATCCAACAATATCACTGGCTGTTTTTCACTCAAACTGATGGGGGATGGGAATTAGTAAAAATTATTTCTACGCTGGGTACGGTGGCGGATGTTCCCCCGCTGTTACTGCCGGAGGGCGAGAAAAGTGCAATTGCTGAGGCGATTCGTTTGTGGTTGCGAGATTGTCGTGCTAAACGAGCATTCTCAAGAAGCTAAAATTTAGTTAAGCTTTGGGAAAAAGGGGTTGGACGAGTGATTCTCCCCCATCAATTGCAAGTAGCATGACGGGGCTATCAGTCTCGCACTTTACTGAAAAAATGGGTTCAGCGAAGCGGAGAATTACAGCCCAGTTCTTCCCCGAAGGGTTGTTTTCGCTCTTAAATCCTTTAATGAGACCTCTTAAGACAGCATACCCGCGCGATTGCGCCTGCAAGATGTCATTTATCAAAACAAAGTACGATTGTTTCCGGTTTCCTGTTGCTGAATATGCTATATTGATAGCAAAGATTTAGGGTTCGGCAAACAAATATTTGCGGATTTACGCACGGTTTGTTACAAACTGGGTTTGATGCGCGATCGTACTCGATCGCAATTCGCAATAAGGGCAAAACAACGACCGATCGAGCTAAGTCAAAACCAGATCGAGCTTTCAATGCGTCAGTTCGATCGGTTCACAACTAAATTAGTATTTCCAGTTGCATCTAACAAGAACCTTGATATTTGTAGTATTCCATCGAGTAGCAATTGCTCAACTCAATTAGCATTTCCAATCAATGTTAAAAACTGTAGTCGGTCACAGCAACGATCCTGACTCTCTATCAGCGATCGCAGAAGTCTTAGAGCAATGCCAGCAATCTTTATCTGGAGCATCTCCTCAAGCAGGTATATTGTTTGCTGCCATTGACTTTGAACATCCTCTCATCTTAAAGCAAATTTGCGAGACTTATCCAGGAATTGAGTTAATTGGCGGCACAACTGATGGAGAGATGTCTTCGCTTTTAGGGTTTGAACAGGATTCGCTGACTCTAATGCTATTTTGTACGGACAACATAGCAATTAAAGCTGGAATCGGGCGAAATATTTCTCGGGATTTGAACGGTGCCATTCAAAGCGCGATCCTTCAAGCAACAACAGGCTGTACGGAGGAAATTAAACTCTGTATTGCTTTGCCAGAAAGCCTCACCACCAGTGCCATTTTGATTTTGGATAGCCTGCAACAAGCTTTAGGGAAAAAAGTCCCAATTTTTGGCGGACTCACGGCGGATAGGTGGCAGTTCAAACAAACTTATCAGTTCTACAAAACCGAAGTTTGTAGCGATGCAATTCCTCTGCTTTTAATTTCGGGTTCGGTGTTATTTTCTCACGGTATTGCTAGCGGTTGGCATCCGATTGGCAATCCGGGGAAAGTTACTAAAGCTACTAAAAATGTAGTCTACGAAATCGACGGTAAACCTGCTCTAGATTTTTACCATCACTATTTGGGACAAATGTCGCCATCGTTAGAATATCCCCTAGCCGTGTTTGATGTCGATGAAACTTATTACTATATGCGAGCGTCTGGCGGAGTCTACGATCCAGAAGTTGGTAGCGTGACTTTTTTTGGAGATATTCCCGAAGGAGCGATCGTTCAAATTACTGAAACAACGCGCGACAATATTCTATCTGCATCGCAAGTATCTATGATGCAAGCCTTACAGAATTATCCAGGAAAAGAACCTGCCACAGCTCTATATTTTTCCTGTTGCGGTAGGCGACAAATTCTCGGTACTCGCACCAAAGAAGAATATGCTTTAACTCAAACTTGTTCGAGCAAATCATTGCCGAGTTGTGGTTTTTACACCAATGGCGAAATTGCTCCCTTAGAACAGCAGGGCATCTCCTATTTTCACAATGAAACATTTGTTACTTTGCTACTAGGAGAAGCCTAAAGTGGAGTTAGAACAAATAGATACTTTGGTGACGATTCAACAACTAGAAAAAGAAAATCGCATTTTGCGAAAAAAGTTAGAGCGATCGGAAACAGCTTGCAGGGAACTCGAACAAACGAATCACAAGAAAGAGAATTTACTCCGACAAATTATCAAGGATCTAGAAAATTCACAAAAAGAAGTCAAAGAAAAGCGCGAGTTAGAACAAACTTTGAGCGAACTGCAACGCACTCAAGCTCAACTCGTTCATGCTGAAAAAATGTCAAGTTTGGGGCAACTGGTAGCGGGTGTGGCCCATGAAATTAACAATCCAGTTAACTTTATTCACGGCAATCTCACCTACATTGAGGAATATTCTCAAGAATTGTTGAAAATCCTGCATTTGTACCAGCATCACTACCCGAATCCGGTAAGTGAAATTCAAGCACAGACTGAAACCAGCGAACTAGATTTTTTGCAAGAAGATTTGCTCAAAATTGTGAATTCGATGAAAATGGGAACAGATAGAATTCGCAAAATTGTCCAGTCGCTGCGAATCTTTTCGCGCATGGATGAAGCAGAATTCAAACTGGTGGATATTCATGAATGTCTCGATAGTACATTGTTAATTTTGCAGCACCGCCTGAAAAGAAAGCCGGAATTACCGGAAATTAGGGTGCTGCAGAACTACGGTAATTTGCCGCTGGTGAATTGCTATGCCGGACAACTGAATCAGGTGTTTATGAATATTCTGGTAAATGCTATTGATGCGATTGAGGAACTGAATGCAAAAAGAATAGTTCAAGAAAGCAAAGAGAATTCCCTTCAAATTACCATCTCCACATCGACGATCGATCGAGAATGGGTGCGGATTAAGATCGCTGATACTGGGGTGGGAATGCCGGAATCAATTCAAAAACAAATATTCAATCCTTTTTTCACGACAAAACCGATTGGTAAAGGCACGGGAATGGGCATGGCAATTAGCGATCGAATTATTACTGAAACACACGGCGGCAAACTAACCTGTCGTTCAAATCCGGGAATCGGGGCGGAGTTTACGATCGATATTCCAGTCTGCAGGCAATGTTCTAATTCGGTTTAATTATAGCAACTGCCCGGGCGCTGAGGGCAAGATCGATCGCGCAAACTCTTAGGATCGCTATAATATACAGAACTTACGTAAAAAGTAGTTTGACACGCTATTAGTAGAAGTAAGGTTAGTAGCAGTAAGGTGCGCACTGCTCACCCTTCCCTACATATAGAGCCGGTGCGTAAGTCCCGATCCAGCTATAATACAGCATCTAACCGTTCGCGATGCTGAAGCAATTGACATCTTTACAGTCAGGGTGCGATCGATTTACAAGTAAAAAAGTCCGATCGAAAACACGAATTGATTCCTGTTCGCGATCGACAATTGTCGCTATTGCCGCCAAGAAAAACAACAATCCCAGAGTTGAACTAACACTTATCGCTGACTGTAAATTATGCAAGCAACTCAAATTACCACATTTCAAGCTTTGCGGCACAGCTTCAAGCTGCTAATTCAAGCCGCACCTAGAGAAATCAGCTATTCAATCGCACTCAATATTATCCGCGGTGCTGCGCCATCAGCCGTGCTATTTTTAGATAAATTAATCATTGACGAAGTATCTCATTTGCTGTCACAAACTCAAACAGCACAGCCTTTAGATTTGATGCTCTCCCAGCCCGTATTGTTGTGGAGTATTGTCGGAGTTTTAAGTTTCAAATTACTTGACGACGCTCTCGATACGATCGGCGACATTCTAACATCCTCCCAGCGCGATCGAGTTCAAGGATTCGTGCAAGAAAAAGTATTGGAAAAAGTCGCCAATTTCGACGATATTGCCCTCTTTGAAAACCCCGAACTTTTAAATATTGTCCAACTTGCGAAAAGTGGAGTATTCAGAGTACAGCAACTAGCATTTAGCATCAGCATGACAATTACGGGAATTTTTACATTCCTGCCATCTACAGGCCTTGCTGTCGCGATCGCTTGGTGGGTGCCACTGGCAATTTTAGTTTCATCATTGCCGTCTATTTATACCCAAAGAAAATACATTGAAATTATTTGGGGAGTTCAAAAAAAACAAGCTAAAACCCACCGCGAAATGGACTTATCATTTCAAGTATTGACTGGGGAAAACTACGCTAAAGAGTTGCGATTGTTTGGCTTGCAGGAACTTTGGCTCGATCGCTGGAGCAACCAGTTTAGACAATTTTTTATCGAGATGCAGCGAGTCCGCAAGGAGGCAGCAATAATCACACTTTTGTGGTCTGCTTTTAGTAGAATAGGAGTAGCTTTGCCCTTTGTTTACGTAGTCGTCGGAGCTTTGGAAAGACGCTATACTTTGGGGGATCTAGCGCTTTATTCGGGTTTAATAGTCCAAGTTGAGCGCAGTTTGCACATCCTGGTTTATAGTTTCAATAATTTGTACGAAATCGCCCTCGGCGTTACTCCAATATTTCAACTTTTGGAACTGGAATCGAACTTGAAATCTACTGCTGCAGGCACAGCATCTACTCCGCCAGAATTGGAAGATAGCAAGCAAGATTTGAGCTTGATAAAAGATAAAATTGGCATCCAAATTAAGGATTTATCTTTTTGCTATCCCGGCAGTGACAAAAGCACTGTTGAAAATCTCAACTTAATTATTAATCCGGGTGAAATGTTAGTAGTTGTCGGTGAAAACGGTGCGGGTAAAACTACTTTGGGTAAACTCCTCGGCAGGCTGTACGATCCGACATCAGGCGCTATCGAATGGAACGGTCAAGACTTGCGCAATTATTCTTTAGAAGAAGTGCGATCGCGCATCGCCGTAGTCATGCAAGATTACGCCCGTTTCCCCACCACAGTTAAAGAAAATGTCGGTTTCGGTAACTTGCTTTCCCTATCCGATGATGTCGCAATTAACGCAGCAATTTCGGAAGCCGGAATCGCAGCTAAAGTTAACAGTTTAGAGAAAGGTTTAGACACGCCCTTAGGCAAACAATTAGAAGACGGTATCGACTTATCGGGAGGACAGTGGCAAAGAATGGCGATCGCCCGTGCTTTAATGCGCCTTTCGAGCGTCGAAATGCTGATTTTTGACGAACCAACTGCCGCCCTCGATCCGAAGACAGAACATGAAATTTACAACATATTCCGCCAAATAGCTGTTGGGAAAACCACCATAGTAATCAGTCACAGATTGGGTTTAGCAAAAATAGCCGATCGCATCGCTGTGATGGAAAATGGTAAAATAGTGGAAATCGGAAATCACGATGAATTGATAGCAGCCAATGGAGTTTACTGTACGATGTTTACCCGTCAAGCCAGCAGCTACGTTTAGTATTTTTCCAAGACTGAAATCTCTGTTTTTATCGTCGCAAATTCCCAATCCAAAATCTAAAATCCAAAATGGTATTACCTATTGCATTGCGCGTTTTGCCGATCGCTCTTTCCCTAACCTTTGCAGCCGCGATCGTCTTTTTAGCAGGTGCGTCACCGCTGCAAGTAGCTGCAAGTTTGTGGTACGGTGCTTTCGGTACTTTTGACAGCGCCGCGCGGGTTATTTCCACCCTCGCACCGCTGCTTTTATGCGCTTGCGGGTTGATTTTTACCTTCGCTGCGGGGCTGTACAATCTAGGGATTGAAGGACAAATTACGCTAGGGGCGATCGGCACTACTTTTGCCCTGAGAACTTTTCAAGATATCCTGCCCCCGCCGCTAGTTATCTTGTTAGGAATTATTGCAGGTATTGGCGCAGGTATTTTGTGGGGATTGCTGGCAGGATTCCTCAATGTTTACGGCAAAGTTAGCGAAATATTTGCCGGTTTGGGATTGAATTTTGTCGCTCAAGGATTGGCATTATATTTGATATTCGGCCCTTGGCAAAGAGCGGGAATTGCATCGATGAGCGGTACGGAATTGTTTGATGAATCTCTTTGGTTGCCTGCGATCGATCGCACTGAAGCCAGCCCAATTTCTCTAATTTTAGCACTGTTGGGAGTTGCCCTGACATTAATCTTAATTCGCGGCACTTATTTTGGCTTGCAGTTGCGCGCTGTCGGGCAAAATCTCCGGGCTGCATACCTGTTGGGAATTCCGGCCCTCAGGCAATTGTTGGGTGCATTTGCTATTTGCGGCGCATTTGCCGGATTGGCGGGGGCATTGCAAGTGCTGGCAGTGTTTCACCGCTTGATTCCGAGTATATCGAGCAATTTGGGTTTTTTAGGGCTGTTAGTGGTCATGTTAGTTGGTAGCGGGATTTTGTGGATTTTGCCTGTGGCGCTATTTTTTAGCGCGCTGAATATTGGCAGTTTGCAATTACCTTTGTCGTTAAGTTTGGAGTCATCTTTGGCGGGAGTAATTCAGGGAACTTTGGTGTTATTTGCTATTTTGGGACGCGGATTGAAAAAGTTCCAATAGCTCGATCGGGAAAAAGTCAACTCTCAAAATTTACCAGCGATCGCGGGTTTTATACTAGCAGTAAAAGATTGCTGTCTCGATCGCATTCCCCACACAAAAGATACCGAATTTCTGCCCCCTGGGGGCGCAGCGCGCTATAATAAAATTACCGCAGCGCCTGAATCTCCTTAACGTCTCGCAGGGTAATTTTATGACTGCATACCAATACGATTCGCAGCACCCTCAAACAAAAGTGCTCCCGACGATGTACGATCTACCCAGTGAAAACCCCGAGGAACCCGGTTTGGACGTATTTCACCGAGTGCAAGCACAACTTACTAGCGATAGCTGCATCCCCCCCAACTGTCCGCTCGATCGCGCCTTAATCGCTAGCGACCTCAATATATATTACGATTCCAACCATCCCAATTGGTATAAAAAACCCGATTGGTTCATAGTTGTCGCTGTCCCCCAACTCTACCGAGATCGGGATTTGCGCATGAGTTACGTGGTTTGGGACGAACAAGTAATTCCTCTAATTGTTGCGGAATTTCTGTCAGACAGCACGGAAGCTGAAGATTTGGGATTTACTTATGCCGAACCCAACAAACCGCCGACCAAATGGCAAGTTTACGAGCGGATATTGAAAATTCCTTACTACATTATTTTTAGCAAAAACACCAACCAATTGAGAGTGTTTAAGTTGGTGCGCAACCGCTACCGCGAGCAAGTTTTAACTGATGGTAAATTTTGGATAGCAGAATTAGAATTGAGTATCGGTTTGTGGTTTGGCTTTTACCAAGGTTGTTCGAGGCTGTGGCTGCGCTGGTATGATGTTAATGGCAATTTAGTTCTGACTCCTGAAGAATTTGAAAGACAACGAGCCCAATTAGAAAGTCAGCGAGCGGAATTAGAAAATCAGCGAGCGGAAGCTGAAAGAGAACGAGCGGAAGCTGAAAGAGAACGAGCGGAAGCTGAAAGAGAACGAGCAAATCGATTGGCCGATCGACTGCGAGCAATGGGCATTAATCCAGACGAACTGTAAAATAATCTATAACTAAATCCTCTGTCGCGGCGACATCTCCAATAATTATTGTAATAATTATTGTAATAATTATCGTGAGGTAGGCAACCTGCCTGCTGTCGGTCGATTTTTCGGGAAAGGTATATTCGATCGAGATCCCCCTAGGAGGTGTTTTCAAACTGCTGATCGAGCTCCCGCTCCCCCTCACTTCCCCCTTAAAAAAGCCCACTTGAAGACTCTTTCTCCCCCCTTAGGAAGGTGGGCTGGGGGGGATCTAGACTTTGAAAACACGCCCTAGCTCCCTCGAACAGGGTAGAACCAGAAATGCTCTTTAGCCCGCGCCACGATGCGGGGAATGCCAAGGGGTTTCTGATTAATCAGAGAACCGGAAACAATCTTAAGTCCCCCTCAAGCAGGAATATGCTAGGGGAATCGAGACTGGGAAAAAGTGAGATTTACTGGGGATTGTAGGCGATTGCTGACACAAATTGCCCCAGCATGAGGAAATGCAGTGTCAGTCCTGAAATAGTAAAATTAAATAGCAGCATAAAATAGTAAAGGCTGCAAGCGTTGTCAATAAAAACTTATTAACTAAAATTTACTTATGCCTGACTCTACCTCACTGCGCGATCGCTACCTGGGACTGATTGACAAAATTGTGGAAATCACCCTCAAAGGTCAAATTCGATCGAAAGAACAAGTCTATCAAATGCTCGTCCAAGACATCGGCACCGGCACCGGCGAAATCTTTGAACGCTGCTTTGGCGAACGCCTAGACGCCACCGAAAACCAACTGAGAAATGAAAAAGACGAAATCAAACAAGCCAAAGCAAACCGCACCCTCAGAGCTCTTAAAACCATCCAAGGAGAATGGGAACGCTGGCAAAAAGATAACCGAGTTTCCAGCACGATCGCATCTGCACTCCAACAAATAATTACCGCTGAATCTCACAATCGCCTGCTAGCTTTATTCCAAATAATCGACCCCAACAAAGAACATCCCCTGACTCTAGATCGATTGCAGCAATTAGCAAAATCCCTCCACCAACAGATGCAACAAACCGCCAATCCCGAAACCGAGCGAGATTTGCAACAAATCGTCGCCGGCATTGCTAAAGGTTTAGAATCTTGGCAGCGTTTGGAACCCGAACTTGTCGGCTGGGCTTATCAACCGCAACAGCTAGGATTTGGCGGTTCTCCAGAACAAAACGGCCCGTGGGCTTTTTGGGCGAAAAAGGTTAACAGTGCCTTACCTAGCGAAATTTTAAATGCCATTGCCCTCGATCGATCTTTAATTGAATTAGCAGCCAAACAGTCTAATTTAGAATGGGGCGCTGTGGTCGAATTAGCAATTGTTTTGCAATGCTTGCAGCGGGCATTAGTCACCTGGTTTGACAAACAAGTTTACGATGCCAAAGCTTCGGCAAAAGCTGCCATTTCTACTTACATTACTTTTTCGGTCATTTGGAGCCAACTAGCTAACGGATTTAACAATTCTACTAAGAGCGGCGAACAGTTAGCAAATGCTTGTTTTCAAATAACGCTGCAAATTTTGCGAGCTTTTGCCCAGAGAGAATACTTCCCGCTTTACGGGGGGATTTTTGCTTCCTTTGATGGCAAAAGTTTGCGACATACTTTGGATTATTTAGACGAACCGCTGCGCCGCGTAGAAGGCACTCAAGCTAAGGCTAGAATTATCACGCTTTTGGGTTATTCACAGCGGGCGATCGGAGCTTACGATCGCGCTATTTTAGTACACAAAGAAGCTTTGGAAATCGCCCGATCGGAAAATGATAAAGCCTGCGAAATTGCCAGCCTCAATCACATCAGCCGCAACTTAGTTTCTCTGAAAAATTATCAAGAAGCGATTAATTACAGCCAGCGAGCTTTAATTCTCGCCAGACAGGCGGGAGAGAGGCAAGGAGAGGCGAATGCTTTGGCTAATTTGGGTTACAGCGAAGTCTTTGGTGCGCGGCAGTTGGAACAAGCGGAACCGGAGGTTTATGAAAGTGCAATCAGTTATTTGGAACAAGGTTTGTTGCTGTCGGAAAGATTGGGAGACTGGCAAAGTCAAGCTTTTTGTGCTAGCAGTTTGGGGATTGCCAAAATTGCCCTCGAAAATCCTGCCAGCGCGATCGAATATTTAGCCAAAGGTTGGGAAGCGGCCAGATATTCGGGGGATTTGTATTTGCAAGGCTTGAATTTGGCTTATTTAGCTCAAGCTTATTACAGCAATGGCGATCGGGAAAGAACTATATTTGCTGGCGGTTTGGGAATGTATACTTTAGAGCAAATTGGAGCGATCGAGTGGCGTCAACCGGCGGGTTTGCTGACAATTTTGCAGGGACAAATGGGAGTTGAGGCTTTTAAACAATCTTTGGAAAAATATCGACCGCACATCATTCCCTCGATCGGTGTTGATGGTTACGATTATATCTCGGAACTGCTGGAAAAATACCAACAATCTATTTGATTTGAGATTGGCAAGATTTGAGCTTGTTTGAGTTAACGTTTGTGGTGCGGACTTCAGCCCGCTGCTCGTGCGAGTACCGGAGTCCTAACTACAAACCATTCTTTACAGCACTTTTCATGTGAGTGAGGTACAAAAAGATTGTCGGTAGGGACACGGCAGTGCCGTGTCCTTGCGAGAATTGTGAGATCGACGGTGTACCTCATAAACCTGCAATCTGCTGTATTATCTCGTAGATTAAAGAATCCTCGTCGCAAAGAGCGCCCGGAGTGTCAACTATTAATCTTCTAACTATTAATGTTCTACTATCACCGGCGTTCCCACAGCGACTTTTTCAAATAAAGCCTGGACATCTTTATCAAACATTCTGACACAGCCGTGAGAAGCAGCCCGCCCGATCGACTCTGGATTCGGAGTACCGTGAAAGCCAATTACATTTTTACCATCCGTCCAAAACCCGATCCACCTACTCCCTAAAGGATTGTCAGGGCCGGCTGGAACCAGTTCCCCCGTCCAGGGGTGTTCCCAAACTGGATTTTCGATCATTTGCATGACTTTAAAGTTGCCTGTAGGAGTTTCCCAGCCATCTTTTCCCACAGCCACGGGGAAACTGGTTTGCAACTGATTTTTGCGATAAACATAGACGCGCCGCTGCCGCAATCTCAGTACCAAACGCACTTCTTCAACAGGATTTACCGGGGCTTTTGGCTCCTGCGGAATAAAGCGAAATGGTTCTCCCAACGGCGGCAGTTCTGGCGCTCCCAAATCGGGTAATTTGGGTTCGGATTTTACCGACTGCGACGCGATCGCACTATTATTTGAATTAACAATTATTTCGGCACCTCCAGGCTGTTGCCCAGCTACCGACAGTGCTGCTGCACTCAAGCTCAATACAATTAATTTGCCCAACAAAAATTTGCTTTTCACCATTGTTTTGTTAGCTAAACTCCTCTACCGATCGGGACGCAGCAATTCCGTGTCCCCAGTACAAAATTTAGATCTCGCGATCGGCAATCCGCAACCGATCGCTAAATTTCACCCGATCTTCTTCTACTAATTTAGTTGAATTTTTAACATTTGTCTGCTGGCTATTGACAATTTACACTATTTCGCTGCTGAATTCCGCCAGCTCGATCGATCTTTTCGCAGAATTTCGGACTCGTTGCCACAATTAAACGGGTTGTTAACAAATGCAGGGGTCGATCGCCAAAACTTAATGGATCGCGCAAACACAACCCAGGGTCGATCGGTTCTTGGTTGTTACTTTCTGTAGCTAGCACCGATCGTTCAACAAAGCAATTACCCGCTCGTAAATCCAAAGGTAGCAAAGCATCAGGGGAATTCCTCAGAGACTTGCAAACAGAATCCCGCAAGCCCAAGTAAAATTACCGATCCTTTCGATAGGGAACTTTAGGCTTAAAATAGAGTCTCTAAAATTTTGTTTGATAATCTTTTGTAAGATTGTCCTAATTTTCCTACTCCGGGGATTAAACTGGATTAGGTTGAAATGTTGGGATTTTCGCACAGCGAAAGCAAACCCGACCTTAAATAGCAGTCAATGTGAGGTTTCAATGCGTTTTCAGAACATCAAATTATTGACAGGTACCGCCCTGTCAGTGCTAGTTTCAGCAGTATCAGTACATCCAGCAATTGCCAACCCTGCAATTCAAATAGCCCAAACGCAGACCACAACAGCGAACGCTGAAACAGTTACCGGAATTGTCAAAAGCATTGTCGGCGATATCATCACAATCAAGCCAGAAAATGAGCGGTACAGGACTCTGCGGATTCAAAAATGCGTCCTGAGAATTACATCCCTAGTACCCGGAATGAAAGTCAAAGCGAGCATAATCGGAGGCTCGCAGGTGGAAAGCATCATGGCGATCCCCAATGTTAAGGTGACAACCACAACCGTTCAGCGCACCGTAACTCCCCGCGTTGAGACACCGCCGGCACCGCCCCCGATCCCAGCACCGGCACCGCGTCCGGCTCCAGCCCCCCGCGTCCAGCCGGCTCCAGCCCCCCGTCCGGCTCCAGCTCCCCGTCCGGCCCCCCGTCCCGTGAGAGGACTTTGGTAGAGTTAGGTTTCTCAACAGAATTAAGCCACTGCGCGTGCAGTGGCTTCGGTGTTGAACGGTGAAACAGTTTAAGGATTGCCAGCAATGAATTGTTAATTTTAAGGTTTGTCGGTGAAAGAGTAAAACCTAAGAAGTAATTCTTAGAATTTCCACCCTAAAAGTGCGGAAATAACGTCAAAATATATATAATTATCTGCAATTGTTGAGAAATTGCTGCCAGAGCGATCGCGCCCGATGGCTGGTGACATTCTCGATCGTCCAAACCGTTACTATTATTCCCTCTCCCTTCTTCCTTCTGACTGATGACAATTGACAACTCTCAATTGGTAACTCAAAACTCAAAACTCAAAACTCTGCCTTCAGCATAGCTGCCTTCTGCTATATGTATTACCTGCGTTTCTTGCTGCTAATTCTGCTGCTGCCTGCCAGTGCGTGCGCGCGCGCTACAAATGCGATCGCGCCTGCTGTTGGCGGCAGCGAAAAACTGTCTCAAATTCCCTCTCCCGCGCCGCGGGCAAATGTGGGGACAAATCAAATTGTACCGACCAAACCGCTTTCGTCGCAGCCAATCCGCATTGTGGCAACTTCTTTGCCGCAGCCTTTCGCCAGCCAAAGCACCTCAAAACATCCTCAAGTAATACCGATTCCCGCATCGCCAGTGCTGCGAGTGCCTCCTGGCTTTGTCGTCAACGTTTTTGCTGACAATTTAGACGCTCCCCGATGGCTGGCTTTGACGCCGACAGGGGATGTTTTGGTAACAGAAACGCGACAGAATCGGATTTCACTTTTGCGGGATGCCAACGGCGACGGCGTTGCTGAGGTGCGCAAGACTTTTGCTAGCCCTCAAAACAAGTTAAATATGCCCTTTGGCATGGCTTTTGCCGATCGCTATTTTTTCCTCGGAAATACCAATGAAGTCCGCCGCTTTCCTTACACCAAAGGTCAAGAACAATTGAGCGGCTCCGGTCAAAAAATTGTCGATTTACCGGGTAGGGGCTACAACCAACACTGGACGCGAAATGTGGTCGTTTCCCCTAACAACCGCCAGTTGTTTGTATCAGTTGGTTCTCAGTCTAATGCCGATCCAGAACCGCTGCCGAGGGCCACCGTCCAGGTAATGAATTTGGACGGCAAAAACCAACAAACTTTTGCTACAGGTTTGCGAAATCCGGTGGGATTGGATTTTCACCCAAAAACGAATCAACTCTACACGACAGTCAACGAACGCGATGGTTTGGGTGATGATTTGGTGCCGGATTACTTGACCAGAATTCGTCAAGGCGAGTTTTACGGCTGGCCTTACACTTATTTTAAACCGAATTTGCTCGACCCGAGCCGCCTGCAAAATGGCAAGAGCGAGCGATCCGATTTAGCAGCGAAAACATTGACGCCAGATGTACTGTTTCAGGCGCATTCAGCGGCTTTGGGACTTCAGTTTTACGACGGCAAAACGTTTCCCAAAAGATTTCTAAACGGCGCATTTGTGGCGTTTCGCGGTAGTTGGAACCGGAACGCCGGAACTGGTTATAAAATCGTATTTGTGCCTTTTAATGCCGCCAGCGGACGCCCTGAAGGTTATTATGAGGATTTTCTGACTGGTTTTCTCACAGATCCCTCTGGTCCGAAAACTTGGGGGCGGCCTGTTGGTTTGCTGGTTTTACCTGACGGGAGTTTGCTGTTTACTGAGGAAGCTAACAACCGGATTTATCGGGTGCAATATCGCGGCTGACGATCGGGCGATCGCTCTTTTTAAACAATTTATATCGTTTCCGGTAGCATCCCAATTATATATTTGATATCAATTCCGGTAACACCGGAATGACATAGAGGACACGGCAGTGCCGTGTCCCTACAATATATCGGGGTAGGGACACGGCACTGCCGTGTCCAGGCTGTGAGTAATATGAATAACTCCGGTGCTACTGGATTTGATATGAATTCTCTGAGCGAGCCTCAGAGCGAGCGGGGACGCTCGCACTATATAATTCCGAATAATTCCGAATAATTCCGATGCTACCAGATTTGATATTAACTCTTTGTGAACGATTTAAACATCGGGTTTCTGCTCGATTTTCTACTCAAAACTCATAGTTTTCAAAGCTTCTTTCATCTCCTCCACCGTCGTCGTCGCCGTACCGAATTGACGCACGACAATGCTAGCAGCCAAATTGCCCAAAACCGCCGCTTCCCAACCCGACGCACCGACGCACAAAGCTAAAGTCATCGCTGCTACTACTGTATCCCCGGCACCGGTGACATCAAATACATCAGTCTTGTTAAAAGGAGGAATATCCCAACGTTGAATGGCAAATTCTCCCCCTTCGCAAATCGAAGTAGGAGGAGGCGAATTTGTGACACTTCTTGAAACCAAGCTATCCCTTAAGGAATTGCCAGTTCTTTCAAACAAACTCATTCCTTCTTCGCCGCGAGTAATCAAGATTTGTTGGGCTTGAGTTAAGTTCAACAAATCGCGCCCTGCTTGCATTAAAGTTTGAGAATTGTCGATCGAATATCCCACTGCTTGCTCGGCTTCCGGCAAATTCGGAGTAAATAACATCGCTCCCGAATACCGCTGCAAATTAGTTTGAGCGTCCACAATTGTTTTGCCAGGAACCACCGCAGATTCGATCGCAATTCGAGTCAAAACTCCATCGCCGTAGTCGGAACAAACCACCGCATCAACTGTCGGGATTTGCTGCCGGATATAGCCTGCCAATTGTAACTGCAAATCCACATCCGGCAACTCTTCCGACTTGCGATCGACCCTAACAATTTGCTGCGTCACCGACTGCCGCGCGTGCCCGGAAATCCGAGTTTTAGTTACAGTCGGGCGCTGCGAATCGATAAAAATTCCGCTGGTATCAATTCGGGCCGCCTCAAAAATACCGCATAAAGCCTTGCCTTGGTCGTCTTTTCCCACCAAACCAGCTACTTTTACCTTGCCTCCGAGTTTAGCTAAATTGTAGACAGCATTTGCGCCCCCTCCCGGTACTTGCCGGGTATTTTCGTAACGCAAAATCAACACGGGCGCTTCGCGGGAAATTCGCTCGACTTGTCCGGTAACAAACTCGTCCAAAGTCAAATCTCCAATCGCCAACACCCGCGCTCGATCGAAGCAGTCTAATCTTTCCAATAATTGCTCGGTTGAGGCACGAAGTTGAGGAAAAAAGTCGCAATAGTCGTTAGTCATTAACAAAAAAATAGAGACCGAGGAATGGGCAATTGAGTATTTGACGAGCGATCGTTAAAAAAGCTAAACTAAAGATTAAGAATTAATAGCCTCCTTGATAATAATTTTTACTTTTAATTAATATTCTCACTTATCGCGAGAAACTATTGCGAGAAACTATTGCTGCGAGAAAACTGCTGCGGGTCGATCGCACTTGCCGATTCCCCCAGCCAAATAACTGCAAATCCAAGCAAACAGATTTAAGCGCCAGAGAAACTTGACCAGAGAAATTTGGACAGAGAAACTTGGACTGCGTGGAATTTTTTCCCTACCTCCTGTTACCTGCGTGCGACAAGCAAAATTATTTCAATTTCTGCTTGATGATAGTAATCACCTGAGTCATTTGCTTTTTGAGTGCATCAATTTCAGCCTGCATTTTGGCGATTTTCTGGTTCAGCGCCTGAATTTCAGCCGCACCACCACCTCCAGCGCTAGGTGCAGCAGCAGCAGCAGTAGCACCTTCCGGTACGGGTTTCTTTTTCGCCAATACCATCGCCGACTTGATCGCCTCAGTGAGTTGCTTCTTCTCAAAGGGCTTGGCGATAAATGCAAAATAATGCTTTTCAAAAGGTTTGGGAATTTTTTCCATCACCTCTTCTTCGCGGCCCGACATGATCACCAAGGGAATCTTGGACAATTCGGCGCTGGCTTGAACTTTTTGGTAAACTTCCCAACCGCTGACTTTGGGCAGCAGGAAATCTAACATAATCAAGTTGGGACGAGCTTGGCGGATGAGTTTGAGTCCCTCTTCGCCATCTTTGGCTTCCAAAACTTCAAAGTTACCTTGAGGCAACATCTCTCGGACTCTGACGCGGATGACTTTACTGTCATCGATTACCAATATTTTTTGACCAGCCACGACTGACTCCTTCAGTAATGAGTGTTGACATCCTCGCCGACGCGAACGCGCGGTGATTCCCAAACCTTACGATTTAGGTTTCTGCTTCATTACAACTGCCTCTACCCTCAAAGAGTTTTATGGTCTTACGTTCGCTCCACAGACTATCCCCGCTAGCCCAGCGGTTCTTACGTGTCGAGAAATCTCAAGATTTCTGCTTGTTTGCGTTACTCAGGGATGTTTCACCATTGCCCCTCGCACTTTTCCCGGTCTACCGATTTGTCTGCGCCGCCAGCTATTGCTGGACTTCGCTCGTTAGGCTGTCTGAATCCATCGTCACGGGTGGGTCATCGACCAATTTTAGTGTACCAAAAATCACTTTGACATTCTCCCCGCCGTGGAACGACGAGGCTTTAGACCCAGTTTTTTGGTAAGGAGTTGTTCACCCCGATGCCCTATTTAGTTCTACCAGAAACAACAGATTTTAACCTGTCGGGTCTGGTGCCACCCCTCCCGTAATGTTCTGAATAGTATATGTTTAGCAGAATTCTAACCATAATCCTCAGTCAGTTTACTTTTATTAGAACCCATTGCGTTCCCGAATCGCGATTTCGATTTCTGGCAGAACTGCTACAAGTTCCTAGACTGGAATTTCGGATAGGATCGGAGGCGTTAACTCGATCGCACTTTGATTTTATGCCGCCCCAAACTCCTCAAACTCCTGCGAAAGAAGCAATTGCTGCCGGGATGCGCCGGGAAATTGAGGCGATGCCGGATTGGCTGCGCCGTCCCGTCGGTAAAGCTAGCGAACTTTCCCAAGTGCAAAAAATTATTAAGCAGCGCCAAATTCACACGATTTGCGAGGAGGGCCGATGTCCCAATCGGGGCGAATGCTACGCCCAAAAAACGGCAACTTTTTTGCTGATGGGCCCGACTTGCACTCGCGCTTGTGCGTTTTGTCAAGTAGATAAAGGTCATTCTCCGATGCCCCTAGACCCCGAGGAACCGCAAAAGGTGGCGGAAGCAGTAAATCTTTTGGGTTTGCGCTATGCAGTGCTAACTTCCGTCGCGAGGGACGATTTGCCTGATGGTGGCGCGGGTTGGTTTGCCAGGACGATCGCCCAAATCCGCCTCTTAAACCCCGATACTCAAGTTGAGGTACTGACACCTGATTTTTGGGGTGGAACGGGTCGATCGGGTGCGGAAGGCTCTGAGGAGTTGCAGAGACAGCGAATTCGGACGGTAGTGGAGGCAAAACCTGTTTGTTACAACCACAACATCGAGACAGTACGCGGGTTGCAGGGGCCAGTGCGTCGGGGGGCCAAGTACGATCGATCCCTCGATGTTCTCCGCGCCGTCAGGGAATTTGACCCCAGCATTCCCACTAAATCCGGTTTGATGTTGGGACACGGGGAAACAGAATCTGAAATAGTCGAAACGATGGCCGATTTGCGCGATGCGGGGTGCGCCAGACTCACCCTGGGGCAATACATGAGACCATCTCTAGAACACCTCCCTGTTCGCAAATACTGGACTCCCGCCGAATTTGACCGTTTGGGGGAAATAGCGCGCCAGATGGGCTTTCAACAAGTGCGATCGGGCCCTCTAGTCCGCAGTTCCTACCACGCTGGAGAAACAGTTGACAGTTGACAGTTGACAGTTGACAGTTGGGAATTCTCCCACTATCCCACTATCCCACTATCCCACTATCCCACTCTGCTTTCTGCTATGGAACCGGCAAGTCCCACCAGCATAAACTTTTAGTTACAAAAAGTAACTCTCAAGGATTGTACTAATGTGCGACGCTCTCTGCTATTTGTAAATAGAGATACATATGAAATTGGAGTTCGACCTATGGCAGAGATAGCGAAGAATCAATTAAAATCCGACTCCGTTATGAAAACGGGCAAACCGCCTTACACCTTTCGGATGGCCTGGTTTCTGGTGCTGTTAGCTATCAATCTTTTGGTGGCCGGCTATTACTTCCATATCGTTGAATAGTTTTGCGATCGAACTGCTAGCAGCCCCTACTATTCTCCGCTTCAACGCGAGAGAAAAGGAGAGGGAGAGAAGGGGAGAGGGGGAGAGTGGGAGAGTGGGAGAAGGGAAAATGAAAAAATCTTACTTCATTGTTTTCTCTTCCCTCTTCCTTCTTCCTTCTTCCCTCTTCCCTCTTCCTTCTTCCTTCTTCCTTCTTCCTTCTTCCTTCTTCCTTCTTCCTTCTCAACGATTTTATTGCTGACTCCAGTTTCGACAAGCGCTCTTGAATTTTAATTACATCTTGTTTGGTTTCG
>JAAUPF010000205.1 GCA_012034575.1 Richelia sp. CSU_2_1 | reverse complement strand
CAAGTCACCCAAAGCTTGGAAGAAGACAAAATCTCGTTGCAGCCCCAAAGGTTTTTAAAGAATTACTTAAAAATAGTTGGAATTTCTTACAGACTCCTGTAACTTTAGAAGCTGAAGGAGAACTTTTTGGGAATAAATTCAAGGGCAATACAGACGGAAATCTGGAAATTTCTCTGCCTTTAGGTATTGCAAAAATCACGGCTAAAACTAAAAGCAATCCCGACTTGCGATCGAAACTGAGACAGTACATGGAACCGCAAGCAAATAAAATGCTAGAATTGATAAATCTAGAAATTATTGATGTAGCAATTAAGCAGCTAAAGCAGCAGGGTAAAAAAGGATTAGTAGTAATTGTTGATAATTTAGACCGGATAGTCGATTGACCGAATTCAGCGGGTATACTGCTACCAGAATATATTTTTATTAACCGGGGAGATGACCTGCGAAAACTCAATTGCCATTTAGTTTACACCCTACCCTTGGGATTGATTTTTGGCAATGAAAGTGAAATTTTAAAAAATCGCTTGGGAGGTGGAGTTGACCCGAAAGTTTTGCCGATGGTGCCAGTAAAGAATAGAGACGGCAGTGAATGTGTTGAGGGAATGAATTTGCTGCGACGCATGGTGATGTCGCGGGCTTTTCCCGATGTTTCAACTGAGGAACAGATCGCATTAATTACCGAAGTTTTTGACAGTCCTGAAACTTTAGATGAATTGTGTCGCGTCAGCGGCGGTCATTTGCGAAACTTGATGGGGATGCTGTTTGGTTGCTTGCAGCAAGATGACCCTCCAATTTCCCAAGATGTTTTGCAATCTGTGATTCGCAGTTCCCGCGACAGTCTGAGTCGGGGCATTGATAATGATGAGTGGGAACTACTTTTTAAGGTGGTGAAAGAACAAAGAATTAATGGCGATCGAGAATATCAAGATTTGCTGCGAAATTTGTGGGTGTTTGAATATGTAGACACTCAAGGAAATTGGTTTGCGTTGAATCCGCTGTTGATGGAAACTGATAAATTTAAGCTGTGGCATCAGCAAAATTGTTAAAATTATGTTAGTTCGATATTACCTTAGTCTCGAGCCCCCTAAATCCCCCTTAAGAAGGGGGACTTTGAGTGCATGAGATTCTGCTGTTGTTTCCGAGTTTTGATCCCCTAAATCCCCCTTAACAAGGGAGACTTTGAGTTCTTTCAGTCTCTCCTTAAGGCGAAGAACTCTGACTGCTTCCGGTCCCCCCCTTCTTAAGGGGGGCTAGGGGGGATCTAATACTAAATTCGCTATCAATATTCCCTGTGTTCTAAAATTATGGTAAACTCAAATTCCGCCGATATTGCAGCAGAAAACGAGCGATCGCTCTCAACTTTACTGCGGACGATCGCCCGCTTTCAAGGAAATTTTTCTTTGACTTTAGTGTGCTGCAATTATGCTAGCTTGCGTGATGCTATGCTGCAAAAGTTGCGCGATCGCTCTACTGTTGAATATCAAGAATTAGTCCTCGAACCTGCTACCAAAATATTGCATCAAACTATTCTCAATGCCGTCCGCGATCGACCTCCGAAAGCTTTAATGGTTGTCGGCATAGAATCGGTAGTTGCTATTGATGACCTGCTAGCTGGAGCAAATCGATCGCGCGACCAATTTAAGCAAGATTTTGCGTTTCCTGTAATATTGTGGATAACAGATTCTGTACTGGATAAATTCAGTCGATCTGCAAAAGATTTGAAGTCTTGGGTTCCCCCACTAATTCAGTTTACCATGCCGATCGATGATTTGATAATTTTCTTGCGGGAAAAAGCAGAGCAAGCTTTTGCTAATTTTGATAGTTTCAAATTAAAAGACTGTGAAATTGAGTCGCTGGAGAACGATCTGCTAAATTTGGTAGGAACATTAGACCCCCAATTGCAAGCAAGTTGGGAATTTATTCGGGGTTTAGTCAAATATCGAAAAAATCAAATAGATGCAGCATTAGAACATTACCAACAAAGTTTGGCATTTTGGCAGCAAAATTCTCAGCGGGAAAAACGAGGAATTGTTTGCAGTCAAATTGCCCGCGCTTGCAATCGCCAAGCTGAATTGCACCGGGCGGAAAATCAAAAGTATTGGCAAGAAGCTAAAAGATATTTGCAGCAATCTTTAGAAATTTTTCAGCAAGCAAAACGCCACGATTTAGCAGCTAAATATATTAGCGAACTTAGCGAAGTGCTGCGACTGTTACAAGCATGGGAAGAGTTGCAAAGTTTAGCAGAAACAGCTTTAAAAATGCACCTAAACTGCGGTACGCAGATGCAGGTAGCCGAAGATTATGGCTTTTTGGCTGAGGTAGCGCTGCAACGCAGTCAGTGGGAAAAAGCTTGCAAATTAGCTAAATCTGCACTTTCGATTTTAGAAACAGCAGAGACATCCAAAAAAGAGACTGGTTTGTATTTGTTACTTTTGGCAAAAGCCCAGCGAAATCTCAGCCAACAGTTGGAGGCTGTTCGCAACTTAGAAACAGCCAAAGAAATACTCAGCCTCAAGATGAAGTACAACTTTATCTAAGAATTTTAGAAGAGTTGCGATCGCTCTATTTCGATCGAGGTGAATATTTAAAAGCATTTCACATCAAACTCGAACAACAAGAAGTTAGAAGCAAATATCGACTGCAAGCTTTCATCGGTGCCAGTCGCTTGCAATCGCCGCAACAAATAATTAATAGCGGTTTAGCAGTCGGGAAGTCAAAAGCTGAAATTGTTGGGGAAATTGAAGCAGCTTCCGGTCGATCGCGCGATATTAAAGAGATAAGTAAACGGATAGGTACACCTGCTTGCAAGCTGACGATCGTTCACGGACAATCGGGAGTAGGAAAAAGTTCGATAATTCAATCATGGTTAGTTCCGGCACTGCAACTGACAACTTTTGAAGCGCGGGATATATTGCCTGTTTTATTGCAGTCTTATCACGATTGGGCGAGGGATTGCGGTCAGTGTTTGCAAGCAGGAATTGAACGATTAAAAGCTGTGAGTTTGTCAGGGGCGATCGACACTCCGAAAGCTATTTTACAACAGTTGCGTCTGAATGAAGAGCGTAATTTATTAACTGTATTAATCTTTGACCAGTTTGAGGAATTTTTCTTTACTTATCGAGAGCGGAGTAGCAGGCAAGAGTTATATAATTTTCTAGCTGAATGTTTGAATCAGATTAGCGATCTCAAAATCATCCTATCGTTGCGGGAAGATTATCTTTTCTACTTGTTCGAGTTCAATCGCGCCACCAATTTATCAATTATTGATAACGACATTCTCAGTAAACAAAATTGCTATTACTTGGGTAATTTTTCGATAGCCGATGCTAAAATTGTTCTCCAAACCTTAACAGAACGGTCTCAAGTTGACTTATCTGAAGGTTTAGTAAACGCATTGGTAGAAGATTTAGCAGGTGAAGTGCGGGAAGTGCGGCCGATTGAGTTGCAAATTGTGGGAACGCAACTAGAAAAACGGCAGATTACTCGACTGAGTGAATATCAGCAACTTGGCAGTCAGGCAAAACTCAAACTGGTTGAGGAGTTTTTAGATGAAGTTATCGCAGATTGTGGTAAGGAAAATAAAGATATTGCCGAAGTTGTCTTGTACTTGCTGACGGATGAAAACAACACTCGTCCTCAAAAAAATTTTGCTGAATTAGCAGCAAATTTAGGAATAAAGTTAGTAGAATTAGAGTTAGTTTTAGAGATGGTCGTTAAATCGGGATTGGTGTTAGAAGTGCCGATAACTCCGAAACGCTACCAGCTTGTTCACGATTATTTAGTGCCTTTTATACGCAAATGGAAAAATGCGAAATTACTAGAAACAAGTGACAAACTTAAGGAGGTTAAAGCTATAAGTCAGACAGCAGAAGAACTAACAGAAGACTGCCAACTGTTGTTAGCACAAGCAGAAGCAAAGCTAAAAGAGCTAAATGCCAAAGCAGAAGCAGAGCTAAAAGAGCTAAATGACAAAGTAGAAGCAAAGCTAAAAGAGCTAAATGCTCGGTTGACTATTATTTTAGCAACGATACTTAGCATTAGCTTAATTGTGGCTCTCATTATAATGGAAGTAGTGTGGCAACAACTAAACAGAGCATAGAAATTGATAAAATTATACCGATCGACACTTATGCGATGATATCAGCGATCGCCCCCAATAACTCCCATCAATAAACGATCGACTATCGACTAATTTCCTACCTTTAGATAGATCGATCGCCCCCAACACCCTATTTAAAATACATAAGCACCTGAAAATCCCAGTTTGACACTATCATGGCCTCCTCCCAACCCCTCACGGGCATCGAACTCATCGACTGCGCCAAAGCCAACGCCGAACAAGGAATCGCCACAGCAGCCCAACTTTGCGGCTACGGCACCGACTTAAATAAGTTCGATCGCGAACTCAAACAAGCTTGCCAAAACATCGGCGTCGATGTTAAAGAATTGAGCGATTTAATTACCCCCCAACACATGATGCAACAAGGCGCGGGCATCGAAGTCGCTCCCGATACGCCCTCAGAACTTTAACCGTTCGGCACAACCCCCAACTTCGGCGAAAAAACTCGGTTACTTTAGGAGAGGTGCCCCAGCACCGATCCCGTTGCTCCTTTATCCCGGAAACCACTGTAGGAGTCTGCCTTATGTTGAGGATAGAATGTTTTGCAGGAGCTTGCAGTAGAGCGCAAGCCCGAATTTCACCGGTTTTAGCCGGGTTTTGGGAAACAGGGGTGCGATCGAGGAGGGGTGCTTAATAGTTAGGAGGGCTATTGTGTCAAACCAGCAAGACCGAATATTGCGTTTGTTTATAGAGGAAGCTAAGGAACACCTCGATACTCTGGAAAATGGTTTGGTGGATTTAAAATCTACCATGAAGACCCCGAATCCGTTCAAGAGATGTTTCGTGCCGCCCACTCAGTCAAAGGTGGCGCGGCCATGCTCAGTTTAGACAGTATTAAAACCACCGCGCACCGCTTGGAAGATTGTTTTAAGGTTCTCAAAGATGGGCCGGTGAAGCAGGTTGACCAAACAGCCGAATCCTTATTTTTAAAGGGAGTAGACACCCTCAAGGACTTGCTGGCGCGCCTGGAAGGGCCTTTTGGTTTGAGGAATGAAGAGGGAGAAAAACTCGTCCAGCAGGTAATGCCTGTGTTTGCTCAACTCGAAACTCACCTCAACAATTTGGCGAAAGGTAAAGTTGCTGCGGGAACAGGAGCTGCTGGGGCTGCTAAAACTGGTAGCGCGCCACCTGCTGATTTTGCCGTACAAGTGATGGCTTTACTCAAAGAGATGTTGCAGGTGTTCAAGCAAAAAGAATCGGCTGCTTCTCGCCAGCAGTTGGGTCTGGTGTGCGACAAACTCGGCAAATTGGGAACTGGGATCGGGACTTGGCAAACTTTAATCAAATTTGCTAAAGCCGCCACCGCTGATTCCAAAAACTCTTTTAAAGTTTTAGCACCGCTGATTATCAAAGAAGTTAAGGAAGCTGGGGATTTGGTGCAAGGGGGGAAAGTTAAGGCGATCGCCCCTAGTAAAAATTTACAGCTTTTAGCCGTCGCTTCTAAAAAAGCTGCGGCAAGCACCCCAGCAGCAGCGCCAAAGGAAACAGCAGCAGCGACAAAGCCCGTAGCGCTACCTGCAGAACCCAAGGCTGTTGTCAAGCTTTTACTCAAAACTTTCAACAAAAAGCAACTTTCGGAAATTGCTAAGCTGTTGATTCACGCTATCAAATCGTCTTCTTAGTCAAAAATTAAGTGGTTTGACACGTTACCGATCGCGGCCGATCGGGGCTGGGTGCGCATTGCGCACCCAGCCCGCATCAAGGTGCTCACAGAGCAGAGTTTTAATTTGTTATCGCTCCCAGAATTAGCGACTGTGTTTTTAGATTTAGCTGCACGAGTGAATTTGAAATCTTTCCTGAAACATTTGTGTACCTCACTTCCCTCAAGTTCGTTATTTTTGCGGACTGAAGTCTACACTACGAACACTACGAACTAATTTTATAGCGATCGAATAGCTATGAACTTTTACCTGTCAGCACTGGTTGAGGTTCTTTTTTGCGGAACTGCAAGCGGTTATTTTCGCAGTCGATCGCAATTGTATCGCCCTCGATAAAAGCATTTTCCAGGATCTTGTTTGCTAGCGGATTTTCTAACTCCCGCTGAATCGCCCGCTTTAAAGGACGGGCTCCGTAAACCGGATCGTAACCGACATCTGTAATGTAGTTTTTCGCAGCATCTGACAGTTCCAAAGTAATTTTTTGTTCTGCCAATAATCTTTCGATTCGCTTCACTTGAATGCTGACTATTTGTCGCAGTTCTACCTTGCTCAAAGTGTGGAACAAAATTGTATCGTCCACCCGATTGAGAAATTCCGGACGGAAGTGCGATCGCAGGGCTGCCATCACCCGTTTTAACATTTGTTCGTATTCTTCGTCTGTCTCCCGTTCTTGACCCGCATAACTGTCATTTTCAGCGTCATTTACAGCGTTATTTACACTCTCAACTCGCACGGCAGAAACCTCGACAGTGCCGTCAGCAGCAACCTGATAATCGTTTTTTTGACTGGACAGATCGGGCGTTTCGTGCTTTTTAGCTGCCGATTTTTTAGCAGTTTTTCCCTTTTTGGCAAACACTTCTAAAATGTGGTTACTGCCAATATTGCTGGTCATGATAATTACAGTATTTCTAAAGTCAACTGTTCGGCCTTGAGAATCCGTAATTCTGCCGTCGTCCAACACTTGCAGCAAAATGTTAAATACGTCGGGATGCGCTTTTTCTACTTCATCAAACAGCACTACCGAATAAGGATGTCTCCGCACTGCTTCTGACAGTTGTCCGCCTTCATCGTAACCGACATATCCGGGAGGAGCTCCCACCAATCGGGAGACGCTGTGTTTCTCCATATATTCGGACATATCGATGCGGACGATCGCATCGTCGCTATCAAATAGAAACTCGGCTAAAGCCCGCGCTAATTCTGTTTTTCCCACGCCTGTCGGACCCATAAATAGGAAAGAACCGATCGGCTTGCCGGGATCTTTCATGCCCGCACGCGCGCGCCGAATTGCTGCCGCCACGGCGGTTACAGCTTCTTCTTGACCGATGACTTTGCGGTGCAGGTGCGTTTCCAATTGCAGCAATTTTTGCCGTTCCGATTCTAACAATCTGTTGACCGGAATTCCCGTCCATTTGGCGACAATTTCGGCAATATCGCCCTCGGTAACTTTTTCCCGCAGCAGGGAAGAACCTTGGGCTTGCAGTTTCAAAAGTTCGGCTTCTTTAGCCTCGCGATCGCGCACGGCTGTTTCCAATTTACCGTACTTTAACTGGGCGGCTTTATTCAAATCGTAAGCCCTTTCTGCCTGTTCGATTTGCACTCGCAATTGGTCTTCTTCAGCTTTCAATTTATTGATCGCATCCAGCAATTGTTTCTCGCCCGACCACTGAGAAGATAATTTTGCCTGCTTGCTTTTGAGAACGTCAATTTCCGATTTTATTCGTTCGATGCGGGGGCTGACAATGGCGGTAGCTGAACCTTTGCCTTCACCTTCGATCGACAGTTTTTCCATTTCTAATTGCATCACCCGGCGATCGATTCCTTCGAGTTCTACAGGTTTAGAAGTAATCTCCATTTTCAAGTGGGCGGCCGCTTCATCTACGAGGTCGATCGCCTTGTCTGGCAAAAATCGATCGGAAATATAGCGAAACGATAAAGTTGCAGCAGCTACCAAAGCCGAATCGGTAATTTTCACTCCGTGATGCCGTTCGTAACGGTCTTTCAATCCGCGCAAAATAGAAACAGTATCTTCAACGCTGGGCTGACCGACAAATACCTGTTGAAAGCGGCGTTCCAAGGCCGGATCTTTTTCAATATTCTTGCGGAATTCGTCGAGAGTTGTCGCGCCGATGCAGCGCAATTCGCCCCTCGCCAACATCGGTTTCAACAAATTTCCCGCATCCATTCCCGACCCGGAACTGCCACCGCCGCCGGTGCCGACTACGGTGTGCAATTCATCAATAAATAAGACTATTTGTCCGTCGGAACCGATTACTTCCCGCAGTACGGAACGCAGCCTTTCTTCAAATTCGCCCCGGAATTTTGCCCCGGCAATTAAACTGCCCATATCGAGGCTGAATAGTTGGCGGTTTTTCAAAGATTCGGGTACGTCGCCGTTAACAATTCGCTGGGCTAAACCTTCAGCAATTGCAGTTTTTCCCACTCCCGGATCGCCGATTAACACGGGATTGTTTTTCTGGCGGCGGGAAAGAACTTGCACGACGCGGCGGATTTCTTCATCGCGACCGATTACGGGGTCGAGTTTGCCAGCTTTGGCTGCTTCTGTCAAATCGCGGCCGTATTTCCCTAGGGCATCGTAACCGACTTCGGGGTTTTGATCTTGAACTTTTGCTGTTCCCCGGACGGATTTAATAGCTTCTTCTAGTTTGGCACGGTCGATCGTCCCTGGGGCCGGTTTGCGATCGTAGCCGGGACGCCCTGGAGGCCCGTCACCCTTTGTCAGCAAGCGCCGCCCTACTCGTTCGTCTTCGATCGAGCCGATTAATAAATGTTCAACAGCGATAAAATTATCTTGCCAAGCCTGTCTGGCAGACTCGGCAGCATCTAACATTACTTCTAAGCCGCGACCGAGGTACAGTTGGTCGGTATTAGCTACTCTGGGCTGTCGTTTGGCAAAAGCTTCTAATTGCTGGGCAAAGCGGGGGACATCGACTCCGGCTTTACTGAGAATAGTGTTTGCCAAGCCTTGCTGTTCGAGAAGGGCGATGAGTAAATGTTCGACTTCTAGTTGTTGGTTGGCAAATCGGCGGGCTACATCCTGGGATTTGACTATGCCTTCCCAGGCTTTGTCGGTAAATTTGCTGGGGTCTGTTGGCTGCATGGTTCCTCGCAATCCTAGGGAATTGAGCTTTTATCCCTGAATCTATAATCTTACAACCATCTTAATCTTTAAACGGGATTGCTAACTTAGGTCTGCGGTCAATCTATTTAATTTGTTGCGCAATTGACTGTTTGGCAAAATCTTAAGTTCGCTATTTCCGGCTAGAGTTGGTACGGTTAAGACCGATCGGGCGATCGAACGCAACCCACCCAATAATCGTAGGGGAGAAGCATTTGGGCGACAATTTATAATTAAAAACGAATAATTTTATATCCAAATGCAACGCCGGACCCCATGCAAAATTCTCAAACTGCGTAAATCTTTGCCCAATCGAAATCTTTGATGAGATACATTAATAATGGTAAAATATTGGGAAACGATCGCCCTTAATAATTGCAAAAATTTGAAAATTGTCACTTTTAATAATTACCAAATATTAGGTAATCGGAAATTGTTCGTGAGGCCCGGCGAAGCATTCGGAAAATAAATGGTTGGTTTTTATCAAAAATTGTCGTCCGAATGCTTGGCCCCTACAGATTTGATACGCTTTGCAGACTTTAGGATGCTGCTGTTGCTGCTGATACTTTTTGGCTGCTATTTTGATTTGCCAGTTGAATTAATTCAACTTTATATCCATCGGGATCTTGTACGAAAGCGATGACTGTTGAACCGTGTTTCATCGGACCGGGTTCGCGACTGACTTTGCCACCGCGGGCTTTGATTGCTTCGCAAGTTCCGTAAATGTCGTCAACGCCGATCGCGATGTGACCGTAAGCATCTCCTAAATTGTATTCTGCGACGCCCCAGTTGTAGGTTAATTCTAACACTGTATTGTCGGATTCGTCTCCGTAGCCTACAAAAGCTAGAGTGAATTTACCGTCGGGATAGTCTTTTTGCCGCAGCAGTTTCATACCGAGCACTTCGGTGTAAAATTTGAGAGATTCTTCTAAGTTGCCGACTCGGAGCATTGTGTGTAGTAGGCGCATTTTGCTAAATCCCCGTTTTGTAAGCTTTTTTTTATTTTAGCGGTGTTTGCTGGGATTTGTGAATAAAGTTTTTTAGATTTCTGGATGCACCTAATTTATAAGTAGGGTGCGCACTGCGCACCTTACTGCTACGGATATTGTGTTAAGTTCGTTTTTGCTGGAGTTATGTTTTTTTACCGCAGAGAGCGCAGAGGGCGCAGAGAGAGGGTAGAGAGAGGGTTTTTTCTTACACTGTGAACTGTCAGGGGATTTGAGATTTTAGATTGTTCGATGGATTCGATCGGGTGAATTACTAATTCCTAACTGTCAACTGTCAACTATCAACTGTCAACTGTCAACTGTCAACTATCAAAGGTTTTTGGGTTGAAAATTGCGCAGTCGCAGGGCGTTTGTTACTACGGAAAGCGAACTGAATGCCATTGCTGCGCCGGCGACGATCGGATTTAGCAGCAAGCCGAAGAAGGGGTACAAAATACCGGCCGCGATCGGAATTCCGGCGATGTTATAAATGAAAGCAAAAAAGAGGTTTTGGCGGATGTTACGCATGGTCGATCGCGATAGTTGAATTGCTGTTACTATGCCTTGCAAATCTCCTGAAATTAGAGTGATATCGCTGGCTGCGATCGCGACATCTGTTCCCGTGCCGATCGCAATTCCGATGTCTGCTAAGGCTAATGCTGGTGCGTCGTTGATGCCGTCTCCTACCATTGCAACTATTTTTCCTTCGTTTTGCAATGCTTGAATTTTAGCTGCTTTTTGGTCTGGTTTGACTTCGGCAAAAATGCGATCGATGCCGACAGCAAGAGCGATCGATTCTGCTGTGGCGCGGTTGTCTCCTGTTAGCATCGCTACTTCTAAACCGAGTTTTTTCAGTGCTTTTACTGCTGCTGCTGATGACGGTTTTATAGCGTCGGCAATGCCGATAATTGCCTCGATTTTGCCGCTGAGGGCCAGCCACACAACTGTTTTACTTTCGGCTTCAAAAGCTCTAGCCCGCAGTTCCAAATATTCGGTATCGCAGCCTAATTCTTGCATCCACCTGAGGGTTCCCAGGGCGATCTGTTTGCCTCCAACAATCCCTCGCACTCCGCTACCGGCAACGGCTTCAAAATCTACAACATCTGTTAAATTTATTTCTTGCGATCGAGCGTATCTCACCACAGCTTCGCCTAAGGGATGCTCGGAGTTTTGCTCGACAGATGCCGCCCATTGCAGCAAATTTAATTCATTGCGATCGGCCGTTCCTTTAATTGTTATAAAATCTGTTACCGTCGGCTTGCCTTGGGTGAGGGTTCCGGTTTTATCTAAGACAATAATTTGGATTTTTTGCGCCAGTTCTAAACTATCGGCTCCTTTAATTAAAATTCCGTTTTCCGCCCCTTTGCCAGTACCTACCATCACCGCCGTTGGAGTTGCTAAGCCTAAGGCGCAGGGACAGGCAATAATCAACACTTCTACCATTGTGATGGTTGCTAAAGTGAGGTTGCCGGTGAAGCTAAACCAGATGATAAAAGTAGCTAAAGCGATCGCAATTACGGCAGGGACAAACCAACGAATTACTTTATCTGCTAATTTTTGAATCGGCGCTTTTGCAACCTGGGCGTCCTGCACCATCTTGACAATTTGTGCTAAAAATGTATCTTTGCCGATCCTGGTAGCGCGAAATTTAAAGCTGCCATTTTTGTTGATTGTAGCGCCGATAACTTCATCGCCTACCTGTTTTTTAACGGGCAAACTTTCTCCCGTTACCATTGACTCATCGACATTAGAAACACCTTCGATAACTTCGCCATCTACGGGAATTTGTTCGCCCGGTCGCACTTGCACGATGTCGTTAATTTCTACTCGGGCAATCGGCACTTCTAACTCTTCGCCGTTGCGAATTATCCGCGCTGTTTTTGCTTGCAAACCCATGAGTTTGCGAATGGCTTCTGAAGTCTCTCCCTTGGCTCGCTTTTCTAAGGTTTTTCCCAGCAAAATTAAGGCAATGACGCTGGCAGCTACTTCGTAGTAAACGCCTGAATGCAAACCTCTTGTTGCGAATAAATGGGGGAAAAATGTCACAAATGCCGAATAAAAGAAAGCGGCGCTCGTACCCAAAGCTATCAGGGTATCCATTGTGGCGGAGCGGCGTTTGAGGGATTTCCAAGCTCCTGCATAAAACGAGCTGCCGCACCAGAATTGTACTGGTAAAGTTAGGAAAAATTGCAGCCAATAATTGTGCAGCCATGCGGGAATAAATGGTACGTGCAAACCTGTCATTGCTGGAATTGCACCGAGAAATAGCAAAATGCTAATTATACCTGAAGTCCAAAGTTTTTGCTGCAAGTTTTGAGATTCCGATCGCGCGGATTTCGCTGCTGTTTCATCATCTTCTGTCGCGATTTCTTGCAGCGGTAAAGCTTTATATCCTGCCTCATCTACAGCCGCCTGAATTTTTTCGAGATTGGTGGCTTTGGCATCATATTGAATCGCAGCTTGTTCCATGCCAAAATTGACGCTGCACTCGATGACGCCGGGAACGGATTTAATTGCTTCTTCTACAGCAGAGGCACAAGCGGCGCAACTCATGCCTTGCAGTTTGACTGTGAGATTGTCCATAAATGAAGGAAGAAGGAAGAAGGAAGAAGGAAGAAGGAAGAGGGAAGAAGGAAGAAGGAAGAAGGAAGAAGGAAGAAACGATTACCAATACCAATTACCAATTACCAATTACCAACTGTCAACTGTCAACTGTCAACTGTCAACTGTCAACTGTCAACTATTTAAATAGCTGGTAATAACCAGACAAGCTAGC
>JAAUPF010000204.1 GCA_012034575.1 Richelia sp. CSU_2_1 | reverse complement strand
CAGAATTTGAGGCGCGATTTCCGGTACCAGCATTTCATCGGCATCCAATACCAAAATCCAATCGCCTTGAGCGTATTTCAGGCACTCGTTGCGGGCGGCGGCGAAGTCGTCGCACCACTCAAAGCTGTAAACTCTCGCCCCGAATTCTCGGGCGATTTCGCGCGTGCGATCGCTCGATCCCGTGTCCAGCACCACAATTTCCCCCACAATACCCTTCACACTACTCAGCATTTGTGGCAGGTTTGCCTCTTCATTTTTGACGATCGCGCACAAACTTAAATCCATGTGGCAGTAACTTTCCTCACTTCAAAGGTTCCCCATACTTTTATTTAATCAAAAAAAGGTCGAGTTAACTCTTTTGGCAGACTAAAAAACTGCCGAAACATATCGATTCTCTTTAAATTCTACCACTTTCGGTTCCTCCTAACGGTAGAGGATAGCACTGGTGCTCGGCTGTTATTCTAAAAACATCAGACAAGAGACAAAACGATTTAAACACTCAGGAGAAAAGAAATGGGAATTATTGCTTGGATTGTTTTAGGACTGATTGCCGGCGCGATCGCCAAAGCTATTTATCCGGGGCATCAAGGTGGCGGTTTCCTAGCAACTACAGGTTTAGGAATTCTGGGCGCGCTAGTCGGCGGTTATTTAGGTCAAGTATTTCTCGGGACTAGCGGGGGAGCGTCTTTTGGAGCATTAACTATACCCAGCGTTGCTTTTGCTGTGATCGGCGCGATCGTTCTTCTTTTCATCTGGGGACTTTTGACTCAGCGTGCTGCTTAATAAATATTGCAAATTCCGACTAGATGATGTTCGCAATCCTCCAGCCCGTCTGCTGGAGGATTGTTATTTTCAGGTTAAAGTATTAGAGCGAACTACAGTAAAAAAAACATCCCCAAAAAATATCCCGCTTTTTGGTAAAAGCGGGTATTTTCAATCAATTAACTGCCAGCGAGTTAATCCAAAAATTGTCAGGACTATTTCATATCTGGCGGGAGCAGCACTTTGTCTATTACATGAATAACGCCGTTGCTAGCTTTAACATCAGCCTTAATAACATTCGCGCCGCCAACTGTTACTTTGCCTCCAGCAACCGTCACTTCGATCGGGCTGCCTTCAACGCTTTTGACATCACCGGATTTCAAGCTGGTAGAAACAACCGAGCCTGGAACGACGTGATAAGTCAAAATCTTGGTAAGTTTGGCTTTGTTAGCCGGTTTCAACAAATCATCTAAAGTGCCTTTTGGCAAAGCCGCAAATGCTGCATCAGTCGGAGCGAAAACTGTAAAAGGACCTTTTCCCTGGAGAGTTGTCACCAATCCTGCTGCTGTCAAAGCCTTAGTCAAAGTCTTGAATTGAGCGTCACCGGATGCAGTGGCGACAATATCTTTTGTCGCAGTAGTTGTTGTAGGTTGAGTTGCCGGTTTTGGTGTTTGTGCGACTTGTTGGCTGCGATTCGCATTATCGACACGACTGTGGGAATTAATATGAGCCCAAGCTGGAAAACCGATGAGCGCGCTAGCGCCGATCGCGCCTGCGAAGCCGGCTAGTTTTTTCAGCGAGTTCGGTAAATTTTGATTCTTCATTTGCTTGAGTTTCCTTGTTACTTAAGACAGCGGGTGTGAATTCTGATATCAGCGACATTTCAAGAATCCGCAAGGTTGGGAGATGCGAAAGTAAGGGTGAATACTGTTGCATTCCCCATCGACTCAAAACTTTTCTACTATAGCGCAACTTCCCCAACAAAAGCTCACCCGCCAAATCTGTAACTCAATATCTCGATCGCCGAACCGCTTTGCGGCAAATTAGCTGGTGAAATTGAAATCGTGTCGTTATTCAACCTGCGCACCGGCGTACCTTCCATCACAGCTAAGAATTCATCTAGCGGCACCAAATCGCAGGCTGCAGGATCGGCAGCTTGGGTTTTAAAATGGGTGGGAATTACCATTCTCGGTTTGAGAATTTGCAAAGTTTGTTTTGCTTCTGCAGGAGTGTAAGCTTTCGGCCCGCCACCGACAGGAATCAGCACTAAATCCGGCCTCCCGATCAAAATTTGTTCCTCGATCCCGATGGGCCCGGCAAGTCCCCCTAAATGCAAAATTTTCACTCCAGCTTGCTGCCACAACCAAGCTACATTCATCCCGAAACGCCGCCCTCCCTGCCGATCTTTCTGGGTTCTAATCCCTTGAATGCGCAGTCCGTTGAACTGATAGGAACCCGGTTCGTACAAAAGACCTGGATTACCCGAAAATCCATCGATCGCCCCTTCATCAAGCAATCTGCTGCCAATCAGAATCAAATCGGCTTGTACTTTGGGAGGTCGGTATCCAGCAGTACAGCCGATGGGGCGAAAAGGATTCACCAATATCCTCGCACCGCCTCCGGCGAACAAAAAGCAGGTATGCCCCAACCACTGAACCGATAAAGTACCGGCAGTTTGAGCTTGATAGCTGTTCCATCCTGATGCCAAACCGGTTGCTAAAGCTGCTAGCAAACTCGTCTTTCCGTAACGCAATAATTGTCGCCGTTTCATGTTTTAAGTTGCTGTTATTTGGTGTCTTATAGTATCCGATCGATTGACTGGAATAGTTCGGCTAAGGGGGGTTAAGATTGTCAATTATTGCCGGATATGGTTGGCTTTCCCCGCCTCTACAGGAATTACGCTCGAGCGAACATGATATCAATTACTCAGACTTTATACCATAAATTTTTGTACTTATTGCGCGAGCCAATTTTAAAGCCAACAAGGGCGGTACGGCATTACCAACTTGAGTAAATTGGCGGGCAGGGCAACCGCAAAATATAAAACTGTCGGGAAATGTTTGCAATCGTGCCGATTCTCTGACGGATAAAGTGCGCGGAATTAGCGGGTGCAAGTGCGATCGACCCCCGCCTTTGCTGCCTCCGGCAATTACAGTTTTTGCTGGCAAATTTGGATCTAATCTGTCAACTCGGCCGAGGCGATCTCGTTCGCCGTATTTGAGTTCGATATATCGCATTATTGACTCGGCTTTGTGCTGTCGCGTGATGTGATTTTCGACATTAATTAGCGGCTTTTCTAATGCTTTGTAACAGGGAACTTTTAAAGGCTCTGCCTCAGGGAAATTAAATTTAGCTGGAGTGCGCCAACCGCAGAGAAACAAGCGCGATCGATTTTGCGGCACTCCATAATCTGCTGCATTTAATACTGTTGGTTCTGTGACTGTGTAACCTTTGTTTTCCAGCATTTCTAAAGCAGCATTTATCTGTTTTCCGCCGTCAACGCTCAACAATCCCGAAACATTTTCAATTAAAAAAACTCGCGGTTTAAATTCGCAAATATACCAAACAAACTCGAACAGCAGATTTCCATATTCAGCTTGTAAAAATCCCGTGCGTTTGAAATTTTCGCCTGCTTTGGAAAATCTTTGGTTGGCTGCAATGCTGAAAGACTGGCAGGGCGGGCCGCCGAAAAACACGCCTTCAAAAGGAAAATTAATGCCGATTTTCGATTTTAAAATATTGATAATTTCATCTCGATCGCGCAGATCGCCGCTGCATTCTGGCGGTCCTAAAATTACTGAATTGGCAAAGTTTTTTCTGAGGGTTTGGCAAAATATCGGATTGATTTCTACGGATGCGAGATGTTCAAAACCTGCATACTTAAAGCCTAAATCTAAGCCACCCGCACCGGAAAAAAAACTCACAACGGGAATTTCGCTAGTTTTAAACTGATAGTTATCCGGTGTTTTGTAAATAGAGAAATTAGGGGCGATCGAGCAATTGTGGCGGTAAATTAGAGAGTCGCGATCGAAACCTCTGGCTTCTAATTCGCTTTGCAGTTTGAAATTCCGGGAAATGCAATTTTCTAAAATAGCAATTTGTTCTAAAAACTCAATTTTTTTATAACTTTGAATCATGCCGTAACTTGGTGAATTGGTAATTGGTGGTGCAGGGCTTATGCTTCACCCATGCCCTACGCGACTGATGATACAACCGGACAGGATCTGACACTTCATGATAACCGCTATAGAACCAATTTGAGCTCTTTGAAATCGCCAACTCTGGCGAGGATGAAGCATTTGGATATCAAAACATTAATGCCGCGTCCCTAGACAAATGATATCAAAGCCGATCGAGGAAATTTCGCAATAATTGTTTGCCCGAAGTTGTGAGCACGCTTTCCGGGTGAAACTGCACTCCTTCAATGTGCGGGTATTCCCGATGCCGCACGCCCATAATCGTGCCGTCTTCCACCCAAGCTGTAATTTCCAAAACTTCTGGACAGCTTTGTTTTTCGATTACCAAACTGTGATATCTAGTTGCAGTTAGCGGCGATTCCAACCCCTGAAAAACTCCTATTCCTGCGTGTTCCACTTGAGAAGTTTTGCCGTGCATCAATACCGGGGCCGAAACAATTTTGCCACCGAATACTTGCCCGATACTTTGATGCCCCAAACAAACACCTAAAATTGGCAAAGTAGGCCCCAATTCTTTAATTAATTCTAGAGAAATTCCCGCATCTTCCGGCCGCCCCGGTCCGGGAGAAATCACGACTGCTGCCGGTTGCAAAGCCCTAATTTCTGCTAAAGTAATTCGATCGTTGCGGTAGACTTGCACTTCACTGGCTGCTGGTAACTCTGCACCGAGTTCTCCTAAATACTGCACCAAATTGTAGGTAAAACTGTCGTAGTTATCGATTACTATAATCACGGTAAATTAATTTTTGTAGTAGGGTTGAGATTTTAGATTTTAGATGGACTTTTTGCCGAAATGCAAATTTTTGAAGATTTTTGATAGATGCTGACTGAAATTAAAAATTGCTGCAATTATGAGAAGAGCTAAAAATCTCAAAGCTGTCATCTAAAACCTAAAATTTGTTTTGCCTAGTGAGCGGTTAATTGGCGATCGAGCCTTGAATCAGCGCCCACAAAGGAGGAAACAAAAGTGCGACAGCGACGATCGCCGACGACATTGCCGATACTAAAACGGCTCCGGCAGCGCAGTCTTTAGCAATTCTTGCCAGTTCGTGGTAAGATTGACCGACGGTTAAGTCTACCACAGATTCGATCGCTGTGTTCAGCAGCTCCATTGCCATTACCATGCCGATGGTAACGCCGATAACGGATATTTCCACTGGCTTTAAGTGCAAAAATATAGCCAGTCCGAGTACCACAGTCCCGATCGCAGTGTGGATGCGAAAATTGCGCTGAGTTATAAATGCGTAAGTCAGACCAGTCCAAGCATATTTAAAACTAATTGCTAAGCTAGAAGCGATCTTCCAAGACAGGTTGCGGTTATATTTCAATGATTTTTTAGATTCATTTACTGTCTGGCTGGGAGCATCTTCTGCCACGGGCACAACCTGCGAGCGATTTGAGGAAACTGAGGGTTGATGTAGTGTCATAAACAACCAACTTTGATGGATAGTGATGAATGAAATCAAATCCGGTTCGATTTCGATCGCATCAAATCTAAGTTAAAAAAAGCAGTATCGGTAGGGAGGCAGCACGGTTGCCTCCCTGGATCGATGGGTGCCGTTAACCGGATTCGATCTGAAATCGATAATTTTACCGTTGACTTCATGAAGTCTAGCTAACTTTCCTAAGTTGTTACTAAAGTTTGAGTGTATTTTCAGAAAGTTCTGTTCGACTTGACAGAATCTGTCAAGTCAACATTAACCCACCTCCAAACAAAATTTCGATCGCCCGGTCTCGATCGCCACTCCAATCGCCTGCAGCAAAGTTTCTTGCCGGTCGAGCATTTGCATCAGACTTTCCTCATCGGGGTGATCCCATCCCAAAAGGTGCAGGAAACCGTGGGCTGCCAGCCAAGCTAGTTCAGTCTTTAAGGAATGTCCTTGCTGTTGGGCCTGCCGGCAAGCTGTATCGATCGAAATTACGATATCACCCAAGTATAGGGGCATGGATGAGAGCATTTCCTCTGGCTGGGGACAGTCCGCTTCTAAAGCTGCGAAAGCCAAGACATCCGTCGGCCGATCCTGCTGGCGGTATTGGGCGTTGAGGGATTGCATTTCGCGATCGGCGGTTAAACGCAGGCTAACTTCGTAACCCGGCGCAGCAGGCAAATCCGTCGCCTGATTTTCCAGCCACACCCCGAACCAATTTTCCCAGGTTTCGGGTAAAATCTCGGCGCTGGCTGGACTTTGAGGGTTTTCCATAGAGTCTGCTGGCGGTGGGGCCGTCCCGTAACAGTCTTCTACGTTCACCTCGATTAGCATTTTTTGAATCTCCTGTCAAGCGAAATATGCAATTTTTTGACAGCTTTGGCGATCGATCGCGGAGAATGAAGGCTGTTGCTGGCAAGATACAGCAATCCGTTGGAGATTGCAACGGGCAATCAGTGCGATCGGCTTAAGTTTCTATTAAGAAAGTTGAAAATAGAACGAGAAATTAGAAGCCGATTGTTTGGGTACTCAACTATGAATTGAAATAGCGATCGAGAAAAGCCAAACCGACGAGTACGCCTAAAAGTCCGATCGCAGTCAAAGCAAAATGAAACAGGGAAGTCACCCGCTTTCGCACCATATTCCGCATCGCCAGCTTCACATAACTCGGTGGAGGCGAATTGTTAGCCTGCGGCGTCGGAGTTTCGATCGGATCGGAGGGGGCGGGAGTTGTTGGGGAAGGTTGACTCATATACTTAACTCTAGGAGGTTAATCGATCGGCTACTGAGACCGACTCGCCACGATGTTAACAAATTTGTAACGTTTTGTATAGGTTTTTTTAGTTAAGGGCGATCGGGCTTCGCCAACAACCCGCCCCACCCCACAAACCAACCTCAAAAACCCAAGATTTTGAGGTTTTTTGATATTTCTTGTGGGGATGGGGCTGGTTTACAAGATGGTGGATTTTAATCCGATATTGTTGGCGAACCCGCCCCTACGAATCATAGGAATTTGTTTAGATTTTTGTCAGGAAAAACCAAATCTTGTAGGGGCGGGTTCACCAACCATCTGCGATAAAAACAAACAATCTCTCAAACCCGCCCTCACCCCACTGCAAACAAATTCGTTATTTAAAATCTGTCAAAACTCCGTAAATCGCCCAAATCGCCATCGCCCGCAAATAGTGACTCGCCCGAAAAGTTCCCCCCGCCGTAATCGCTTCCGGTGTCCGAAATTGCAACCCATTTTCATAAATTTGCTTCACCACCGCATCCGTCAATTTAAACGCTTTTTCCTCCATCCCCAACTGCACCAAAAAAGCCGCTAATCCGAAGTTAATCCCCGTCCAAACTTCCAAAGGATGAGTCGCGTTCGGATTTTCCGGAGCACCATTCAGCATCACCCCATTGGCTGCACCGAACTCGCCTTCATTGAATTTTAAAAAGCAAGATTCGTACACTGTTTCTAAAGCGCTAACCGCACATTCTGGTGGCACGATATCCGGCAATCCTAACAGTTTTGCATAGAATTGACCGCACAATTGATCTGCCATCACTACTTCAGAATTGCTCTCGCTGTCGAGACGGTAATAGCGACCGTTCCACAGTTTTTCTTGATAGCTAGGTCTTGCTTGTTCCAGCCAACTTTGATATAATACAATTCTTTCTTGGGGATTGGGAATTACTGCCGGTGCCGCATTTTCTAAGATGGAACCGATCGCGATCGCGCTTTCCAAGGCCGCCAACCACAAACCCCCGCAATAAGCGCTAATTCCCCGCATTTGCCAGTCATCAAACGTCTGATCCGGCGCGCCAGAATTTTCGGGAATGCCATCACCATCCTCATCGAAAGTTTTTAGGTAAGCCAAAGCTTCAACAATTGCCGGCCAACACTCTTGCAAAAAATCGAAATCCGTGCTACCAGTCAACAGGAAATCTCGATAAACTTGCAACACAAAATCGCAAGGTAAATCCTTCCACAAATTGCAATCTTGATAGCTAGTATAATTCGTTTTTTCCCAAGGATGTTCGTTAGGCGCGCCCAAATCGTGGGGCGTTGCGCCGACAGCTTTTCTAATAGCTGAAGCTTGATTCCAGCCAATAATTCTCGGCGTATCGTCTCCTGTGGAAATCGCCCTAGCAAATGCTAAAACCACCGATTTTTCCAAATCCGGCCACAGCATCAACAAAGCAAAAGAACCGTAAAGCCGCACGTCCAAACTTTCGTACCAGCGGTAATCTATACATTCTAAAACTGCAAATTGACCCTTCGGATCGCGTTCGTCTGCGGCCGTCCACAACGTACCGCCATCAGTCAGGGCGTATAACTCATTAAACAATGCCATTTTGAAACTATCAGACAAATCTTGCCGTTCTAAAATCGGTTTTTGCCACGCTTCAATACTTTCGCGCCAAGTATCGGAATGCTTCATTGCCGTGCGGATCATCGGCCAAGCATTTTTGCCGTTGCGGCCGAAGAAATCTGTATAGCGGCGGTAATATTCAATTCCCGGCGCAAACTCAGTAACGGGAAAATCCCATGCTAAAATAAAGGGAATTTTGCGAGTTTTTCCGGGGCGAATTGTGAAGCGAACTGCGATCGCGCAAGCTAATTGTTCGCCTGCTGCGGCGGCTGTTTCGTCTTTATCATCTAACAAAAAACCTTCGCGAGAAAAGTGCTTCCAAATATCCTCGCCGTTCCCAGCCGGATTCCAGCGAGTTTGATAGAATACTTCTACTGCCGGATTAGTAATAGTTGCGATCGCCCATTGTCCCTCGCCTTCTTTTACTTCTTCACCCGCACTCAACCGCGTCATCACGCACCCGATGCGGTGAAAATCTTCGACTAACAAATTCAAATTCCCCCCGCTTTCTTCCCAGCGAGATTGATAGTCGTAAGTCGGACTGCCATCATCGCGAACTTTCACTTCAGGCGATTTATTCGCATTAGTAAACCAGCCGACAGTATTCTGCCAAGTTAGCATGATGCTGAGAGTAATCGGCGCATCTGTAGGATTGTGAGCGATCCATTCAAATATAGCGACTGGGTAACTGCTTTCCTGATAGTTATGTGGCAAAATGGGCGAAAATTGCTCGCAGCTTAGTTGTGCTTGAAATACATTTTCGTAAACAAACCAACTGCGCGGATACAAAGCATGATAAGTTCCCGAATAATTACTGCCTTCTTCTCTTTCTTCTTCCCATCCTCCTTCTTCCTCTTTCCTTCTTCCTTCTTCCTTCTTCCTTCTTCCTTCGTTAGGATACCATTTCCAACTAGATAAACTGCCATCTGTTGGCGGTTGAGTGCAGAGTGCGTAAGCTTGTTTTTTGCCTTTTGTTTCTTCAAAAACGCTGAACTGACAAGCGGGTAAATTGCGAAAAATATGTTCGCCACCGTCGATATGCCAGAGGTTAAAATCACCTCGGGGCGATCGTCCGATGCAGCCTGAACCGAAGCCGCCTAAAGGCATTCCATGCCAGGGACCATCGTCGAGATTGCTTGCGTAACGGACTGTGTAGGGATTCTCCCAACCAAGGCCTATCGGGCGTTTCCAAGTGTGCGGGGGAATGTTGGGAGTCGATGTATCGTTCATGATTTATTTTACAAGGAAGGGCGATCGGTCAGATTTTGGCAGAGCTTTAATAGTATATATAGGACTTACGCAAAAAAACCTGTTCCCGATCTAGATTTTAGCTTTTTGATAAGTTTGACAATTAGCCATGAATCAGAAATATTAGGAAATACGGACAATCCCCCAATCTCAGTGTTTCACCAAGAAATGTGCTAGCTAGAGAGATTGCGGATGCACGATCGATCGCCGTCAGGGACTTTACAGGCTATAGATTAGACGCAGCTTGCAGGAAGTTATCCAGTTAAATAAGTTAATTTGGTCGAGAGTTTTTGACAAGGAAGATAATAGCTGATGAAAGACAATATCTGGATTAGCATTTTAGAAGCCAATAAATTAATGCGATCGCTGATGAAGTTACAGCTTTTGAAAATGCTTTAGCCTCGCTTGCCGATCGCCTACTTTAAACTCTTCGCATTCAACTGTATATTGACGCAAGCTTCTTTATCGGGGCAAAACATCATCTAACCGAAGTTCCAAGCTTGTTAATAAAGGAGAAATAATCTGCTGACCGAGGCGAAATTGCTGCTTGGTATAATCTTCGTCAACCAGTTCGCAAACGGTAACAGTCGGTTGTTTCGGTTTGCCGATAAAAGCGACGCCTCCCAATCCGCGATAATCGACTATCCAATATTCTGGAATTCCTAAAAGAGCGTATTCTTCTACTTTTCGAGCGTAATCTGTTTCCCAGTTAGTGCTGACAACTTCGACAACTAATTTAATCGATCGCCCTAGGGTAATCACTGGTTCTCTTTCCCAAAGTGGTTCGCTAACAAGGGCAGTTTCATCTAACACGACAATATCGGGACGGCGGGCGGTAGCTGCATCGGAAAACGGACGGATTAAACAAGTGCGGGGAATGAACCAAGGCTGTTTTTCTGCTGCGATCGCAATTCCGATTTTAGTTGCTAGTTTGCCGCTGACAGTTTCGTGGGGGCCTGTCGGTTCCATGTCAATTAATTCTCCGTCAGCGAGCTCGTAGCGGGGATTGTCGCAATATCGATCGACAAATTCTTGAAAACTTAGGAGTTTTTGCGCGGTATAACTCATTTTAAACAGTTGACAGTTGACAGTTGATAGTTGACAGTTGGTAATTCTGTACCTCTTCCTTCTTCCTTCTTCCTTCTTCCTTCTTCCTTCTTCCTTCTTCCTTAATCTAAAATCTAATTAAGATTCCCTTCGGAAAATCCCAAATCAGTTCCTTTCCCTGCGTGTACTAAGGCTAACTTTTCGTAACGCTTAGCGTGTTCTATTAACTCCGCAGCTTGCGACTCGGAAACATCCCGCAATCGCTTCGCAGGTACTCCGGCAACCAGCGAATAAGGTGGCACATCCTTATTGACAACAGCGCCCGCACCGACGATCGAACCTTTTCCTACCCTCACTCCATCCAGGACTATCGCCCCGATCCCGATCAAACAGCCTTGTTCGATGTACGCTGAATGAATTACAGCTCGGTGTCCGACTGTAACAAAATCTTCCAAAACCGTCGGTTTTCCCGGATCGCCGTGCAGGATGGCTCCATCTTGAATATTGGTACTGCGACCGATCGAAATTCGCTCTATATCCCCCCGCACCACCGCCCCGTACCAAATACTCGCCCCCGCACCCACTTCTACAGAACCCATGACAACGGCACCTTCAGCCACAAAAGCAGCTTCAGAGATATCTGGTGCCGGCCAAAAAGCAGCAGGTTTTGTTGGGGGTTCTTTGAAATTGCTCATCAGAAACTTGGGCAGAGTTTATTGCTAAAAGCTTAACTTACCGTCGATACCAGATATAATAGAAGCATTTGGGACTTTTGCAGAGAAAATATGTTGGGACGCACTACATGATCGAAGTTGCCTTGCAATACCCGATGTTTGGCCCGGAGATTCAGTGTCCCCACTGCCGCCAAACGATCCCGGCTCTAACGCTAACGGATACTTATTTGTGTCCGCGTCACGGTGCATTTGAAGCAGACCCCAAAACGGGCGAGCTAATTCACCTCCAATCCGGCCGCCACTGGCGTCGCTGGGAAAATGAATGGTACCGCCAGCACACCCACCCTGACGGGATTCGGTTTGAAATTCACGAAGCGCTCGATCGACTCTACACTCAGGGCTATCGGGCTACTCGCGTGATCATCGCCCAGCGCTATCGGGACTTAATCGGTGCTTATTTGGAACGGAGCACACCTTGGCGGGGTCAATCTGACTCCCCTCGACCGCGGCTGTACGGTTTACCTGTAGATTTTAGCCCGGATTCCGAAGCTGAACCTTGCTGGGAAGTGATTAATTTCGATTTGGAAAAAGAACCGGGAGTTCCGGTTAGATATCCTTATTTTCGGCTGTTTGAGTAAGCGAAGGAAGAGTTGACAGTTGACAGTTGACAGTTGACAGTTGACAGTTGATAGTTGACAGTTGACAGTTGACAGTTGACAGTTGTTATTAGTCACAAGTGCGAGCTGCCATCGATCGCGATCGGTCAGAGGGAAGAAGCAAGAAGGAAGAGCGAAGAGGGAACAAGGAAGAGGAAATAAAAAACGAAGGTATGTTGCTTTATGGTGACAAATGCTACATTTTTTAATCCGGATTTCCTGCTTCCCCCTTGCCATTAAAAAAGCTCAAAAAATTCTCGCTCGAAAATCCCCGATCGAAAATCCAAACAATCGCAAATCTAAAGTCTAAAATCTAAAATCTACTGATGCACCACGCCTCGATTCGGACTGCTAACATTCACCGGGCGATCGCCTTTTACGAACTGTTGGGATTTACAGTGAGCGATCGATTTACGACAGGTTACACTCTCGCTTGTTGGATGGAAGGTCTTAACGGACGCATCGAACTGATTCAAATCCCGGAACCGAAACCCGCACCTGATACTTTCGATGACGAGCATTATGTTGGATACTATCATTTATCTTTCGATCTGACTGAAACAACAACCGCTCTACCTGATTGGTTGGAGTCTCTGAAAAAACAGTTTGAATCGGCTGCTAAAGAGGAACCAAACCAATTTAAGCCGTTGAAAGTTTTATTGGAACCGACCCAACAGCAAATTGGTCCAAATGTTTATGAAGTAACGTTTATTGCCGATACCGACGGATTGCCCTTAGAATTTATCCGGCGGCTGAATACTGATAATTAACGGAGAATGGGGAATGGGGAATGGGGAATGGGGAATTGGGAATTGGGAATTGGGAATGGGGAATTGGGAATTGGGAATTGGTAATGGGGAATTGAAACAACTACTGATAACTCTCATCAGTCATTAGTCATTTGTTAGCAGAG
>JAAUPF010000203.1 GCA_012034575.1 Richelia sp. CSU_2_1 | reverse complement strand
GAGGTTTGGGAATCCTCGCCGTTCTACGGCGGGGTGGATGTCAAGAATTTGTATGAGCTATTTGCAAAAATTTTGCCTCAACAAAACGCAGCTCTGACATTCCAGAGCTGCGCTGTTGCATTTCCAGCGGGAAAAATTAAACTACGCCAGCCCTGCCGGTCATGCGATCGAACCGATTTTGCGTTCTCAGCGATCCTTCTCCCACTCCCCTGGAGGCCGAACGGGTTACGACTCTGGCATCGTCGTAGGAGATAGTACATTCAAGCATACTAGCCCCGTCTCCATCTGTGGAGTCGATATCCGCATCCGGGATGGTGTACTTCATACACCAAACTCCTTCAAGATCGGCAAACACCGATTTGAGATCGTCCCCTGATTCTGCAAACTGACCCGGCTTGCCCGTGAACGCCCTGAGAAATTCGATTTCGGCACTGCGCTTGTAGTTGGGATCTACTCCGCCCGCCCCTTTATCAACCGCTTGCTCGAACCAATCGAGGTAGGAGTCGCGGGACAGGTCGTCGGAAAAGTGAAGGGTGACAGTAAATTCGCCCGGTTCGACTCGCCCTCCCGTAACCTTAGTGCCGTCGGGAAGTTCGATCGCCCCTACCGCAACATCGATCGTCCCGCGCTGGGTAATTACTACCTCCGGCAGTCCGGCCACTCGGAAGCGCTGTTTTGCCTTCTTGAGGATATTTTGCTGTAATGTCTGTTTTTGCATGACTTGACTTGCTCCGAATCAAAAAGAAGGAAGATTACTCGCGCGAAAGAATTGACGGTCCGGCATTGATGACAAGGCGTTCGACTATTCCGGTCGGAGTCCACACGAAGTTTGCGGAGAGGACTCCGTTGATGATTTCAACAAGCTGGTCTCCACCTTGAGAGCTAATGCTCGAATTCTCGTCAACATCCTGTCCGGTGTTGATCTGCACGGCTTCCTCAAAGGTCAGATACCTGGAGAACACGCCTTTTTTGTATTCGCGTCGGGCAAAACTTTTCAAAATCATGCGGAATTGCGCCGCCAACTCCGGCTGGTTGGGACGGAATACCAACTCTTGCAGGTTGTCAACTTCAATGAAAATCCTGTTATAGTTTGACTGGCAGCGGCGGATGTGCAAGAAGGTGTACGACGGAGACAAGCTCGGCGCGCGCCCGCCCCAAACGATAATACTTCCCTCCGAATACTTGAGCATTTGCACGCCGGAAGTGTTGGCAACCACTTCATCCGACCGACCGATTTCAAAAGGCAATCCGATCGCGCGAGGCAACCTCGCAGCCCGACCCGCGAACATGACATGATATCCGGAGTTGTTAACTGCGAACAAAGATTCGCCGCCCATGATGTCGCCGACGGCCGATACCATTCTCTTGCCTGCACCGAAGGGAGACGCGATGTAGATGTAGCTCGGCGCTGCTACCGAAGCAAAATCGTTGCGCCCCAATTCCTGCTTGATGTAAGCCTCGATCGCTGAAGCTGTCGTCAAGTAAACGGGGACTTCGTACCGAAATTCGTAGGATTTTGCCTCAGCATAGGCAGCCCCCGCCTTATTGACTGTAATCGAGCTGACACCCGGAAATGCCAGCCGCATCAATCCCATGTTGCGACCGTAAACTGCATTCTCGACGTGATTGAAATCGGGGTCTACGTATTTTGTCCAGTAGTACGGAATCGTATTTGCCGTATTTTGATATCCGCCCCTGAGAGTCTCCGGATAGCTGAGGAGAAATGAGTTGCCGGACTTGGTTGCTAAAGTCAAGTCGTTACCAACCCCGACGTTAAAATATCCAGATTTCTTCGCTGTCGTTAGTGCGGGAGCGTTGCTAGTGAAAGCCGATTCCAGCAGCAACTGCGTGTCGGAAACGATTCGGATTATTTTTCGAGCTTCTTTTTTGTGCGCGCTGTAAAGGTAGTCGCCAACAGACAGGGAGGTTAAAAAGGTCGTACTCGTTCCGTTGACTGTTGTCCCGGTTGATGAAATAGTTCCTTCCAAATCTTGAGGCGCGACCGCTTCTTTTACCCTGATCGAGTTTCGGTATTCATCGTAGGGAGAAAGGTACAGGGTGTTGCCCGCCGCCTTGCTGTAGTCGGTGTCGATTACCGCATACAGCCTCGTCGCCGTCAGCGCCAAAACCTTGCCGCCGCCGTCGATCGGTCTGACATCGGAGCCTTCTGCCGTCGTGTAGGCGCTAGACCACAGCGAGGTAGCTCGAACCCACGACAGGATGTTCTGTCCCGAACTCCTGTAGGCAACGTTGCCCATCGTGTCGGAAACCACAGCGTCAACGAATAAAGGATCGTTTGGGTCGAGGCTGACATCGGGAACGTACAGTACCTGAGAGCCGTTAAACCCGATCCGCAAAGAAAAATGCGTCTCTGGCTTGCTTTCGCCCAATGCTATTTCGACGGTTAGTCCCTCGCCTGTCGGCTGCGAAAGTTCTACCGAAACCCGCTTCGCTTGCTTGGCAAGATTGACAGCGGTAAAATTCCCCGAGAACGGCTTCTCTACGGTGAGGGAGGTAGCGGAAGCGATCGCCGTTACTTTAACAGCCGAACCCAGGCGTAGCGGATCTACTATGTAGTCACCAACCTGAACTTGGGTAGTAAAACTCGTGCCGGTTCCGACGATCGCCCGACCTTCTCTCTGCGTTTGCGTTCCCGCAGAGAGGGCTGCCGTAAATCCAGAAGTTAGCGTCAGGGCAGTATCGCTAGCGATGCTGGCAACTTTTCTTCCCTGGCGGATGCCTCCAATAACTGCGTACAAAATATCGCCAACGCTTAACTCGGACTGAAAATCTGTTGCCGTCCCGGTAACGACTCGGTTGTCGCGCTGCAGGGTTTGACCTGCTGCATTTCCCGCAGTATAAGAGTCGCTGAGCGACAGGGTGGTATTTGACGTGATACTCGTTACGGTTCTGGCTTCCGTGCCGAAGTACACATTGTCACCTACAGCTAACTCTGTAGAAAAAAGAGTCCCCGCGCCTGTCAAAATGTTATCTTCAATCGTGACAGTCCCGGTCAGAGGAGACAGCAAAGGAAACGAGATCGTCCCAGTTAGCGCTGGATATCTCTCGTAGCCAGCCGTTCCTGCCAGGATGCTGGGTCCAGTGATGCCTTCTTGCAGCAGGTTCCACTGGGCCGCGCAGGTAAAGACAGTCTCCCCCGATCGCTCGTTGGCTGCCGTGTTCGCAACGATCGTAAATCGCTTGCCGGGGGAGGCCTCAAATTCCGCCTCCGCACCGATATATTCGTTCGTTAGGGTTCCGGGGGCTACGATCGTAAACGATCTCGCAGAAGCAACGATTACTGGAGTTGCCTCAATCTTCGCCTCTTGCCCCCCCCAGCGACCTTCATTTGCAGCTTCAATTTGGAGTGCGTCAGCACCGAGCCAATTCTTGAAAACTTTTTTGGCTTTTTTGCCCTTGCCGTCGAGATCCAATCGCGTAACCCACAACAGCCCCGCCCCGGAACCATTTTGCCAAAATCCTTCAATCGCATCCGGCAGTTGGTGGCTGGCATCGGCGTACAAAGCCCAGGTTGGGGATTTGGGATCTCCAAAAATCTCCAGATATTGCTTGCGACTGGTCACGGGGATTGCTACAGATGTCGGCCCCCGCTTGGCAATCCCGCCAAACCAGCCGCCCCCGTATCGCGGATCGGCGATCGTGTTGGCCGCCGGTCTTTCCTCAACGGAAACGCCCGGAGCTCCCGGCGGCGCGCCGTACCTTCTAAGAACAACCATGCAATATTTCTCCTAAGAAAAGGCAACAAAAAAACGGCGCTCGATCGAGCGCGTTTAAGGTTTGCTGTAACAGATTAAATTTTTGAAAGTTTCAGACTGGATCTCCGGCAGATATTGCCGGCAACCCTCCGCCGTCGTATTCCCCGTCCACGCGAATGATAATCGCCCTTTCGAGGATCGTCCGCTCTCCACCTTGAGGGGATTGCCTGCTTGGGGCGAGCTTTTCTCTTCTTTCGAGCGCGTCTAACTGTTCTTGCGTCATTACTAACAAAGGATCGTCTTCGTGCAGGACGTTGATATCCGTGCCAAATACAAGGCTTTGCGGGTAGGGGAGCTTTTTTAGAAAAGTTTCAACTACTGAAATTTCGTCGGGAGTGAGCTCGGTCATCTCCGTGCCGATGAAAATTTCCTCGGACTTTTCCGGGTCTCGACGCTCTCCCGCAAACCCCCTTGGGTAGGGAATTTGCAATGGCTCTACCGGATGGGCAAGTGCGGCTTGTCTCAATCGGGGCATAGTTTTTTGTAGCGGTTCCCCAATCGAATACCTTACTCGATCGAGGTTGCCGCCGAGTAAGGTTGACTTAAAATTGTTTCCTACATCCTAGCAGTATGCGGTTGACACTGCAAGCCTCTCGCGCTAAAATTCAGGCAGGAAATTTTATTCAAACAAAAAGACGAACTTTAAAAAAGCGTCAGCCGAACTCTCGGCTGGCGCTTTTTTGCGTGAAATTATGCCAAATCCTTTTGCTAAAGTTCCTAGTGATTGGGCGGTTTTGCAGGTAGACCCGGCGAGCGAAACCGATCCCAGAGTCCCGATGGCTGCGGAATTTGCCCTCAACGCCAATATCGTTGCGAAGGGTACGTGGAATTCCCGATTGCAGGAAGGTTGGTTGACCGTTCCAGAGATTGCGATAACCGCTCCCCGCACTTTAGTTTTGTCAGAAGGGGTCGCGCTCGTTCCTTCGTGGAGCGAGTACAAGCTATCAGTTGCCGGATCTGTTGAGATTCCGGCAATCCCCAACCTTACCTCAGTCGTGAAGCGGGACGATTTTTTGTCTCTGGTCGTGGTAGCAGCGGAGATCAATAAAGATCACGACCAGACGCTCGGTCAGGTAACTTTTGCCTACAGAAAACCTCAAACGGGCGGTAGTTTCTCGATCGAAACCACGACCAAGGAAAATACGCGCAGGATGCGTTCCCTGTGGTTCTTGGTTCTGAGTCCTGAAGAAATAACTGGGGCAGATTTTGTTGCGGGCCTTCCCGCTGCCACAAACGGCGACAAGCTACTTCAGATTGCCAACAAAACATCTCAAGGATTCGCCGTTGGCAACCTCCGCATCTATGCTTTGGACGCCAGCCTAGCATCCGGCAAGAACTACATTGTTTTTCCGGACTCTGCGCGAGTTCTGCCTCTGTTCTCAATCCGTCGGCTGCAAAACTTCTTGGAAAGGGGGTACGTCTGGGGCAACGGAGGCGAAGGCCCGATCTCAAAGGATATGCACGTAAGCGATATATCGCTGTCGGCTGCTCCGAGGGAAGGGGAAGATGCTGTCAGGCAAAGGGCCTATCAAATATTTGCAGGCATTCCGTCAAGGGGGGTTACGTACTCCCGGACGGTGCAAAATATGTTGGCGGGGAACGTCTCGGGGAATCCGGGGAGACCCGGAGAGTCCGCTGCGTCGCCGAATGGCTCCGTTTGCTTGGCGAACGACCAGCGAATTAGCTTTACAAACCAGCAACACGTTCAAAAGTTGGCTTGCCTGCCTGTGGTGGCGGGCAGCGACGGAAACGGCAACGCGATCGTCACTTTTGGACTCAACTCCAATGTCCCTCTGGGGACGCGGTTTTCCGAAAAAAGGGAAGATCACAAAATTTACGCCAGGGACGGCAGCGATCGCTCTCTTTTGGAACATTCCAAAATCTGGGGGGGACGGGGGCGCTGACTTGGGTTGCAGACTCCAACTCCGCGATCGCCCCGGCGATACCTGTTACTTCGTACCCGGTATTAATTTCCCCGCAGGGTCTGGATTCTCTGTACCCTTTGAAAATTGCGAGGCGGGGTGGGCGAGCGGGATTTTACTAGACCCCGCCAATATCTTGGACGCGCCCGAAGATCTCGATGCGTACCGCGCGCCTGCTGCAAGTCAAGACTTTATTGCCGTCTTCGGCAGGGAGCGCGCGGCCCTGCATTACATTTACAAAAAAGTTTCTGTAGCCTCTAACAACTCCGGCGCGATCGCCATCCCTCCTGCGGAACGAGGGGTATTTGCGTTCGTCCAAGGCGTGGCGGGCAGGGTGGACAGCCCCGTTTTGGGCGGGCTAAATCCAAATACGACCTATGCTGCCTTGGTTTACTACCCTCCACGATCGACCGAACAGTGGCAGTGGCAGTTTAAATACTGCAACTATCAAGGGTTGGGAAACCCAGCGCTGCTTGAGGGGGCTGAGATAATCGCGCCACCGATCCTGTTCGCACACACTCAAGGAGGTGGCGCGAGTGCTTTCTTTGGAGATTCAGAGTTGATCCATTCCCCGATCGCGATGCACCTTCCTGCGGGGAGTTCAATGACAGAACACTACGAATTAAATACCCCCGTACACCTGCCGGGAGAAAACTATGCCAGTCCCATAGCTTTTCGGGAGATTCAGCCCGTAGCGGGTACTGACTGCTCCCTGCCGAAAATCGGTCGAAAAATCGATTTTGAGCCTGCCGTAGGGATTGCTCCAAGATCTTTGCTCGGCTCTGCTCTACTGGTTGGAGATGTCGCGCCTCCCGCAAGTCGGATCGGGTGCCAAGTTCCAATGCTGTCAACCAACAGACCTTTTCAAAGCGTTTTGTGTTTTGGTATCCGAACGAGTGGGGGTGATGATTGTCTCGCAATCGCGACTGCCAACACCAATGGCAGCGAGTCTGTGGTTTTCGATATAGCGGGCGGCAGCGGTTTTGATGTTTACAGGATGTAAGTGACGTGCCAAAGAATCCTTTGTTGTTTCCCGACGAATTCATCCTTGAAGGCTCCGACTCCGACTCGGGAATCGGAGCTATAGAAATAGCGGTAAGCAACCTAAATATTGCCGCCAAAGCCGGAGCGATGCGCCAAGCAAACGCTATTCGCACGGCCGGACAAATTGCTATCAAGAACCAAAATCGCGGGATGCCCACTTTAAATAGTTTCTTGCCAATAAGGTCGGTAGGCAGATTTACGGTGCCCCCTTCAGAACCCTCAGGTACTCTCGGGTATTTTATCAGTGGGTGGGGCGATACGACTCAAGGAAGTATTTTCAACCAGCGAACCAGGACAGATCGCTTTACCTTTGCCTCGGATACTATAACCAGTTTGGGGGCTAGAATTAGCCCGCACTTACATTATGCAACCGCAAATTCTACGTTCGGGTATATCTTTGGCGGGGCAAGCGCTTCTAACGCTTCTTGGCGGATGACCTACCAAACAGAAAGTTTTGCGCAAATTGGAGCGGCGCTTTTCCCCAACCGCTACTACGGGGCTAGCCTGAAAAATCAATCCAGGGGCTATTTTTGCGGGGGTTCTAGCGGCGGAACGAGTTACGGAGATGTCGATCGGTTTACTTTTGCAGGCGAAGTTTGCGTGTCGATCGGGAGCCTCTTGGAATCTAGAAACGCCCCCTCCGGCTTTGGTAACAGGTTCAACGGCTATCTTGCGGGCGGGTTTGCGAATGCGGTGACAGCGAACACAACCAACACAATAGAAAGATTTTCTTACGCTTCGGAATCGAGAGCAGCTACCGCCGCTTCATTAAGCATCAATAGGGCTGCAATGTCTACTTGGATACCTGGCTCTTTACTTGCCTCGTATTTAATGGCTGGGTACTGTTATGGGTCGTTCCCCAATCCCGGAGTTAGCCCGGCTAGAAGTTTTTATACCAATGTCGTTGATAAGTTTACCTTTACCGGCGAAACCTGCGCTGCGCTGGGATCTACCCTGTCGAAAGGAATTGCAAGTTTTGGCGCGATCGGGAGTCCTACTAGGTGTACTTTCGGTGGCGGGTCTGCGCACACAGATGCTTATACAGCGCAGAATACATACAATGTCGAATCAAATGAACTAGGAAATATTACGTTTTCCACAGAAACAAATACACTTCTAGCGAGCGTTTTATCGCAAGGTCGCACCTATTTGTCAGCGGTAGACAACGCAACTTTTTAGCAAAGCGGAAAATATGACAACTCCCCACCTATCTTTAAACGGAATCCCAGGAACCCTTTGGGAAATTCGGAGGCAAGAAAACATTCACCCTTATCTGGGGTGGAGGCAGGCGATTTTAACGGCCAGCGAACTGGAAAAGTCTTTAAAAAGAGGAAACCTGGTAAAAAACAGGCTGCGGATCGAGCTAGAAAAAAAAGAACGCGCCCTGCAACTTCGCAAGGATAACAGATTGCTGTACTTTATTTTCTCAATCCCCAGTAAATTCTTCTCTTTCTTCAACAAGAACGACAAAAAAGAATCGGAATATCTTGAGATTTTGGCAGCGGAAATTGAAATCGATCGAGATGAGTTCTCTTCATTAGAACAACTTATTTTCGATACCGAAACAGAACTGAATGCAGCAAAGGAAGAAAAGCTGCGGATCGAGTCGTTAAATCCAGATATGGTTGGCGGGGACTCCGAAGCATTGCGAAAGAATGCAAGCGCTGCTTTTCAAAGGAAATTAGTTCGCGCGATCGTTGTATCGGCGTATAGCAGTCGAAAAATGATTTCAGAGGGAGCAGCAGAGGTTATTTATGATTCCGCTTGCCTGCCGGAAGTAGAGAGAGAGCAATTTGAGGAAGATGTCGTGCAGCAGTTAATGAAATTGCTGCCGCCAGAACCCGTTCAGTATTTGGAAACAGCAAACGGAGGTCGCAATGGCGCTAGCGCTGGATGAAATCAGGAAAAGCATTGTTTTTGCAGTTGAAGGTCGCCTGTCAACGCTTCAAAATGAAGTTCCCAATTATTCGCGGATGTCACCAGCAATGCTGGAAACTCAGGTAAATTCCTCGATCGTACTTTTACCGTTCCAGAGTAACATTCCCACAATAAATCCAACGGACGGTTCCATTCTTTTAGAGCCGGGCCGGACAAATTTATTGAATTACAATTTGGATTTCAGGCAGTCTGTATGGCAAAAAGGCAGCAACGTGACCGTTCGAGGCGATGTTGCTATCGCTCCCGACGGTTCGCATCGCGGCGATCTGGTTTCGTGGGGGGTCGGTACGGGCAATACCCAGCTAATCCAGCGCTCCGTTACTTTAAAAGCCGGAACGCCGTATTACTTGTCTGCACTTGTCGAACTCATTGGGGGGAAATTTGCAGCAGGTGACGAGATCCGAATGACTGGAGGAGTGGTTGGAACTCCGAAGGTAAGTTTTTCAAGTTTGAATGCCTACACCAGTAGTTTTAGATGGCTGGAACTGGCTTTTACCACGCTCGGAACTCAGCCCAAATTGCCAGAGGCAGAGGTGGGACAAGGTGGGTATCCGATTGCTTCGGTGTCGGCGAATAGCGTGACAGTATCGGGAATTACCGGAATAGCCAACAACAATTTGATCGGCGGTCAGCTTGGATTCCCCGCCAACAACGCAACAAAAAGATACAGCATCACCGGTAATACGGTTTCAGGGACGAGTTGCACGATCGTCACAGATCCAGCTTCGGGCAGCCTCGTAGCGGATGGGGTGACTGCGACGCACCGGGCGCAGATTTACGGAGCGCCGGATGTTGTTTCTCTTTTGCAATTTTACGTAGGATCTGCGGTATCAATAGTTCCGGGCGGAATTCAATTGGAGGAAGGAACTTTTCGCACTTCCACGATCTATCAAGATGCGACGATCTCGCCGAGGGCTCCATCGAGTCTGGTATACCGAAAACAAAGCAATCCGCTATTCGGTCTAAAAACTTTTGGAATACTCCTAGATTTAAAATTTTGGCGTGGGGACGGGGTGTTGTTTGTGGCAGGCAATATCAATGCAGATATCGTCGGAGGCAAATTAAGGCTGGCGGTAGGCACTACAGTCATAGAAGACTCGCAACCGCTGCCGACAAACCCTCAAATTTACATCCAAGTCAGTGGCGAAAGTTTTACGCTTAGCTTGTTTGTCAACAAGAAAGCGGTCTCCAGGTCAAACCTAGCTGGATTCGTGCCGAGCAATTCCAGCATCTCGCTAACAACGGCCGGCGTTCGCTGTTTCAACCGCATTGTTATTCTCAATCGCGCGTTTGCCGACGGCTCCGTAGCACTGGGAGAAACGGTAAAGTCCGAGATGGCTGACGTGCTGTTTTCCGAAATTACTGATGTTAGCACCGTTGCCACTACAGTCCCGGAGTTGGTCTTGCCTCTCGTAACGATTCCCTCCCCAGAAATGCCGGCCGCCTCCAGCGAAATCCAGGCGATCAACTCGGCAGGAAGAACCGTTACGGTCGTGGATGGCTCGGGATTTGGAACATCAGGATCGGTAATAGTTTTCCGAACTGCAACGGATGGAGATCGAGCTATCGGCTACCTGACAATTACTGGCAGAACGGGAAACACGATCTCGCTCGACAGCGTTTCGGGAATTGCGTTGGGTGACAGGCTTGTATCTGATTTCGTGGCAAGACCCGGCAAGGCATCGGTAAGGCTGCCCTTCTCCCCCATCGACCCGCAAGTTATTAGTGCAGTAGATTCGGGCAACAGGCGAGTGACGGTTTCCTCTGCATTGGCGTTCGTCGAGAAAGAACGCGCGATCGTACAGTCTTCTGTGTATCAAGATGTTGCGGAAGTTATTGTAGAGACTGTTGATAACACAAACAACCGCCTGACGTTAAACTCCGTATCGGGGATAAGTATTGGTGACATTATTGCCCAGCCAGACGAAGAAAGTGGAATCCCGCCGGAGTGTTACTACGTAGATTTGCTCTCCCCAAACCCTGCTATCAATATAGAGCAAAAAGCACTTAACGGATTTGTACTTTCCAATAGAGGGACTGGTGAGGCGATTGTCCAAGCTACTGTGAAGGTTTACCTGTAATGCCGATACGCACCAACTCCGAAGGTTTGCTCGAAATATTACACTCGGAAACGGGTGCCTACGTTCCCGCAAGTTTACTCTTGCAGGTAGAAGAGGGGATGCTCGCATCGCTTGTCCCCAACCAGCTCGCGCTAATTTCGGATATCGCCTCAGCAATCTCCCGACTGACTGCGATCGAGTCTTTGCTGGAGGCAGTCCGCCTCGAAGTTGCTTCTTGCGACGATCGCTTGGCGCTGTCCAATTCAACTCTGAATCTACTTTCTTCGATCGATACCGCTCTAACATCACTCCGAAATGCAACGGATTCCTTAGAAGGATTGGGCGGTGCCGCGAACGTGCTGCTGGCGGCGGTGCAGTCGGAAATCTCCGTCTTGTCGGGAAAACTGCCTGCAAGTTTGGGGGCGAAAACGGTCGCTCAGAGTTTGTCAGTAGCGATCGCCTCCGACAGCCAGATGCTCTCAAACCTCAGCTCGATCGTGACAGCCCTCTCCGACGGAGCGAACGGCTCCGTGTCGGCAATTCTATCGGCGCTGTCGGGGAAAATCCCGGCAAGCTTGGGGGCGAAAACGGTCGCTCAGAGCTTGTCGGTAGCGATCGCCTCCGACAGCCAGATGCTCTCAAACATATCTTCAGTCCTTTCGGCTCTCTCCGACGGGACGAACACAGCTCTTTCTCGCTTGACAACCGTCGCGTCGGCCCAATTCTGGAGAGCGCCAGCAAAGCTCAACAGCTCCTCTCCGATTATCAACGCCGCAACCGCTGCCACAAACTCTGCTGCATACGCGATCGGCTCTCAAACTACCGCCCTTTCCCTGCAAAACTTCTTTTCAGCATCGGGACTGAGCGCTCAATTCGCGATCGAACTGCGGGTTGTTGCTGGCGCTACATCCCTATCAGACCGACAATTTTATTACAGGGGGGATGTTGCTTCGCCGTTTTCCGCGAGCGCGGGAGCGTTCCCCGGAGAGTCGCCGATAATCGTCCCGACTCACGGATTCGTTCAGGCGATCGTGTCTCTGACAGCGATCTCGGGTGGCAACGTAACTACATTCGCCAAGGAGTTAAGCTGATGGGTGTTTGTCCGACAAAATTGCCAGCCTCAATTTAACGTCTGAAGGAAAGAACGAGCGAGTTTTGGAGATTTGCGCCTTGCTCAACAAACCCGAACCGACACTCCCTCAGACCGAGACCGAGCGCTCCCTCTTGCCGGTGCGCATTCCGACCTTAATTTCTGAAGGGATCGTTCAAGCTCAGAGCTTGCAGGCGATCTCCCTTCATCCCATATGCGGGCGATTTTTGGAGGCTGTTATTGCCGAACATTACAACGGCGCGATCGAGTTAACACCCGCGATCCAGCGACTGCTGGTCGCCTCTCAAACGTTCTCCCTGCTCTCCGAGGCGGAGGCAAAAGCGATCCGCGATCGGTTCGATTTGGAAAAAACAATCGAAGCAGATAAAAATAAACCTCCCGAGCAGAGGAGGTATCGCGAATTTACTCGGGAGGTTGCCCAGCCACCAATAAGTTGGGCTCAATCGGTTTTGGGGCGATCGGTTGAAGGTGAAGAAATCTTGGAAATAATTGAGGAGTTCTAATTATGGCAACCAAAAAATCGGAAGTTGTGGAAACAGTTGAGATTCAAAAAGTTGAAGCCTTGGTTGAAGGCGATCGCTTTAAGGGCGGACAGGATGAACCGTGGCAAAAAATTGTATCGATCGAGATATCGGAGGAATCTGAGGGAAAAGAGGGAAACCCTCCCAGAAAGATAGTTAGCTGTCAAACTAGAATTGATGGGATACCCGGACTCTTTCGATTTGAATCGTTTGAAGGAGTAGATATTGAGGTTTTGAAATCTTAGCATGGACTGGCGTGAAATCTAGCAGCTTTTCGATCGAAGTACAAATGCTCGCCTTGACTATCCTGCTCCAGTTAGAAGGTTGGGGCGGGAAAGATCCTGCATGGATATCTCGAACTCCAGACGGTAGATTTGGTAATGGAGGTGCGTCTTTGACATCCACCCCGCCGTAGAACGGCGAGGATTCCTAAACCTT
>JAAUPF010000202.1 GCA_012034575.1 Richelia sp. CSU_2_1 | reverse complement strand
GTGTAAAATTCTTACTCCCTCCCCTTACTAAGGGGAGGGTTGGGGTGGGGTGAAAAATTTATAACTCCTGCAAGGATTGCTATAGGAGAGTAGTTTGAAAACACACCCTGGGGCGATCGAATTTAAACCTTAAACTTTTCCCCGATGCGCCGCATTGCTTCTTCCACATTCTCGCGACTGTTAAACGCCGAAATGCGGAAATAACCCTCGCCTGCCGCACCGAAACCAGATCCGGGAGTTCCTACTACATTTACAGTATGCAGCAACTTATCGAAAAATTCCCAACTCGACAAGTTTCCCGGAGTTTTCACCCACACGTAAGGCGCGTTTTCTCCACCGTAAACTTGAATTCCTGCCGCTGTCAATTTCTCGCGAATTATCGCAGCATTTGCCATGTAAAAAGCAACTAATTCTTTGATTTGTGCCTGTCCTTCCTCAGAATAAACCGCTTCCGCACCGCGCTGCACGATGTAAGAAACACCGTTAAACTTAGTAGATTGGCGGCGGTTCCATAACTTCCAAACTTCGACATCGCTACCGTCAGCAGCTTTGCCTTTCAAAGTCTTCGGCACGACTGTTAAAGCGCAGCGAGTACCCGTAAAACCGGCATTTTTCGAGAAAGAACGAAATTCGATCGCGCAATCCCTTGCACCCGGAATTTCGTAAATCGAATGCGGCAAACTCGGATCGGTAATGTACGCTTCGTAAGCAGCATCAAAGAAAATAATCGAACCGTTAGCTTTGGCGTAATCTACCCAAGTTTGCAAGTATTCTTTAGTTGCTGTTGCCCCAGTCGGATTGTTGGGAAAACACAAGTAAATTAAATCGACTTTTTTGTCTTGGGGAATTTCGGCAGTAAAATTATTTGCTGCGGAAATTGGCAGGTAAACTAAGCCCTCGTATTCGCCTTTTTCGTTAGCATTTCCCGTGTGTCCCGCCATCACGTTAGTATCTGCGTAGACGGGATAAACTGGATCGGTAAGGGCGATCGTGTTATTGTTGCCAAAGATATCGAGAATGTTGCCGCAGTCGCATTTTGAACCGTCAGAAATAAAGATTTCTGCTGCGTCAACCTCGCATCCCCGCGATTGAAAATCGTGCTTAGCAATTTTCTCCCGCAGCCATTCATAACCTTGTTCCGGGCCGTATCCTTTAAATGTATCCCGCGAGCCCATATCTTCCACCGCTTTCACCATCGCCGCCCGACAAGCTGCCGGTAAAGGTTCGGTTACATCGCCAATTCCCAGGCGGATGATAGGTGCGTCGGGATTCGCTTCGGCATAGGCTTTTACCCGCTTAGCAATCTCGGGAAACAGGTAGCCGGCTTGGAGTTTGAGGTAATTGTCGTTGATAGTTGCCATCTTAGATGCTGTTATTGTTGTAGATAAAATAGCTTACAGCATTCTTGCCCGATCTCTAACTTCAGATAGGCGAATTTACCATTTGTAATTTGATATTAAAAATTTTAAATCGATCGGACAATATCTCTAACTTCTTTATCTGCGTTAATCTGCGTTAATCCGCCTCAATCAGCGGTTGCAAGTTGTGATATAATGAGAAATAGCTTTTATTGCCACTAAAAAAAGTAGCGAATTTGTGAAATGCAAATTCCCTGCACCTGCAACGATCGAGCTTTTTTGCAAGTTTCTTTACCATAAAGTAACGCACAAATCTCGATCGCACGTATACCCGACTAATATATAAAATGAGCAAGCTCGATCGAACTTTAAAAACAGCCAAACAACCTGAATTGGGATTGGTTTGCATTACAGCATCCGATGCAGTCCGCTTCCGCACAGTTACGCGCAAGCGGCTGTTGCAACTAAGCGAAACCGAACAAACAACTGTTTTGCAAAATTTGTATGCCGACAACTTAAAGCGACTTGACAAAGCGATCGACTTCTGTTTTGCTAACAACATCAAACTCTATCGCATGACTTCGGCACTATTCCCTTTTGCAGATACAGATTTGGGGGAAAATGTGTTAAAAGCAATGAGTGAGGAAGTGCGAAAAACGGGCGATCGAGCTTCATCTTTAGGCATCCGTTTGGTCTTCCATCCCGACCAATTTGTAGTTTTGAGTTCCGACAAATTAGATGTTGTCAAAAACAGCATTAAAATCCTCGCGACTCATGCTTTAATAATGGATATGTTAGGACAGCCCCGATCGCCCGCAGCATTAATGAACATTCACGGAGGCAAGAGCGATCGATCGGCACAACTCAAGTCTGTAATTCGCGATTTGCCCGACTCAATTCGATCGCGCTTGACTTTTGAAAACGACGAATACGCTTACAGTTCCTCAGAACTTTTAGAAGTGTGTCTTGATACCGGAGTAGCGATGGTTTTTGACGCCCACCACCACGTCATTCACGAACATTTAGAAACTTACGACGATCCGAGTGTGGCCGAAATGCTAGCAGCAGCACGCGCTACTTGGCCGCTTCCCGAATTGCAATTAGTACACATTTCTAATGGCAAAGAATTTTTCGCCGATCCGCGCCACAGCGATTTAATTTCAGTGATGCCCGAGAGTTATTATAATGCTCCTTGGATAGAAGTTGAAGCTAAGTTTAAAGAGTTAGCAATTGAAAAATTGCGAACCGAATGGCTGGTTGGAAATGTTCGGGAATTAAGCGAGGTTTCGTAGAGGTAGGTTTAGTTCGATCGTTTCAGAGTCCGACAGGGGTTGAAAACCCCTGTCTCATAGCAAAAGTCCTCTAAAAGAGGACTGAAAGAAAGATAAATTTCTGTCAAACTCTCAGGATTAAAATAAATATAGCTTTCCGTCAAACTCTTCAGTCGGTTTCAACCGACTTTCGCTATGAGGCAGGGGTTTAAACCCCTGCCAAACTACTGGAATACGGGAATAAAATTGCGTTAATATCCACTATAAATTATGTGCGGACGATTCACATTAAATACCCCAGCTCAAATCCTCGCGGAATTTTTCAAACTTGCCGCAATTCCCGACATCAAACCGCGATACAATATCTCTCCCTCCCAATCAATTGCCACAGTCACCGTTTCTCCCGAAAAAATGCAGCGGCAGTTTCAATTTATGCGCTGGGGTTTGATTCCCAGTTGGGCAAAAGATGCTAAAATAGGCAACCGGACAATTAATGCCCGATCGGAAACTGTAGCCGAAAAACCTGCTTTTCGCAGTGCCATCAAACACAGGCGGTGTTTGATAATCGCCGACGGTTTTTACGAATGGCAGCAGCAAGGAAAAACCAAACAGCCTTATTATTTTCAAATGGCAGACAGCAAGCCTTTTGCCTTTGCCGGTTTGTGGGAAAATTGGGAATCTCCCGAAGGAGAAAACATTACATCTTGCAGTATAATTACAACTGAAGCTAACGAAACAGTGAAGCCAGTGCACGATCGAATGCCAGTGATTCTTTATGAGGGAAATTGGGAACAGTGGCTTGACCCCTCAATTAACAAATCTCAGCAAGTTTTATCGCTATTAAAGCCCTACGATCCAACAGCAATGAAAGGGAAGGCAGTAAGTGCGATCGTCAACAATCCCAAGAGAGAAAGCCCCGAGTGCATTCAAGCAATTGAAGAAAGTTGTAGTTAATATCGGCTGCTGTTTGATTCTTAAGTCGGCGCAGGCCGACTTCGTGCGTGTAGTTGCGGTTTCAACCGCCGAGAAATAAAGTTGTTTGATTCTTAAGTCGGCGCAGGCCGACTTGGTTTGTATAGTTGCGGTTTCAACCGCCGAATGATAAAGTAGGTGAATAATCCCGACTTAGTATTGCGCGCTGCGACAAAGAAACCGGGCTTTTTACCAAATCTGTCGGTCAAAATCGAGTATTTTCGTCAAAAACCCTGTTTCTAGACCTTGCGTATAATAACATTAAATTAATATGACAGAGAAAAAAACATTTCTTTTACGATCGGCAGAAATAGCCGAAAAAACAGCTAGTTTCTCCCATCCTTGGAATCCTAACTCATTGATTATTGGCACCCAAATCAGTCGTTTAACAGGACTCAAAAGAACGGGTGTCAGTCTGGCGAAGATTCCCCCCGGTAAAGAATCTTTTATCTATCATTCTCACGATCGAGAAGAAGAATGGACTTATATTATATCAGGTAGGGGAATTGCCGAGATTGATGATGAAGAATTTGAAGTTGGTGCCGGAGATTTCATGGGATTTCCCACACCATCAGTAGCGCATCATTTACGCAATCCTTTTGATGAAGAGCTAGTTTATCTCATGGGCGGGGAAAATGTTGATGTTGAAATTGCCGACTTTCCCCGTTTAGGTAAGCGAATGCTGCGCCGTGAAGGGAATATCGAGATTTACGATACTTCCAGCGCTCAAAGTTTCGGCCCGCTGGAAAATACCTAAAACTGGAAATAGAGATGATGTCTTTAAGCGGAAGTATCAATATTGAGTTAGTTAAAAAATAACTGGGGTTCGATCGCTGCGATCGAAAATTATTACAACCGACAAAACCGAGATAGTTTGAGTTATAATATGTACTCAAACATTTGCTTCATCTTAACACCAGCAAAATAAAAAATATGATTGGATATGTCACCCTCGGTACAAACGATCTGGAAAGTGCAGTCAAATTTTATGATGCTTTGTTTGCTGAAATTGGCGCTCAAAGATTAATGCAAGAAGAACAATTTATCGCTTGGGGTGTTTCTCTAGAAAAACCGTCACTTGGGATTACCAAACCATTCGACGGTAACAAAGCAACAGTCGGCAATGGCGTAATGGTAGCTTTGCAAGTTGACAGTCCAGAAAAAGTAGACTTAGTGTATAACAAAGCGATCGAACTTGGCGCTAAGGATGAAGGACCAGCAGGACCGAGAGACTATTTGCCGGGATTTTACGCCGGATATTTTCGGGATTTAGATGGCAACAAGCTGAACGTGTTTTGCATGAGCGAGCCAAACACTTAAGATTTTTCATCAATTTAGTTTGTAATGAGCGCTTTAGTCCTTAAATGTTGAAGCTTTAAGTTCTCATTACAAACATTCTCGATCGAAAGCAGAAGGCAGAAGGTAGATTTTTTAATTCTGCCAACCGACTAATGACTGAATTAACTGTCGTACATCCTCGCTTCAACCGCGTCTGGGTTCTCCTCGCAATACTCTTCAAAAGCAGTTTTGTCAAGTTTTACCGATCGCTGGTGAGCCGCTTCAGCCTGCATTTCCTCTACAATATCCCAGGCTACCGCACACTCTTTAGAAGTAGCACCTTTCTGAGCGCAAATAGCCCTAGCATCGGCGATCGCCTTTTCAATTTCATCCTCAAAAACAGCGCTTTTCGGCTTCTGCACAAAATCGCTTTTTGTCAAGATATCCGTTACTGAAATAATCCCTACCAATTTGTCTTTAATTACCGGAGCCCGACGGATGCGAGTATTCGCAAACAGTCTCGCTACGTACTCCACGCCCAAGTCAGGATTGACCGTAATGCAAGGCTTGGTCATAATCTCGAAGACGCGGACTTTTTTCGGGTCTACCCCGTAAGCTGCCACTTTATAAACAATATCCGTTTCCGTGACAATACCGTAGGAATCTTGCTCGTGGCGGCGTTCGACAATTAACGCGCGCAGACACAGTTCGTTCATCATTGCTACAGCTTCGGCCACAGTCGCCGAACCGCGAATGGTGACAACTTCTTTCGTCATGATATCTTGGGCTTTCATCATCATTTCTGCTTGCTCCCACTTGGTGAACTCTGGCGCGTCCCGATGTTCGATCGAGAAAAACCGCGATCTTGATGTGAAACAATCATAGGACAATCGAGTACCTGGGGTACAAAGCCCCCGAATTCATTCCGCCAACAGGCTGAAGGTGAAAAAAATAAAAAAGCTGCGATATTGCTAAACCCTTTCCAGGATTCAGCCTGAGGTTAATTCATAAAGCTTAAAACTCAAAACTCAAATCTCAGATTGAGGGCCCCCCGACTCAAAGAAGCAAAAGTTAACACAAACTGAGCTAATGCTGGCGTTCGCACAGATCCCCGCCTCTGATAAACTTGATTGCTGGGAGTGCAAACCAGCACAAGGATAGCATCAGCAGTTGGGAGGATTTAGTTCGTGGACAATGTAATCGGTTTAGAGATTATCGAAGTAGTCGAGCAGGCTGCGATCGCCTCAGCTCGATTGATGGGCAAAGGCGAGAAAGATGAAGCCGACAGAGTGGCTGTAGAAGCCATGCGCGAGCGGATGAACAAAATTCATATGCGCGGCCGCATCGTGATCGGTGAAGGCGAGCGCGACGATGCACCGATGCTTTACATTGGGGAAGAAGTTGGTATTTGCACCCGCGAAGATGCCAAAAATTTCTGCAATCCAGATGAATTGGTGGAAATTGACATCGCCGTCGATCCCTGCGAAGGAACAAACTTAGTTGCTTACGGGCAAAACGGTTCGATGGCTGTTTTAGCAATCTCCGAAAAAGGAGGTTTGTTCGCAGCACCCGATTTCTACATGAATAAATTGGCTGCTCCTGCGGCTGCAAAAAATCACGTAGATATTCGCAAAACGCCAACCCAAAATCTAAACATTATCTCTGATTGCCTCGGCCGCAGTGTTGAGGATTTGGTGGTGGTGGTGATGGACCGCCCCCGGCATAAAGATTTAATTAATGAAATTCGGCAAGCGGGTGCCAGAGTACGGCTGATCAGCGACGGCGACGTTTCGGCTGCAATTTCTTGCGCGTTTGCTGGTTCTAACATCCACGCATTGATGGGTATCGGCGCAGCACCGGAAGGCGTGATTTCGGCAGCGGCAATGCGCTGTTTGGGCGGCCACTTCCAAGGTCAATTGATCTACGATCCTGCTGTTGTAAAAACTGGTTTGATTGGTGAAAGCAAAGAGAGCAATCTCGCCCGACTGAAAGAGATGGGCATCACCGACCCTGACAAGGTTTACAATGCTGAGGAGTTGGCTTCTGGTGACACTGTTCTGTTTGCAGCTTGCGGGATTACTCCGGGAACCCTGATGGAAGGAGTGCGCTTCTTCGGCGGTGGCGCTCGCACGCAGAGTTTGGTCATTTCTTCGCAGTCGAAAACTGCTCGGTTTGTGGATACAATCCATATGTTTGACCAGCCGAAAAATCTGCAATTGAAGTAGTCATTGGTTATCAGTCATGAGTCATTAGTTATTAGTTCTAAACTAATGACTCATGACTCATGACTGCTGACAGTTGAACATAAATAGTGACAAACCAAAAGTATGAATATTGCAGTCGTAGGTCTCAGCCACAAAACAGCGCCGGTAGAAGTGCGCGAAAAACTGAGTATTCCAGAACAAAAGATTGAAGGGGCTATCGCCCAATTGCGCAGCTACCCGCACATCCAAGAGGTGGCAATTCTCAGCACTTGCAACCGCTTAGAAATTTATATTGTTACCAGCGAATCGGAGCCTGGGGTGCGGGAAGTTACTCTGTTTCTGGCTGAGTTCAGCAAGGTTGTTTTGCAATCTTTGCGCCCTCACCTGTTCATTTTGCTGCACGAAGATGCGGTGATGCACTTGATGCGAGTTGCGGCCGGTCTCGATAGTTTGGTACTCGGAGAAGGGCAAATTTTGGCTCAGGTGAAACAAACTCACAAACTCGCCCAGCAGTATAAAGGCGCGGGCAGAATTTTGGAGAGATTGTTCAAGCAAGCGATTACGGCCGGGAAGCGGGTGCGCACGGAAACTAGCATCGGTACGGGTGCGGTTTCGATTTCTTCGGCGGCGGCGGAATTGGCTCAAATGAGAGGTCAAAATTTAGCCACCAGCCGGATTGCGATCGTCGGTGCGGGCAAAATGTCGCGGCTTTTGGTGCAGCATTTGCTGTCAAAAGGAGCCAGCCATATTTCGATCGTCAATCGATCGACCCGAGGCGCTCAAGAGTTAGCCAATCAGTTTAAGGATGCTCAATTGCACTTGCATTTGCTGTCGGACATGATGCAAGTAATAGCTGTATCTGACTTAGTTTTCACCAGCACTGCTGCAACGGAACCGCTGTTAAATAAAGCTAAATTAGAAGCTGTTTTAGAACCCGATCGACCTTTAATGGTGGTGGATATTTCCGTGCCGCGCAACGTTGATGCTGATGCGAACGAATTAGCTAATGTTAGGTCGTTTAACGTAGACGATTTAAAAGCCGTAGTAGCTCAAAATCACGAAAGCCGCCGCCAAATGGCAATGGAAGCTCAGGGGCTTTTAGAACAGGAAGTAGACGCATTTGATGCTTGGTGGCGCAGTTTGGAAACAGTGCCGACTATTAGCTGCTTGCGGGATAAGATAGAAGCAATTCGAGAACAAGAATTAGAAAAAGCTTTATCGCGTCTGGGTGCCGATTTTTCGGAAAAACATCAAGACGCGATCGAATCTTTAACCAGGGGTATCGTAAATAAAATTTTGCACGATCCGATGGTGCAATTGCGCGCGCAACAAGATATTGAAGCGAGGCGGCAAGCAATGCAAACTTTGCAAATGCTGTTTAATTTGGATGTGGATGTAAATCAGCAGTACAGTTAGTTGTTGTTTTTATAATTCACTTAATACCACGTTATCTCGGTAGGGACACGGCATTGCCGTGTCCTGCTATTTGTTGTGGTTATCCCTCTGCCTTCTGCCTTCTGCTGCCTTCTGCTATAATTTCGATCGCCCTTTAATTACTTCTTTAATTCTTTTGCCATTCCTGCTGTTTTTTCCGAGCGGATTGCAGCCATTTTTGAGCTTCTGGATAAACAGTTGTTCCCGATCCAACGCTTTCTAATTCATTGATAATTTGCTGTAATTGCTGGAGAGAATTGCCGGGATTTGGAGAATTTACATCATTTTGCAATTGGGCAAACAAGCTTTTAGCCTCGCCAAAAGCTTTTGCCGAATCGCTTTCTGTTTTGAGGCGGATCTGAGCAATCCCTAAATTTTGCTGATATTGAGCTAATTTGGTTTGAGCGTCGAGATAGCCCGGACTATCTACAGGAACCATTTTCAATCGATTAATTGCTTCTTGCCACAATTCGGCAATTTTTTCCCATTGGGCTGCTGGATGGGGCGGTTTTTGCGAGGCGACGGCGGCTGACATGGCAAATTCTTTTGCTGCTTCGATTAAGTTGTCGGTAAGTGCCGATCCGGTGGCGACACCTCCTATCTGTTGAAAATCTCTCTCTGCTGCTTGGAGTTTTTTCTTAGCTGTTTCTCCCGCTAGAGTTTCTGGGGGAATTTGATTTATTCGATCGATCGCACTTTGCCAATTTCCGCTAGCTTTTTGCCTGTCTGTTGCTGTTTTTGCTTGTTGGTATTCCTGTTTGGCACTGTTGAGGGATTGTTCTGCTTCTTCTAGTTGCTTGAAGGCGTTTTTTTGCTGGAAAATTTGAGCGTCCATGCGCCCGATATTTTTGCGGGCTGCTTGAAATTCATCTAAAGTAAACCGCCAACTGCATCGGAACAGAGAACAGTACCTTTGCGGGTAATAGCCGAGAAACCACACTGGCAAAGCATCGAGATGTTTTTGAGCTTGTTTGACTTTAGTTTCTCCCAAGTCGAAATCAGCAACAGCCGTGGCTTTATTTATCAGTTGATCCGATTGTTCTACCAGAGCGATCGCCTGTCGGTAATTGTAATCCATACTGATAAAACTTGGCAGCAACAATATTGGCATAGTGTTCGCTACCGGCCAGCGAATCATCGGAAATGGCAAGTTAATCAGCCAAATTATCCCCGCCGCACTTCCCAGAAAACCGCTCGCAAATAGAATTTTACTGAACAATCCAGGCGGCTGGTTGGCTTTAACGGCTGCTTTGAGTGCTTGTTCGCTGAATTTGGGAAATTCGTCTTTGAAAGTGTCGCGGATTTCGTCTCTCGTTGCGAAAGTACCGTTTTGCGATCGCAGTTTTTCCAACCGCTTCATCACGATTTTTCGGTAAACTTCCCCCGCTATACCTTCAGCAGCCGCGCATTTTTCTACTTCGGTCTGCAGGATTTCAAAAGCTCGATCGGTCAGGCGCACCATAACACTTATTGAGTTTATTTTAATTTTACAGGTTGTTTTGTCAAATAGTTGTTAAAATATGTGAAGCTAAACTTAAATAGAAGTTAAACTTAAATTTTAGAGTGACGATCGAACTGAATCTCATGCCAACTGCTTTAATTACCGGTGCTTCCGGCGGGATAGGCGCAGCTTTTGCCGCCGAATTAGCGCAACGCCAGCATAATTTAATCTTAGTGGCTCGTTCCGAGGATAAATTGCAGCAGCTAGCTGCCCAACTGCGGCAGGAATTCAATATTTCGATCGAAGTTATCGTTCAAGATTTAACGGTGGCTGGTGCGGCAAATGATGTATTCGATCGGGTTGTTACCGCAGGTTTGACCGTCGATTTGTTAGTGAACAATGCGGGTTTTGGAGATTACGGAATTTTTGCCGATCGCCCGCTTGCCAAACAAGTAGAAATGCTGCAATTAAATATTGTAGCATTAGTTGAACTTTCGCACTTATTTTTGCAGGAAATGCGGGCCAGACGATCGGGAAGTATCATTAATGTTGCGAGCATCGCAGGCTTTCAACCGATGCCTTATCTGTCAGTTTACGCAGCAAGCAAAGCCTTTGTTCTGAGTTTCAGCGAGGCACTTTGGGCGGAAAATCAAGATTGTGGAGTTCGCGTTTTAGCACTTTGTCCGGGCGGAACAGAATCGGACTTTTTCAAAGTAGCTGAATTTCCGACATTTCTGAGTGCTAGCAGCGGGCAAAAACTCGTTCCTGCTAGTGAAGTAGTGCGAGATGCTTTGAAAGCTTTAGACAAGAATGGGTCTAACGTTATTACCGGGGAATTTAGCAATCGAATCATAGCTAATCTGCCCCGATTTATCCGCGCGAACTTGTGGTTAAATTGGTAGCAAAGCTGTTTGGCGGTAAAAATTGAAGGCTTTAAGAAAGCCGATCGATTTGAGATTTGAGATTTAAAATCCCAGATCGTCCGCCATCAAAAATTTACCAAAAAGCTCGATATCGCCTTTTAGACTGGTCTTTTTTAATTTTAGCGATTGTCTGGGATTAAATCTGGGATGAAAATAGTCTCCCTTACCTTAACGGGTAATAATGCCAACTCGATCGAAGCTGCTGTAGCCAGTGTCGCCGATTGGGTTGATGCTTGTATTGTAATTGATACGGGCGTCACTGACGAAAGTTTAGCCATTGCCTCAGCCGTTGCTGGAGAGAAATATGTAGAGCGTAAATTTGGGTGGGTAGGTGACTTTGCTGCTGCTCGCAATTTTAGTTTAGCAGTTGCCAAAGAAATAGGTGCAAATTGGGCAATTATCCTCGATACAGACGAGCGAATTCATTTACAATCAAGTAATATTCGAGGTGCGATCGCAAGTCTAGCAGGCGATGTTTTTCTAGTTTACGAAACTAACCGAAGTTACTGCAAGGAAAAATTATTTAGAATTCCCACAACTGGAAAATATGTCGGTGCGACTCACGAATACTTCGACTGCGGTAGCGGAGTTCGGACTTTTATGGAAGCGATCGCATTTTCCGAAGTTCCCAAAACTGCTGCTGCTACCTTAGCTAAATTTAACCGCGATTTAGAAATACTCGATCGACTCGTAAAAGCAGAACCAACCAATACTCGCTGGTTATTTTACTTAGGAGAAACCCTCAAAAACTTAGGCAACAACCAACAAGCAATAATTGCTTATCGAGATTGTGCAAATTTGAACGGTTGGGACGAAGAAGCAGCTTGGGCTTGCTATCGAGAAGCGGAATGCTGGCTGGCTTTAGCAGATTATCGAGAAGCCATAAATGCCTGCGCCAAAGGCTTGACAAAACACGCAGGAATTGCCGAATTAGCTTGGTTAGCTGCCTATGCGTCTTACTATGCAGGCTTGAACGCTCAAGCAATTCATTGGGCTCATATGTCGATCGCAATGGGCAAACATCAAGGCTACGGCAAAGCCATTCAACGCATTGGATTTCAATATCCAGAAGCGCAATACGAAAAACCTTATGACGTTCTGAAATATGCTTTACTTCGCAAAGGAGATGCAGAGGGAGCAAAATTAGCCGAACAACTTTATCAAAATGCTTGTGAAACGCGGTTGCGCAACTTAGGAAATTAATTAGGAGCGATCGAAATTATTCGATCTAGTCCAGCAAACATGAAATTATGGTCATTAGGACTTATGCCAAATCCGGGTTGAGTATCCTCTTTATACTCTCTCCCTATCTCCGTACTCTCTGCGCCCTCTGTGGTTAATTATAATGTAGTAGAAAACGCGGATTTAGTATTGCGCAAAGAAACCGGGTTTCTTGGAAAAATCTCAGATTCTATCCGAAAAATTTATGAATCAACCCGGTTTCTGACTGTTTGTGCGCCCAGGCCTAAACATATCAAGGCAGTCGCTGTCCGAGGTTAACACTTCCACCTGCACCGACAGGAGTTCTGCCTCGCAAATCCGGCAAAGCAAAAGTAGTCCGTCCGTCGCCGCCGTAGGTAGTTCCTAGGATGGAGAACAAAGCCGTATTTTGAATGAGAGGCAATAGTTGCCCCCGAGCAAACGCAAATCCTGTGGGGGCGAAGTTGCCAGCAAACAACTTAACTTCTCCTATGAAAGTATTATCAACACCCCCCCCGTTTGGTGATGGAAATGTACCCTGAAGGGCAACGATGTAATTTAGCCCCAAACCCCCGAAGCCAACTGGCCCTGCCGGACCTGTTGGTCCTGTCGGACCTGCCGGACCTGTAGCACCTGTCGGACCTGCTGGACCTGTAGCACCTGTCGGACCTGTCGGACCAGTTGCACCTGCTGGACCAGTTGCACCTGTCGGGCCTGTCAGACCAGTTGCACCTGTTGGACCTGCTGGGCCTGTG
>JAAUPF010000201.1 GCA_012034575.1 Richelia sp. CSU_2_1 | reverse complement strand
TCAAAGACTAGCGCTCTCAGGCCAAGGAGAATTTTGTAGGGGTAGTGCCCCCGTGCCTACCCCAGGGGGGATCGACGCCGATAATACTCCCGAACAAACTGAATTGCGACTGAGCGGATTAGTGGTAAAACGAGGCAAAAAATTAACAGTAAATAACCGAATTTATGCAACTATATTTAACGAAAAATGGGTAGAAAAAGCACTAAGCGACTTGCGCCCCTACGCCGAATCTCTAACAGCATGGATAGCATCTAATTGTCAAGATAAATCTCGATTGTTGCGCGGTCAAGCATTGCAAGATGCGCGAGAATGGGCGACTGGTAAAAGTTTGAGTACCCCAGATTATCAATTTTTAGCCGCCAGCCAAGAAGCAGAATTTGCCCAATTGCACGATCGCGAACAACAAACTCAAGCCGAAATAGAATTATTGCGCCGGGAAAAACAGTTATTAGAAGAACTTTCTGCAGAGCAAGAACTCAGGAAATCTACTCAAATTAAACTCTGGCGCGAAGAGAGACTGAAAGTCCAAATATTTAGCGTCAGTGCGATCGGCCTGATTTCGATTTTAATTGCTGCTTTTTGGGTGAAACCGTCAATTGAGGAAAGAAATCATAAAATTCTCACTCTTTGTTTGTTTTCAGAGACGCTATTTGCAGCCAACAAAAAACCCGAAGCTTTAATCGAAGCTATTAAAGCTGCCAAAGAAATGAATCGATCGCTCGGAGTTCGATCGAACTTGCAAGTCCGAGTTTTAAATGCACTTGACAAAGCTGTCTTCAGTTTTAAACAGCGCCCGATTTTACCAATTTCAACTGCTAATCTGGGTTTGCTGAATTTCAGTCCCGACAGTCAAATGCTGGTGGCTGCTAGCGACGATCGCACTCTAAAAATTTGGTATGTAGATGGCAGTTTAAAAGCTGTTTTAACAGGTCACAGAACTCGAATTATCAATGTAGATTTTAGTCCTGACAGTCAAAGGTTGGTTTCAGTTGGCGAAGATAATACAGTAAATGTTTGGCAAGTTGATGGCAAGTTAATTCAAACTTTTCAAACAGAAGACGAGGTATTGGATGGCGTTAGCTTGAGTCCCCAAAATCAAATTATTGCCTCGGGAATTACTGAGGATAATTTTAAAATCTGGAAGTTTCTGCACCGGGAAATTGGCGGAAGCTCGATCGACTCTTTCCAGAGACATAAAAGTGCTGCGGGAAGTGCAATTTTTAGTCCCGATCGCAGGGCGATCGCGAGTGTTAGTGTTGATGGTAAGGTGATGTTGTGGAATTTGAATGCGGAGGATTTGCTAGTGCAGGGCTGCAATTTAACCCGCAATTCTTCTCAAATAAAGTCCGCTATCGATGCAGGCGATCGCCACCTTTGCGACGAAATTATCGATCGTTAAAACGAAGAAGAAAGACGGCTAGATATGGATAATTACCAATTACCAATTACCAATTACCAATTACCCGATGATTGTTTGGGAGGGCGGGGAAATTGAGAGTCAAGCGGGCTGAGAATTTGATTGAGGGCGCGCAATTGTTCGGCGGTGCCCAAACAAATTAACATATCTCCTCCCAAAATCGCAGTTTCTCCTGTCGGTCCGACAATTAAATTACCGTCGTAACGGCGAATTGCCAACACCAAAGCCCCCGATTGCGATCGCAATTTTGCATTTCTCAAAGTTTGACCGACATAGACGCAATTGTTGGGATTTACCAGAAATTCTTCCATGTAAAAAGAGCGATCCGTTCCCGTCAAAATCCCGTCTACAAAATCCATCACCTGAGGGCGCAAAGCCGCCGCCGCCATCCTTTTTCCCCCCGTAATGTAAGGCGAAACTACCGCATCCGCGCCGCCCCGCTGCAACTTTTTCACCGCTTCTTCTGTTGTAGCGCGGGCGATGGCCCGCACGTTCGGATTTAGGGTTTTTGCAGACAGCACCGTGTACAAATTTTCTGCATCCGAAGGCAAAGCTGCTACTATGCAAAGGGCGCGATCGATCCCGACATTCAGCAAAATTTCATCTAGAGTCGCATCTCCCTGCACCGCCGTATATCCCAGCGTCAAAGCTGACTGCACCGACTGCGCCGCCGAATCTATCACCACAAACGGAATATTTTCTGCCTCAAATTCCAAGGCAATCTGTCGCCCCGTGCGCCCGAAACCGCAAAGTATGTAATGTCCGATTAAAGAATCTACCAAACGCCGCTGCTGCCTAATTCTTGCTCCTTCTTGAAAATAGCCTTGAATCAGCGCTTCTGTAAAGCGGTTGACGATATAACCAATCACAATTACCCCCATCAATATCAGGCAGATGGTAAACATTCGCCCGCGTTTTCCCAGGGGGTGAATTTCACCGTAGCCGACTGTTGCTAAAGTAAATACAGTCATGTAAGCAGCATCGAGAAAAGGCCATTTTTCTACTAGCCAATACCAGAGCGTGCCACTGCAGAAGATGCCGCCGAGGGCGATGGCACCGCCGGTTAACTGCGTTTCCAAGCGGTGATATTTTTGCTCTAGGGTTGAATACACCGATCGACCTGACCTATGTTTATGCTTGGCTGCTTCATTCAAGCATATCAGAAATTATATAGTTGAAGGCAGAAGGAAGAGGGCTTCATAGTAACGTTTTGGGCGCTCTCTCTAATTAATAACTTATAACTCATAATTCATAATTCATAATTCATAGTTTATAACTACTGACTGATGGCTGTAGAGCGAGGGCGGGCAATCCCTTCGAGCGCCCGGCCCGCGCTTGCCAGATTAGTCGCAGTGTTTTATCCATGTTGGGGAACCCATTAGGCTTGGTTGCTGTTGCGAGTCTGGCTGGCCATTTCCAGCAGTTGCGCCCAGCGTTTTTGAACTTGTTTCGCAGTGCAGCCGATCGCGGTGGCGATCGCTTTGTCGCTTTCTAGATTGCCCTTCATTTCTAACATAACTTGCTGTTCGGGAGACAATTGAGCTTTAAATTCTTCCCATTTGTCCGAAGTCATTCCCAATCTGCGATCGACATCAGCACCCAACCATTCGTGTACTAATTGCCAGTTTTGAGTGCGGGCAAATTTTTCGACATGGTACTTAAAGCGCTGCTGCAAGTAGTCGCGCTGGCGGGAAGACAAACCGAGCACGCGGTCAATTTCCGAAGCCGAAAGGTCTTGCAATTTTAAAGTTAAATAGTTCACGCAATCCGCTTGATTTTGCGATTCCAAATAAGCAATCAATTCCGAGATTACCCGATCGCGCAGCACTGCATCGGCCGGATCGATTGTTTCGGACACCATTTGCTCGCGCACCTGTTGCAAGGCCGGAGAACGGCTGTACATTTCCGCTTCTTCTCCCTTACCCGACTCGACAGCCATTTCAATGTCGATCGCAGTTTCTGGAGGTTGGCCCTTGGCAAATCCCTGGGCGCGTAACACGATCAGGCGCTGGCGGGAGCGGCCGGGCAAGCCGATTTGCCGCTTGGCATACTGTTCGGTGAAAGCCATGTACTCGGCCAATTCAATTTGAGTGCGGGGCGTGTAATCGGTATTGAGTTGGTGCTCGCGGCGGAATGCCCGCAAAGATTCGATGTAAAATCCTTGCAAAAAGTCTTCAATCATGTTATAGCGAGCTTGGAAGTTCAAGTTAGCTCGAAAAGAAGCAACGTGGCGGTAAATCATCGATCCGAGGTGAGAGTGCAGTTCGACGCGGCCTTGTTTGGAACCGAGACGGTAGAATTCGAGGATTTTTTGCAACCGATGCTGGGCTAAGGTAATTTGCCAAGCTTGAACTTCACCAGAAACTTGAATGCGCGAGCTCTTTTGGCAAATGCGTTCTACTTCTTTGGCAATTCGCATTGCTACAGTTTGAGCGCTGCGATTGGCATTTTTCATCTGCCCCTGCAATTCTTGGAGGGCGAAGTCATATATAGCAAGGGTATCGACACTGGGAAGCGCGTTGATTTCAGAGGTTGGTTCGTTGGCGGCGGGAATGAAGCTGGTGAAAGCAGAAGTGTTGGCGGTGGGGGTAGCAGTTGTGAGAGACATAGGATTTACCGGGTAGATTGTGCACCGCAGCGACAGTGCGAGGACTTTTGTCAGAGAGTGTCAGTTGGTGGTGCATTTCGCTCGCCGTGCTGATTCAACTCTCTATACATTGAATGTTAGAGAACTACCGATTGTGGGAGTGAGTGCGGTGTTCCACTCTCTCAGGTAACTGTTTTTGGCTGCTGAATCCGATCGCGACTGCTGACTGTAGATGCCGATCGCGATCGCCGTTAAACCCTTACCGCGCAAGCATTCTGAGCTGCTGGAAGGGTAGGGCGATCGGCCTTGCGAGGGAGGGTGCTAGCAGGCCGTTTAGTGGACGATTTAAAAACTGGTTTTTTGACGAAGTTTTGGCGTTAAATGTTCGGGAATCGGGAAGCGATTACTTGTAGCGAATATCCTTAATGTTCTGAAGTTACGCTGCTACGGTTTGGCAATCCGGTTAATTTGCTAATCTGCCTCAAAGTGTTTATGTGATGTAGGGATGAAGCATTTGGGCGACAATCTTTGGTAAAAACGAGATGTTTCAGATCCCAATGCTTCATCCTGCCCGACGGAGGGCACTCAATCCCCATCCCTCCTTAGATCTTCCTGACGCGCGATCGAAGAAACTAGGGTGCGCAGTGCAAGCCTTACCGCTACTAAATAGTGTGTCAAACTACTTGAGGCGTAAGTCCTGTCTAAATTATTTGCGGAACTGGGCGCAATCTTCCCGCTACTTCTACACTCGGCCAAGCACGATCGAACGTCAAATTTTCCAATTTTCCATCGGTGCCGATCGCAAACGTATCCTCAATTTTCGCACCCGATAAACTCGGATTCCAAGTCACCACGGAATTTTCTGCTAACATATCCGAAGTCGCCGGATTCGCCACAATTTCCCGCGCTAAGTATCCCGTAGTTCCGCCTTGATGGTGCTCCCGAATTGCCTGAGAATATCCGTGCTGTTCGTAAGCTATTTTCAGCGCGTAGTAAACAGCATTTAGCGATACTCCCGGCTGGCACAAATCCAGGGCGGCAGCTTCAATTTCTCTAACTTGCTGGTGCAATCGGGCATCTTTTTCTGTCAGGGAACCGAAACAGATAAACCTGGTTAAATTCGCATACAAACCGCATCCCCTCGCGCAAAATACTAGCATTGCTTGCTTGCCGATTTGTTCGTCGGTTGGGGTAGCGTGGCGGTACAGCGGCAAGCGCCTTTCTCCTGCTGCTAATGTTAGGGCTGGATGCAATCCTCTCGCCCACAATGCCTCGGCACCGGCACCCGCTAATTGGTATTCCGTCCATGTCGGTTTTGCGGCAGAAAGTACCTCTGTCATCGCTGCACCGGCTAAACTTCCGACTTTTCGGTAGCGCTCTAATTCGCTTGACATCATTATCTGTTTGCGCGATCGTAAATATGGATCGATCGAGATTTCTTGAAAAGTCGGTCGATCGCTCATCACGTTACCGCCGGCTGTAATTTCTTTAACAAATTTTTCGCGTTGGGAAACATCTGCCCAAGGATAGATGTGCAGTTAAAATTAGCGGGCAATTCTTCATCTTGCAAGCGTTGAGCTTCGATTTCATCTGTCAGTACAAAAGCATTTTCGGCAGTAATTAAAACTTCTGCAACTCCGGTTTCGGCAGCAAGCAATACTGTATTGGAACCGCCCGCCGTCGCCCAAACAAACCAATCATTACCGCGCAATCGCAGGGCGATCGATCCTGTTTCGGTTAAGGTTTTGCGGACGAATTCGAGCTTGCGATCGACTTCTTGGTGTGATGAGTTTATCATATATAGCAGTTGACAGTTGACGGTTGACAGTTAGACTGTTTATGGTAGCGGGGAAAGCGGATATATTCATCAGCTTATTTATGTCAATACCGATGTGGCGGTTGCTATAAGTTCGTAATGAGGACTGAAGTCCTTCCTAAAGGTTTGTAGTAAGGACTTCAGTCCTAAGAGTGAGTCTTACAGTCAATAAAGACTAAAGTCCTCACTACGAAGCAATTTTATTAAAATAGATTGACAGATACAGATTGCAATTCTTTAGCTTTTTCTTCTGGCAATGCGTCGTTAGCAAACATTCCAGCAGCTAGTTCAGTTCCTGCTAGATATTTTAGCCGATCGCTCGATCTGTAAGGCGGATAAAATTCGGCGTGCAAATGCGCTTCGGGATGCGGTTTCCCGTCTGTCGGTCCTTGAAACCAAGCCATCAAATAAGGAAACGGGCGGTGCCACAAACCGTCGTATTTGAGAGTAACTGTTTTTAAAGCTTTAGCGAGCGATCGGCGCTGTTTTTCGGTAAGATCGATGAATGTAGAAATAGGGGCGATCGGGGCAATCCAAACTTCGTAAGGGTAGCGGGCGCAGGCGGGGACAAAGGCGATCGCCTCTTCGTCTAAATAAAGAATTCGCTGTTTGTCGGCAATCTCTTTTTGAATCAAATCTTGCAGCAAACCGGAACTGTTTTTTTGATAGTAAACTGACTGGCATTCTAACATCCGTCCCGGCACCGGAGGCACGAAAGGATAAGCGTAAATTTGACCGTGGGGGTGGTGCAAAGTAACGCCTACTTCGACGCCGCGATTTTCAAAAGGCAAGACGTATTGAATTTCTGGATTGCTGCCGATAACATAAGTGCGATCGGCCCATACTTCTAACAGCAATTCTAAATGAGATAATTCTAACGCACCGAGGGACGCGAGGGGATCTTGAGTAAAAACTACAACTTCGCAAATACCGTTAGCGGGTAGAGTTTCGACAATATTTGTAGGTGCATTCTTTGCCTGCAAAGTCATCGAAGGAAAGCGATTTTCAAACACTGCGACATCGTAATCTCCCGGCGGCAATTCTGTGGGAAATTTGGGATTAATTGTAGCAGCCAGCGGGTTGTATTCCGGCGGCGGCATGAAAGTTCTTCCCTGGCGGTGGCTGGCGTAGGCTACCCATTCTCCCCGCAAAGGATGCCAGCGAAAATGCGGGTTTGCTTGTACCGGTTCGTTGCTGGGACTTACGGCTTTTATACCTTCTGGAATTGGGTAGCGGCTGTACAGTGTCAGCGGGCGGCCGTCGGGTTTTTGCAATGTTTGGGAGTGCATTTTTGATGGGGCGATCGCTCTTGATAGATGTTAGGAGTATAGCTTAGCGTTTGGAGAATCCGCGCCTATCTAAAGTCGCAAATTGTGTTACAGCAGATGTCGGCTTTAAATTGCTGTCAATTCATCAAACAAGATATTCGTTAAATACTATTTCTAATTAACCGCAGAGGGCGCAGAGATTACAGAGAGAGGGAGAGAGAATCGAGGGGATACCAAAGCCTAATTTAGGATTAGAGATATTTGGAGTGCGGTTGTAGTCGGCAAGTGAAAATCTGCGATCGCCCGAATTTTAAGCTAAAATTAAAGTAGACTTTATAGATGAAAAGAGAGGCGGTATGATAAATCTCGATCGCGATTCCATATTTAACTCTGTGTTTGTATGTTGAAATATAAACCTTACGTCCTAGCGCTCGATTTAGAAGGGACTTTAATATCAAATGCAGTCAGCCAATTTTCTAGACCAGGACTGTATAATTTTCTCGAATATTGCCATAACAATTTTTGTCGAATTGTAATTTTTACCGCCGTTAGTGAGCTATCTTTTCGCAAGATTGCAATAGCATTAGCAGATGCCGGAAAAGTACCAAGCTGGTTTGTAAATTTAGAATACATTAACTGGGATGGAAAATACAAAGATTTGTGTTTTGTGCCGGAGACAAAATTTACAGAAGTAATACTAATAGACGATCGAGAAGAATATATTAAACAAGAACAAAAAAAACAGTGGATATACATTCCTGGATATGAATACCCCTATCCTGAAAATGATGATGAACTCAATCAAGTTATTCAGAAATTATCGCAGATTGATTGAGCGCCCAAACCTCTCGTCCATTTTTTTCCCTAAATTTGGTTTGTATGAGTTTCAATCTATCGGCTAGGTTTTCAAACCTCGATCGAATCATTAAATCTAAATAATACCATGCTCTTTGAAGAACATCAGGATCTTTTTCTATATATGTTTCCATAAGATCCAAAATTAGCTCAAAGCCTAGTTGAGGTGCAATGGCTTCATACCAATATCTTATTTCACTGGGATGTCTCAGTAACAATCCCTTCTCCATAAAAGCCAGTAGCTCATCTTTATTCCAGTTGATTTTCTTGATTAAGGATAAACCAAAACGTCTCACTAGCGCATTACGATCGCCAAGTATTTCGTTAATAAGCATGAAAGATTCCTGACGACTTAGTGAAGCTAAATTTTCGAGGAATTCACCTTCAATACTGGGGTCTTTTATTCGGTTAACTAAGTCTTCACTCTTTAAAAACATCGCTTTAGTTTTTTAGAAAATAAACCACTGGCTCGCATCTCTGAAAGTAGCTGGTGACAATCCAGACTGCTCCTTATAATCTGCGATGGGCTTATAATGACCGGAGGAATTTGACCATTCAGTTACTTCTATTTTACCTCCTACATTGCTAAGTTGCAACTCACCAGCGTAGTCTACAGCGCTTCCCCCAGACAAATCGATATGGTAAGGGTCTCGACCTTCACCAATATAAATCTTACCATCTTGGGTAACGAAAGTATATGCACCTTCTCTAGGAGTTTGCATATTCCCGTTTACATTGACCATCCATTCATTGTTGATTTTAGTTAACTCAGATCTCTGCGCCAGGTTGGGTAGATCGGATTGGTAAATGTTGTAAAATTTACCATTTTGTGGAATTTGCGAGCCATTATTATCAAATATTGGATCGGGAGTGTAATTTGTATCAACCAAGAAACCAAACTCCGAAATAAGGTAATTCAGAGCGCCCTCTACTTTACGATTATAAATTGTAAGTTGAGAAAGAGCGCCCCATTTTTTTACCACAGTTTGAAGTACACAATGGTTCCGCTGCCTGCATAAATCTGTGCCTCTTACAGGCTTCCGGCTTTAAATAGCGTCAGACAATCTATGAAAAGACATAGGAGATAACTAACTAGCTGTTATTTCTTCAATTTCAACAGCGGTTCAATCTGCTGCCGTTGAAACTGCAATTCATCCGCTAAAGGCTGGTAAATTTCTCGATCGCCCTTGTCATCGCAATAATCCCAAAGACCATTGTAGCAGTGTCGATCGTCATCCCAACCCGGATGATTCACAATCGGATACAAGCAAATTCCTTCGATCGGAACTCCAGCTTTTATTGCTGCCAAAACCTCGCTGCAAACATAATTAAACCACACAGGTCTCAAATCGTCTTCAGTCCCAGTTTCTGCTATGAATAAAGGTCGCTGGTAGCGATCGAACACTTCTTGCAGCATTTCACCAAACGGGCGGTACAGCGGATCGGTGTATTTCATCGGATCTTCGTTGTGAATCCACTGATTGCGATCGTAATAATTCACCCCAATAATATCGAGATATTTTTCCTTTCCTCCGAGTTCCGGGCGAAAGCGTCCCGCCAACATATCCCACGCTTGATATTGAGATAAACGATAACCTTCCGCCGCGTCTTTATCCTCGGGTTTGTCAGGATCGGCAATAATATTAATTACCGGGTCGATTTGCACGATGCGGGTGCGAGGTTCGATTTCCCAAACTGATTCTATAGCTGCGATCGACGCTTTGACTAACTGAATTTTCAGCTCGTCTCCCCGTCCTCTAGCAAAGGGATTGATGTAAGCAACATCGCCACCGCCCCAGGCAATAAATGAAATTTCATTGACAGGCGTGACAAAAGGTGTTTGGTCGGTTTCTGCAATTAGCACTTGCATAAAAGCGCGCACCATTTTTGCAAATCTGGACACGAATTCGGGACTGAAAATATCAATATCATCCGGCCAGCCGTAGTGAAACAAATCCCAAATTACCTGCATATTCGTGTCGCGGGCGGCGCGGATAATTGGCAGGGAACTGGAAAAATCGTATTGTTCGGGAGTCGGTTCGATTAAGTGCCAGCGAAGACCTTCGCGAACCGTGTAAATGCCCTGTTGTTGCAAGCGCTTGTAGTCAGCAACTGCAAATTTATCGTGGCCGGTGGCGGCTGTTACGTCGAGGCGTTTTCCCGATCGCAATTTGTGGGTAGAACACTCAAAACCGCCCATGAAAAAACTTTGAAACATTGATGATAGTTGATAGTTGACAGTTGACAGTTGACAGTTGACAGCGAGGTTCACTGTAAACGGTGCACCAGTAAAACCGTGTGTTCTGCTCCAGGCAGGCTTACAATCATAAAAGTTGACAAACGTAGTTTGGCGGACATTATTACGTATACTCGATACTGGAGAGATGATGCTAAAAAGTTACGAAGCGATCTACGAGAACGGTCAGGTCAAGTGGTTGTCTGACGCACCATCTGTCACCTCTGCTCGTGTGATTGTGACTGTTTTAGAAGAGACGGTGCAGAGTGCTAAACACCGGACTCCGGCTGCTGCGATCGCAGGTAAAGCCAGGATATTGGGCGATTTGGTTAGTCCAGTGGTTGATGAGCAGGATTGGGAATGTCTGACGTGATTGTTCTGGATACTCATATTTGGATTAGGTTGCTACTTAGCACTGGGTAATCGCTTGCGGCGGTGCAATTTCTTCAGGAATATCCCAGCCGAGAGTTGCAGCAGCGATCGCCTCTATGGGAAATTTCGGAGTGCGATCTGCATACAACAAACCGTTAGCTTCCTGGAAAGTATCGGTTAACTGCGTGTAGCAAAAACCGCTGAACATTTCCACTCGATTTACTACCCCCAACAGTGCCCTGTAGCGTTTTTGGAATTCCTTGGAGTCGTCAGCCCGCGCGTAGCCCCAAGTCCTGTGGAAATCGGGGTTTTCGCGACCGACGCAGGCGATGCCGCCGAATTCCGTCAGCATTACCGGTTGTCCTTGATGCGGGTGGCCGTCGAGGGTGAGGACTCGCCCGCCGGGACGCCCGCGATCGAACAAATCGGATAGCTGGACTTCGGGCCCGTAGCGTTTTGCCAAAGTGTGGGGGTTGTTGTCGTAGTCGTGGATGGCGAGAATGTCGGTATCCGTACTTTCCCAGCCGTCGTTGCCGATTACCGGGCGAGTCGGATCGAGGGTTTTGGTGAGGAAATACAGGGCTTGTACGTAGTTGCGGTGGGCCTGGGCTTCGACGAGGTTCGGCACTCCCCAGGATTCGTTAAACGGCACCCAGACGACGATACAGGGGTGGCTGGCGTCGCGATCGATTACTTCGATCCACTCGCGCGTCAGTCTCTCGACGGCTTTGGGAGTGAAGCGGTAGGCGCTGGGCATTTCTTCCCAAACTAGCAAGCCCAGTACGTCAGCCCAGTACAAAAATCGCGGGTCTTCGATTTTTTGGTGTTTGCGGACGCCGTTGAAGCCCATTGCTTTGACTAATTCGACATCGCGACGCAAGGCTTCGTCGGAAGGGGCAGTCATCAGGGTGTCGGGCCAGTAGCCTTGATCGAGCACGAGTCGCAAATAGTAAGGGCGGCCGTTGAGGATGAATCGATCGCGCTGGATGCTGACCGTCCGCATTGCGGTATAAGATTTTACTTCGTCTAGCAGTTTGCCGTCGGCCCACAACTGCACTTGAGCGTTAATTAGCGTCGGTTTTTCGGGACTCCACAGCAGTTCGTTGCGGTAGTCGTCGATACCCGGATCGGAGAGGGCGATGCGGCGGTGGATTTCGCCGTTGATGACTTCGTAGGTGTCGTTGACTAGCAGCAAACAGCCGATCGACAGTTTAACTTTAATCTGGATTCCCGAAGTGCGATCGCCCGCAACAAAGGCTTCAAAGCCAATTTCCCAGCGTTCAAATTGCGGAGTCCAGCGGATGCGATCGATATAAGTGTGAGGCACCAATTCTACCCACACCGTCTGCCAAATGCCCGTCGTGCGGGGATACCAGATGCTGTGGGGCTCCACCTGCCAGTCTTGCTTCCCCCGAGGCTTCGCTAAATCCTGGGGGTCGTCTTGGGCCCAAACTGTCACCCGCTGCGGCCCGATCGGGGTTAAAACTGCTGTAATGTCGGCGGTAAAAGGAGTGTGTCCGCCTTCGTGTTCGATAACGAATTGACCGTTTACCCAAACGCGGGCGCGGTAGTCTACTGCCCCGAAGTGCAGGAGCACTCGCCCTTCTGCTTGCGGTACGTCAAATTCGCGATCGTACCAGCAGTTAGGGTGAAAATTCGTGTCGCCGATCCCGCTTTTAATCGATTCTGGGGCGAAGGGGACTTCGATCGTGCGACTCCAATCGGTAATATCGATCGGCTGCACGCATTTGCCCGTGTCGTCGCAAGCAAACCTCCACTCGCCGTTGAGACGAATCCAATTCCCCCGCCGCAATTGAGGGCGGGGATAACCAGTTTTTCGCCCTTCAACTGTTACCTTGCTATCCAGATTTGCTGACTCTTCAATATTGCAATTTTCCAGTTCTCTACCTAACCAACTCATCGGCACATCTACCCTAAGTTATATCTATAGATTAGTAACAATTATCCAAGATTTGACAGTTTTTTGCGAGCTAATTTCTCGCTCGAAAATCAAAATCTTTCGCTGCAAACAGCCTGAGCTTTAGTGGTGCTTGCGTCCGGTTTTTCTCAATCGGATTGTCGGACTTGCCAAGAATATAGATGCAGCATTCGATCGTAAGTCAAACCCACAGTCCGGCAGGGGTTTAAACCCCTGCCTCATAGCTTAAGTCGGTTGAAACTGAGATCTTGCACCTTTCTCAATAGGCTGTAGGGTTCAAGGTGATAATCGAATAACGAGCGCAGCATATTCGATTCTCACCTTGAAAGGGTTCTCAACAGCCACAGAAGGTAGCTTTCCAGGTTAATAAACCCG
>JAAUPF010000200.1 GCA_012034575.1 Richelia sp. CSU_2_1 | reverse complement strand
TGCGAGTTAAAATTTGGCTCGGTAGCAACTGTTTGCGAATCGCTGCTACCAAAACTTTAGCAGATTCCGCAGCGCTATCGGCTTTTCAGCATCCTCAGCAGCCATTGTCGAAGAATAGGGCAAACTCATCCCCATCGCCTCTAAAGCGCTGGACATCGTATTTGCGGTGAACATTCCGCCGCAGGAACCCGCACCCGGACAAGCTTTTTGTTCCACTGCAATGAGTTCGGCTTCGTCAATTTTTCCCGCACTGAATTGACCGACAGCTTCAAAAGCGCTGACTACGGTTAAATCCCGCCCGTTGTGGTGTCCCGGTTTGATCGTCCCACCGTAAACAAAAATAGCAGGAATATTCATCCGGGCGATCGCGATCGTCGCCCCCGGCATATTCTTATCGCAACCGCCTACAGCCAGTACGCCGTCCATACTTTGACCGTTGCAAACAGTTTCTATAGAATCCGCAATTACCTCTCTCGACACCAGAGAATATTTCATCCCTTCAGTTCCCATCGAGATTCCGTCGCTGATGGTAATCGTACCGAACATCTGTGGCATCGCGCCAGCTTCCCGCGCCCCCGCTTGAGCTCGAATCGCAAGTTCGTTCAATCCCATATTGCAGGGCGTAATCGTGCTGTACCCGTTAGCAATGCCGACAATGGGCTTAGTAAAATCGCCGTCACCAAAACCGACGGCCCGCAACATCGCTCGGTTGGGGGTGCGCTGCACGCCCCCAGTCACAGCTTGGCTTCTCAAATTTTCAGACATTCTGCGTTCCTCTCTGTTCCATCCCTCTGTAGGGATGCGATTCTCCAAGGATTTTCCTTTTAATATCCCGTTTTCTTCCGAGTTTTCGGATGCAATCCTTGTGCTTGGGACGATCGATTCTAGCAGGAAATTTACTATATTATCTATTTTCTGCCGCGATCGACTGTTGACCGATGAGCCATCCAGGCTCTACGCTATTGGCGATCCGCTCGGGATCGCTGAGATTTGAAGGAAGGCTTGTAGAATGGAGTCGCGCAACAGCGACTGATTCAGCGGTGCCAAGATTCTACTGATACTGCGACTGGCAGAATGAAGACGTTTGTTATCTGGGATGATGTGATAGACCCATCACTTCGATGTTTAGAAAAAAAATTGTGAGGCGAATGACATGGAGGCCGATCGAATTTTGAGGCAATATGCGGCCGGAGAAAGAAATTTTCGGGAAAGCAACCTTGCAGGGGCTGACTTCAAAGGGGCAGACTTGAGCGAGGCTAACTTTACTAGAGCAAACTTGCTGCGGGCAAACCTCAAAGGCGCTAACCTGACAGGAGCAAACCTGCGCGAGGTGAAACTCGCAGGGGCAGATTTGATGGAGGCAAACCTCAGCGAAGCGAATCTCATCGGCACCGATTTGAGCCGCGCTAATTTAAGTGGCGTCAACCTTACTGGAGCGAACCTGCGCGGCTCGATGGCTAGAGAGGTAAACATGACTAAAGCTAATCTGACGGAAGCTAATCTGACAGAAGCTAACTTTTCCGAAGCGAATTTATCAGCAGCAAACCTGACGGATGCTACCATGATTCGCGCTAATTTAATGAAAGCAAATTTGGGTTGGTCAACTCTTAAAGCGGTTAACCTCACAAATGCTATTCTCAGCGAGTCAATTTTAGAAAGAGCTAACCTGACTCAGGCAATTCTAAGTGGGGCGATGCTTTCTGGGGCAAATTTGACGGCGGCAGACTTGCGCCAAGTCACTGTGATTGGGGCGAATTTGACTGAAGCTAATCTTAGTAACGCTAATTTGAGAGTTGCCAATGTTAGTTGGTCAACGTTGCGGGGTGCTAATTTGAGCGGTGCTAATTTGTACCGAGCAAAGTTGATTTGGTCTAATTTGAGCGGTGCAGTTTTGGTGGAGGCTGTTTTGATTGATGCTAATATCAATCGAGCTAATTTGCGGGATGCTGATTTGAGGCGGGCGATTATGCCCGACGGCACAACTCATGACTCTCAATTGTTGTGAGCGTGCAATTTTTAAAGGGGTAGTAGTAGTTTTAAATTGACAATTGACAACTGTTAACTGTTAACTGTCAACTGTCAACTGTCAACTGTCAACTGTCAACTGTCAACTGTCAACTGTCAACTGTCAACTGTCAACTAACTAATGACGATCGAAGAATTATTGATTTTGGGTGCGGCCGGATTGTTTGCAGGAATTCTAGCGGGGTTTTTGGGCATTGGCGGCGGTACGATACTGGTTCCTTTGTTAGTGGCTCTCAAATACTCGCCGGTGCAAGCGGTAGCTACTAGCATTTTGTCGATCGTCATTACGGCAATTTCTGGCAGTTTCCAAAACTGGCGCATGGGCTACCTCAGCTTCAGTCAAGTAGCAGGAATTGGATTTCCGGCCGTCATTACAGCACAAATTGGCGTTTACTTGGCGGGGATATTTCCAGATTATTTGCTGTTAGCTGCTTTTGGATTGCTACTGTGGCTGAATATTTATTTGGTAGAAGTTCGCAAGCGTTTGACTGCTAAAATAAAAACTGCTACAGAGCAAGATGAAAGGGAAGATATTAACGATTCCGGTTCGATTTCTCATTCCCAATTATCGCAGAATTCAAATATTTTCTTCAATCCAATTTTTGCCAGAATTGTAACTGGGAGTGCGGCCGGTTTGTTGGCAGGTTTATTTGGGGTGGGCGGGGGATTGATTATGGTGCCGCTGCAAATTGTGCTGTTGGGAGAGAACATTAAAAAAGCAATTCAAACGAGTTTGGGCGCGATCGTCATTACAGCAATTTCGGCGGTGGCGGGACACGCGGCGCGGGGAAATGTATTGTGGGGTGAAGGGCTGATTTTGGGGGCTGGGGGTTTGTTGGGAGCGCAAATCAGCACTCGATTTTTGCCGAGATTGCCCGATCGTACTGTTAGTTTAGCCTTTCGATCGTTCTTGGCAATTTTATCGATTTATGTTTTCTGGCAAGCTTGGCAAGCAGTTGATAGTTGACAGTTGACAGTTGACAGTTGATAGTTGACTGTGGGGAATGGGGAATGGGGAATGGGGAATTAGTAATTGCTAATTCTCCCCGTCTTCCCTCTTCCCTAGAACCTCTCCCTAATTCATTGCCTCCCACCAAAGACCCATCCGCTGCATCCGCTACAAAATCCGCTGTCCTTCTTCCTTCTTCCTTGGGACTGCGATTAACTTGCTGATAGCTGTTTCATGGCGCGAGTCAAACGCTGTAAATAAGGCTTGACAATTTCTCGATTTTGGCGCTGCAATTCCGTAACTTGCTGCTGCAAATTCTGAATTTCACTTTGCAACACCGCTACATCAATTGTCGGTCGATCGAGCAATTCTTGCAATTGCGTTAAAGAAGCTTGCATTGCATTAAAGTCCGTTAAATTCGATCGGTCCTGCAACTCTGCTGTAATATTTTTAACTTCATTGAGCTTTTCATCCATTAATAAAAATCGGACGTTGACATTTTCCCAATCTTGTTCTCTGAGGGCGCTATTTTCCAAATTGTCAAGTTTCTGCCGCAATTGGGCAAGGATGGTGTAGAGTTCCCCGGAGTCTGCCGGAAATGCCTTTCCTTGCTGCTGAAGCGATTGCAAGGTGCCCTGTACCTCCGCGAGGGCCTCGGATTCCAAACTGCGGAGTTTCTGCTGCAAATCGGAGACGGCGGTATAGAGCTCGACTTCCCGAGGCAATGCCTGAACTTGCTGCTGGAGGGATTTTACTGTCAAGTGTACGCCCGCGATCGAAGAATTTGCTTGTTGTTGAATTTGCTGCTGGAAACGATGGCGGTTGGCGAAATTCAGCGATAGGGCGGCGGTTAGCGGGGCGGCAGCGTAGATAATTTGCCCCGATAATGCCGCAGCAACGGTGCCGATAGCTGAACCGGCAATTGAAGCATATTCCGCTACTTCCAGCCAATCCCGCCGATTTGCGGAGCTTCTCATCGCTGTAAACGATCCGTCATCGATCTTCTGCATAGCCTTTTAGTCGTAAGTCTGGTAGATTTCGTTGACAATATCAACATAGGGACATGATAGAAGCGATCGGGCAAAAAATCAGGACGGTTCGTCAAAATTTTGCAATTGCGATATTTTTCTTGGGTGATGCCGAATTCTCCCGAATTCTCAAGGATGAGCTTTTTGCTTTCAAAGCGATCGATGTCAGGTAAAATTCATAATGCGCCGATCGACTGTCAGGAGATACGCACAAAATGGGTTTAAAAATTATTGACAGCTATGATGGCAGTTTTGCTCTCGAAGCGGATGCAAAAGCTGCACTGTTTGCTTTGTTAACTGGTGAGAGGTTTCTGGAACAAGTCGCAGCACAATTGCGGTGCGCGCGGGTTGAATTTACTGAATTGTTGTTTCAGCCAGTGCCGTACAGCAGCGAAACGCCGAAGGGAATGCCGGCTGAATTTGAACGGTATCACAACAGCAGCGATTTTGCAATTATCAACGTTCCGCCTAATTTTATGTTTCAAGCTAAAGTTTTTCACCCCAGTCGCTTGTGTGCTATTTATCAAGTTTTTCAAACATAATTGCTGAAACACGAGCTTGATGGTGTCTCGCTCTATTCCTGATTCCTGCTTACTTCTTTAAAGGTAAAAACTGACAACTATCAACTCTCAACCATCAATCGCGAGCGGGGACGATCGCACTATCAACTATCGACGATCGACTATTAACTATCACCACTTCCTTCTCTTCATAAAAAATGACAGCAGATATTCAATCCCTTGCCAGCTTAGAATTTATTCCTTACATCGATTGTGAGGGAAAATTGCCCGAATCAGTGCCAGGAAAAATTGGCGTTTACGGAATTTTTGACAGCGATAAACTGCTGCAATTTGTCGGTTATTCTCGCGATATTTATCTGAGTTTGAAACAGCATTTAGTCCGCCAAACTCAATCGTGCTATTGGCTGAAAGTCCAAACAATCGATCGACCCAACCGCACTCTATTAGAAAGCATCCGAGAAAGTTGGATTGCGGAAAACGGTTCGCTGCCGCCTGGTAACGCTGATGGCGGGAAGGAATGGAACGATCCGATCGATACTAAAACAGTAATGACTGCTGAAGAAGTGGCAAGCTATGCAGGTATTGTTGCCGATGAAATTGCTAAAGACAAGCTGTTGAAAAATGTGGCGCGGCGAGTAGAAAATGAAATTTTTGCGCAGTTAAAAGCTCGCGGCGTAACTGAAGAAATTAGGTTTAATCCTAAGTTGAAAACTAGCGGTTTGCTGGATTTGAAATGAACGGGAATTATTCAGTAATTACGCCTGCACTTACTGGTATTTGGTGCGCAGTGCGCACCTTACTTGATTGCACCCTTTATCAAGCATACTTGCCGATCGAACAATCCTCGCAAGGACACGGCACTGCCGTGTCCCTACCTGCGATATCTGGAGCACCTTTCTAAATCAAGCAAAACTCGAAGAACCCAAATCGGGCGGTACATCCTGCCACCTTCCTTGTCCGACTGCTTGAATCGCTTCTTTTAGTACCACATCTCCCGTATAAATTGCCTTACCAACGATCGCACTTTTAACCCCTATCGATTCTAAAGCCAACAAACTCAAAAGATCGGCGATCGAACTGACGCCGCCGGAAGCAATTACGGGAATCGAAATCGCATTGGCAATCTCTCGCAAAGATTCCAAGTTCGGCCCTTCCATTGTACCGTCGCGGTGAATGTCAGTATAAATAATTTCCGCCGCCCCTAATTCTGCCATTTGTTGCGCTAATTCTGTTGCTAAAACTTCGGAAGTTTCCAGCCAGCCTCTAGTTGCAACTTTACCGTTTCTGGCGTCAATTCCCACCAGAATTTGACCCGGAAATTCCGCGCACAATTCACCGACTAACTGCGGTTGTTCGACGGCGACAGTGCCGAGAATCGCGCGCCGCACGCCGAGATTGAGGATAGCAGAAACAGCAGTACGATCGCGCATTCCGCCACCTACTTGACAGGGAACATCTACCGCACGGACGATCGCTTCAATGGCTTTTTGATTGACTGGATAGCCTGCTTTTGCACCGTCTAAATCGACTAAATGCAGCATTGTCGCGCCTTCATTTACCCACTGTCTCGCTACTTCTACGGGATTGTCGTTAAAAGTTTGAGATTTGGCGTAGTCTCCCTGATAGAGTCTGACGCATTTTCCTTCTAAAAGGTCGATCGCTGGAATTACATTCATAATTTGGTAATTGGGAATTGGGAATTGGTAATTGGTAATTGGTAATTGGGAATTGATAACTGCGAATTGCAACTGTCAACTATCAACGAAGAGGGCGGGCACGGGGGCACCGCCCCTACCTGTCAACTGTCAACTAGCATTGGCAACCGCTGTTTAAATGCAACATAATTGCCGACGAAAGAGTTGACCATACAGGAGTATTGACATCTGCTTCTCTCAAAGCTTCCGCCGTCCAATCATTGCAACTTCTCAAAATCGAGTAACTACCTTTTGCTTCATAAAAACTATCATTATTGTGATAGCCGTAGCTAATTTTTATTGTATTACTCGCTGCATCTAATTGGAAGGAGTTTTTAATAAAATTCACAATCCTCAGATAATTTGCTCCGCTAATTTTAACACATTTAGTTGCTCGATCGGGCGACACAGCTCCATAACCTTGAACCTGCATGGTAGAGGGAGTTGGGAGAAATAGCGCCTTGAAAGTTATAACTGGGTCAATGGTTGCTGAGGTGGGAGTTGCCAACATAAATGCTCGATCGCCCCAGCCAAAACCTAGATATTTGTAATCGGAATTGGCATCGCGTCCGATTTCGGTTAACGGTAAAAATTGATTCCAGTTAAAATATTCATTTTTGACGGGAACGATAATTTCGGTATGGATACCTTGGTCGTGAACATAAATAGAAATTGTACAATCTGCTGGCGCAAAATTTCCCCACTTTCGGGGAGTGAGGTAGCCGATTGTGAAAACAGTACCCAGGAGTAAGGCGACAATTTTTAAACGATGGATGATTTTTTTCATAATTCACCTTTAGTTTAAACTAAGATTTTGCAACGGATCGAGAATTCTGTAGGGGCGGGTTCGCCAAGGGTTAAAAACGTAGCAAACAGGTTAGATAAACCCGCCCTCACCCCAGGAGTAAGTCCTTTGTTGACTGGGGTGCCTGATGTCAATTAAACTGACGGACGCTGGATTTTTGTAGGAAAGAGCGATCGCAATCCCGAATCTCGCTGTACGGGCGTTTCTTTTGCCCAATTTGCCAAGCTTTCATAAAAGAAGAATGAGACGCCACCCAACTTTCTTTGACGCACTTCTGCTACTTGTTCTTGAATTTGTTTGAGCGAAATAGAATTGTTTTTCAAACCTGTTAAAATGCCGATCGCCGTGGGAATATTCGCATTAGAAAGTTTGACTTCTTCCCGTTCCAATTCAGTTATAAAACGCTTGATATCGCTGCGATAAACTTGCACGATAATTTCTTCCGCATAACCGCGTCTTTCCCAAGTAAACCAGTCTTGCAAGTGGGCGGGTAATGCAAAGTGCAAAGGATTGGGAGATACACTAACAATACATTTTGATTTCCGGGCTTTGATAGCTGCAAACAAGCGCCCCATAAAATCATTAATTTTGTCAGCACGCCACCGCACCCAAAAGGTTTCGCGCGCATCATTGGAGGGAAGACTGTTGATTTCTGCTTGATACATCGAAACAGTTAGCGGTTCGTAGCCAAATTCTACTGGCAATCCGAAATGGTCGTCAAATTGAATGCCATCTAGATCGTAGTTGGTGACAATTTCTAGGATTAAATCTTGAATAAATTGCTGCACTTGAGGATGAAAAGGACTCAGCCAAACTCGATCTTCCTTGCCTTCTTTCCAAATAGTTGAACCGTCGCGCCTGCGGGCCAGCCAGTCGGGATGCAGTCGGGCTAATTCTGATTTAGCAGGTGCCATGAAACCAAATTCAAACCACGGAATTACTGCGATACCTTTGCGTTTCGATGCTGCGATAATTTCTTCGATCGCATCTCGCCCTTGGAGTCCGGGAGACGGGTCAATTTGCTGTCCGAATACTCTTTTTGCTACGGCGCTGGGATACATGGTATATCCACCTTGCCAAACTGTCGGATATATGGTATTAAAATTGAGTTTGTCTAGTCGATCTACAGCATCAATTACGTTTTTGCGGGAGTAGATAACATCGCTATCAATGTTAGTCAGCCAGACGCCGCGCAATTCGGTTTTTGGCTGTGATGGGGGAGTTTGAGCTCGCAAATTGTGGGAGAAAATCATTGGGGAAATAAGGGCGATCGCGATCGTAAGAATTAAACCTATACTGCGCCGCCATCCATACAATTTAAACATTCAACCTTCCTTGCTTTACGCAGCAGTTGTTCAACAATTAACCCGAGATAGTTTAGCACAAAAAGTGCTGTTTTTATGATAGGAAATTTATATGGTGTCCCATGAATTACCATCATGAAAAACCTTTGGTAGTGAGGACTTTAGTCCTTCCAATTTAAGGACTGAAGTCCGGGCTGCGAACTAATCCGATCGCGATGACTGTTGTCAACTAAATCTCCAAAATATCCCCGCCAAGTCCTGAGAGCTCAACAATATGAATAACTATTGCTAAACCTCAATAATTATTACTAAATAAAAATATCAACAATCTGCGTGATATATATATAACAATTCTCACCAACATAAAGTGCAGCCGATTCTGTGAATATCTGCATTTTCGAGCGTTTTTGGAGTACCTCACTTGTGTGAAAATGTTATATATAGTTTACGAGATAACATGAGGTATCGCTTGGGTGGCAGTAATAGATAATGAGTAATACATCAGGTATTGCCTATTACTCATTACCTATTACCAATTACACAATCGCCTCATTTACTAGAGAAAGGCTATATACGTGCGTGCTAGGTGTATGCTATGTCTCCAAATAAACCATTAGTTCTTGATTTTGCCCAGACAGATGCGATGAAATTGATTCTGCCGAATACTTCAATCCTGTCGAGTCACGGGAAAAATTGGGAGGGACTTCATGTCGAATATCACCGTCAGCCACCAAACGAATCTCCCGAACACTATCTTCAACAACACAGCATTGGCATAATATTCTCTTCAGCTATCGGGGGAGTAGTAATGAACGGGAAACACTACGGTAGCGAACCGTGTCAAAGTGGAGATATGTCCATCATGGCTGCTGGTACTGATTTTCAGTCACATGCAGTCGAAGAACATGAATTTATGGCGATCGCTCTTGAACCTACAGACTTCGATAATACAGTTGGCGAATCGATAAATTCCAATCTCATTGAAATTATATCGCACTGGAAAATCCGCGATCCATTGATTTTCGGCATTGCCTGGGCTCTCAAAACCGAACTGGAATCAGGTGGATTAAACGACACTCTTTATGTCGATGCACTGAAAAATGCGCTTTCAGTTCATTTGTTGCACTGCTATGGTGCACAAAAACAGAAGCTGCGAGATATTGAAGGCGGTCTTGACTGTTACAAATTGCAGAGAGTTATTAATTATATTAATGACTACCTCAACCGAGATTTGCACTTAACTGAACTTGCTAAGCTAGTGCAGATGAGTCCTTATTATTTCAGTCGTTTGTTTAAACAATCTACTGGAAGCGCGCCCCATAATTACGTGACTCAGTGCCGGATTAAAAAAGCCAAACAGTTGTTAAAAATACCTGAATTATCAATAGCATATATCTCGCAGGAAGTTGGGTTTAGCGACCACAGTCATTTTAGTAAGACTTTCTGTAAAATCGTTGGTGTGACTCCTAAGAAATATCGCGAATTACTTTGATATTAGCGATCGAATTTGACAAATTTATTGGCATTCTTGAGTTTTCGGATTCAACCACCAACCCGCCGGGGAATCAATTCCCCGTCTCATAGCAAAAGTCGGTTAAAAACCGACTGAAAATCTAGATTAAATCATCATCAATCCCAAACGAAATCACTTTTACCGCTTTCGGTAAACCAACTGAACCGGGAAATACCGATCGTTTATAAAGACATTAATGGCAAGCGGGTGAATGTTCCCGCAGCTTACAATTTATTAGGAAACAATCAAGTAGGTTTCAGTTTGGGAGAGTTCGATCGAACTCAACCCCTAGTTATCGATCCGGTTTTAGCTTACTCGACTTATTTAGGTGGCAGCGATAATGAAAATGCCAACCGTATCATCGTAGATAGCACAGGTGCGGCTTATATTATTGGCACTACTGTTAACAATTTTACGACTACTCCCGGTGCCTACCAAACTACGCCAGCAGGTTCAACTGATGCCAGCAACTTAAGTGCGACTTGCATCATTTTCACAACTTCAGGACTTACGTACTCCTCTGCCAGATACTCTCTTGACAAAGTGCTATGCTTACTATAAGCTTCGGAAATAGTTTCGGATGAAGTCGCAAAACAGAAAAGCTATTGTCTTTTTTTAGCAGTAGTAGGTATATTATGTCAAACTTAAATGCTCGAGTTTCTGGCAGAGCGATCGCATTTATCGACACTCAAGTAGAAGATTACCAAAGTTTGATTGCAGGGGTAAAACCGGGTACGGAAGTAGTAGTTTTAGATAGGGCTAAAGATGCGATCGACCAAATTACTCAAGTCTTAGCAGCGCACAATAATATTGACAGCATTCACATAGTTTCTCACGGCAGTTCGGGAAGTTTGCAACTGGGGAAAACTAGATTTTCCTTAGATAATTTAGAAACTTATTCTCAGCAATTACAGCAGTGGCGGAATGCTTTAACTGCGGGTGCGGACATTCTAATTTACGGTTGCAATGTTGGATCTGGGCCTCGCATTTGTCCGATAGTCCGCCAGGGAATTAATTCCCTGTCTCATAGCGAAAGTCGGTTGAAACTGAGATCTTGCAGCAATGTCATTAAGCTTGAAAAAGGTAGGTTTTTGGTGATTCGATCGACGCAAGATCGAGGGTTCCAGCCAGTTATTGAGAAAAGTGCAAGATCTCAGTTGAAACCGACTGCGGAGAACCTCAATAAACAGTTCAATAAACAATTGAATCAACAGTCCTCGACCGAGGACTTTCGCTATGAGACGGGGGTTTTAACCCCCGGCGGATCGGGTGCAAGCGCCATCAATTTTGAAAGCGCGATCGAACTTGAAATTGCGAGCAACAAAAGTGCGATCGATCTTGAAAGCGCTAATAATAAAAGCGCGATTCCCTACGGGATAGCTTCGCTTCACGAACTTGACGGTTTCACATTCATCAAACGCATTGCCCAACTCACAAATGCCAACGTTGCCGCTTCCAAAAACCTCACTGGAAGTGCGGCAAAAGGCGGAGATTGGGAACTAGAAGTCAGAACCGGAAACATAAAAACGCCGCTGGTATTTACACCAGAAACATTAGCGAATTATGAATACGTTTTGAATTTCAGCGCTGCAACTAACTTTAATTCAGGCTTTGCTACTACAGCAACTCCCGTCAAGATTGATACGGATGATTTTAACGGCGACGGTTTCCTCGACTTAGCTGTAGCAAACTTAGGATCGAGAGATATTTCCATATTATTGGGAACAGGTACGGGCAGTTTTGGTACGGCTACCAACTTATTTAATCCCGGCAATGAGAATCCTTTTTCCATTGCTATACGCGACTTGAATGGAGATGGAAAACTCGATTTAGCTGTAGCAAATCCTGTTAGTGAGGGTAACGGCGGTTTTGTTTCCATCCGATTGGGGACAGGTAATGGCAGTTTTAGCAATCCTACTAACTTCGGTGAAGGGATAGATCCAAAGTCGATCGCATCCGGCGATTTTAATGGAGATGGCAAATTAGATTTAATCACAGCCAGTGCGAATAGCAACAACCTTTCACTGTTTTTGGGAGACGGTAGCGGTAGCTTTAGCACTGCCGTTAATATTATTAATTCAGGAGGATCTCTTGATGTTACCACGGCCGATTTAAATGGCGACGGCAAGCTCGATTTAGTCTCATCGAACGGTGAAGCTACTAACAACATCTCAGTTTTATTAGGAGATGGTACGGGAAATTTTAGCGCCCCCGTTAACTTTAGCGCGGGAACTGGGAATCACTTTATCACCACAGCCGACTTGAATGGCGACAGCAAACTCGATCTCGTTGCCGCATCGAACACTATTTCTAATGACATTATTTCTGTCTTGTTGGGGGATGGTACGGGTAATTTTGGTACTGCTACTAATTTTAGTGTGGGATTATCTCCCGAATCTGTAGTTGCCGGCGACTTTAATGCCGACGGAAAAATAGATTTAGCCGCGTCTAACGGCGCTTCTGGTAACGTCTCGGTTTTGTTGGGAGACGGTACGGGCAATTTTAATAATGCCACTAATTTTAGTGTAGGTACATATCCTCGATTTATCGCTGCGGGAGATTTTAATGTTGATGGTAAATTGGATTTAGCAACACCAAATTTCACCTCTCAAGATGTTTCGATTCTGCTGAATGTAGCGGCAAATTTCGGGGCGATTAATTATAGTGCGATCGAAGGCAGCACCGATACGGTAGTTAATTTACCTGTCACTCTGAATGCTACTCCGGCTGTTGATGTTACAAGTGCGATCGTACTTAACCCCATTAGCACAGCCACCCAAAATTCAGACTACACCATTTCACCTACAACTGTTAGTTTCCCCGCCAATACAACTAACCTCACTCAGAATGTTGCAGTCACTATTAAAGCTGACAATATCCCAGAAAACAGCGAAACAGTTGTTCTCAATTTAGGCAATATTACAGGAGGTTCTGCGGGTACAATTCCTCAAACCACACTAACTATTAGCGACACTGCGCCGACACCGACGCCAGCCACGCCTGCGCCAACGCCAGCCACGCCTGCGCCAACGCCAGCCACGCCCGCCGCCG
>JAAUPF010000199.1 GCA_012034575.1 Richelia sp. CSU_2_1 | reverse complement strand
CCCCCCCTCTTCAACAATAAATGGATAACCCGGATTTGCTCTCACTCCCCCCCAGCGCGCGCGATCGGTTAAAATTTATTTCTAATCTGTTACAGTGTGTGCCAATATTAAGGAAATATTAAGTTATGCGGCTTCTCCCCGATCGTAACTTCTCGTTGAAACTCCCGCTAACCAACCGTTCCCATTAGGAGCCAACCTAGAACATGATTCCCAACCATTCCCTCGCGGCTGACGAGCAATCTAGCAAACCCGACAAGCCCGAGGAAGCTTGTGGCGTTTTTGGTATCTACGCACCCGGTGAAGATGTTGCCAAGTTGACATACTTTGGCCTGTATGCCTTGCAGCACCGAGGTCAGGAATCGGCAGGAATTGCCACCTTTGAGGGTGATAAAGTACACCTGCACAAAGATATGGGACTGGTTTCCCAAGTCTTCAATGAATCGTCTTTAGGTCACTTGCCCGGTAACTTGGCCGTAGGTCACACTCGCTACTCTACTACCGGATCGTCACGAGTGGTCAACGCTCAACCCGTGGTCGTTGAAACCCGTCTGGGAAGTCTAGCCTTAGCACATAACGGAAATCTTGTCAATACAAAAGAACTGCGGGAAGAACTGCTGTCTCGCAACTGCGAGTTTATCAGCACGACGGATTCAGAAGCGATCGCGGTGGCAATCGGCTCGGAGGTAGACAGGGGCAAAGACTGGCTCGAAGGTGCGATCGCGGCCTTTGGAATGTGCCAAGGAGCCTTTAGTTTAACCATAGCTACGCCCCAAGGCGTGATGGGAGTCCGCGACCCCTACGGCGTTCGCCCCCTGGTAATTGGCACTCTCCCCACAACTCCGGTACGCTATGTTTTGGCATCAGAAACTTGCGGTTTGGATATTATTGGTGCAGAATATTTGCGGGATGTCGAACCGGGAGAATTAGTTTGGATTACAGAAGAAGGTATGGCATCCTTCCACTGGAGCCAGCAGCCGAAGCGCAAACTTTGCATCTTTGAAATGATCTATTTTGCCCGACCTGACAGCATCATGGAAGGCGAAAGTTTGTACAGCTATCGCTTGCGGATCGGGCGTTTCTTGGCACAGGAATCTCCGGTTGATGCCGATATAGTCATCGGCGTTCCCGATTCTGGAATCCCCGCCGCGATCGGCTTTTCTCAGATTTCCGGCATTCCCTACGCTGAAGGACTGATTAAAAATCGCTACGTCGGACGCACTTTTATTCAGCCGACTCAAACCATGCGGGAGTCAGGAATCCGCATGAAACTCAACCCCCTGCGAGATGTCCTCGAAGGCAAGCGAGTAATCATTATCGACGATTCGATCGTCCGGGGAACAACCAGCCGCAAAATCGTCAAAGCCTTGCGGGATGCGGGCGCGATCGCAGTTCACATGAGAATTTCCTCGCCGCCGGTGACTCATCCCTGTTTCTACGGGATCGACACCGACAATCAAGATCAGTTGATTGCCGCTACTAAGTCGGTGGCAGAAATCGCAGCTCAAATAGAGGTGGATTCTTTAGCTTTCCTGAGTTGGGAAGGAATGCTGAAGGCAACTAACGAAGATCCGAACAGTTTCTGTTCAGCTTGTTTTACCGGCAATTATCCGATCGAGGTTCCGGAACTTGTGAAACGATCTAAGCTAATATTGGAAAAGGCTGCAACCTAAACAAAGAAAAATGGTAAATGCAGATACAATGCTTTGCATTGTTAGCAATCCATTTACGCTCAATTTTTCATTGCAGTTTGTTTCCATGCCCTGCCTGGAAATGGTAATATAATGTGGCTCTGCCACCTGCAGATAAGAGGTTTTGCCTCCAAAACTGCCATCTCGAGTAGAAGCTGCATTTCGTACTTTTAACAGGCTCATTAGATTTTTTCAGCGGATTTTTTCAGCAACAAAACTTACACACTCAAGGTATGTGTAGGGTGCGCAATGCGCACCTTACTACTACGGGCAGAATGTCAGAATATTTGTTGCGCAATTCCCGAGCACACGAGGTCGATCGCGCTTATTTTCCCAGCAAGCATTCAACAACCCAACTTGGTTGAGAATCGCGAACAGGCAAACAGAGGTATGCGAATTAAAAAGGACTTACTTGCCAGCAGATTTTTTAACGAAAATCCGGTGCAAAATCGCGACTGCAACCCGATCGAAAATTAGGTCGATCGCGGCCAACAGCAGCGCAAGTCCGCTCGATAGCTTTAGGAACCCCAGACTAGTAAAAATTCCTGCTCGCAAAAGCTCAGAGCAATTGATAAAAGGCAAAATGCGGTTTCTGAAGTCAGTTTAAATCGGAAAGTTCGTGCAATCAAATACTCTTCTCAATCAGCCGAGCAATACAAGCTCATCCTCTCGTACAACAGAGTTACCTTTTACTCTTCAAGATATCAAGGCAGCCATTCCAGCGCACTGTTTTGAACCTTCGGCATGGAAATCTCTTGCTTACTTCTTTTTGGATCTCGGGATTATTGCAGGTTTGTACGCGATCGCGTATACCCTCGATTCTTGGTTCTTTTATCCGATCTTTTGGTTGATGCAAGGAACCATGTTTTGGGCGTTATTTGTAGTCGGCCACGACTGCGGGCACGGATCGTTTTCTAAGATTAAATGGCTCAACAACCTGATCGGGCACCTCTCCCACGCTCCAATTCTCGTACCCTTTCACGGTTGGCGGATCAGCCACAGAACCCACCACGCAAATACTGGCAGTTTAGACACAGATGAAAGCTGGTATCCAGTGTCAGAAAACAAGTACGATCGAATGCACTGGTCGGAAAAATTGGGACGCTTTCATTTATTGTTATTTGCATACCCAATTTACCTGTTTCGCCGATCGCCCGATCGCACCGGTTCTCACTTCCTCCCCAGCAGCTCGATTTTCCGCCCCTCCGAAAAATGGGACGTGTTAACCAGCACGGCATCTTTAATCGCGATGGTAGGCTTCTTGGGATTGCTAACCTATCAGTTTGGTTGGTTGTTTTTACTCAAGTTTTATTTGGTTCCCTACGTAGTATTTGTCATGTGGCTGGATTTGGTCACATTCTTGCACCACACCGAACCGGATATTCCTTGGTATCGGGGTGATGATTGGTATTTCTTGAAAGGTGCGCTATCGACGATAGATCGCGATTATGGAATCATCAATTCCATCCATCACGACATCGGCACTCACGTAGCCCACCACATTTTCTCAACCATGCCTCACTATCATTTGAAAGAAGCAACAGAGGCAATTAAACCAATTTTGGGAGATTATTATCGCTCTTCAAGCGAGCCGATTTGGAAGAGTTTTATCCGCTCTTACAGGGACTGTCATTTTGTCGCCAATGAAGGCTCTAAAGTTTACTACGAATCACCCAGAACTCGGCGATCTGATTGATTGTTTTTAGTTATTTTTCAACAAGTGAGGTGCGCTGCGGCGCACCTTTTTTTAGAACACTGTTAACTGTTAACTAATATGCTGCGCGATCGGATTCTTTGCGTTAGGGCTGGGTGAAGCATTCGGATTTAAGACTTATCATTTATTACATGAATTATCGCCCGAATGCTTCACCCCTACGAATATGTGCGATCGATTCGATCGGGCAAGCTGTCAACTATCAACTGTCAACTGTCAACTGTCAACTGTCAACTGATGTCATCGGTCCCAAATACTTAGTTAAATAAGGCGAAAACACCTCATAAATCAGCGTCAGCGGCTTGCCGTGATGCCAGAACAAATAGTGCCTGCCCCAAAAAGGTCCCGACTCCCCAAAAGCTGCCTCCAAAGCCACAGAATGACCGCAATAAATACCTTGCACGTCGCGGTACAATTCCGTCCGCAACCGCGCCAAACTCGCCCAAATAGGCAAAGATTTATTTTCCAAATATTCATCTACATGACTCGCTTCCCACCAAGAAGTCGCATAGGCGAGTCGCTGTCCCGAAGCCGTGCGCAGCCACACTTGTCTCCGCAGGCGCGGCGACGGAACCGCTACAATTTGGTCCGGTGCACCGTCTGAGTTCGCACCTACCAAAGACATATCAATTACGTCAACTTCTGTCGGTTCCCCTGTCAGCAGTTGCAGGTGGCGGGTGGGGGAACCATCACCGAGGAGCAGTATCTGCCATGCCGGCGCTAGCTGGGAGTGGGGCAAACCCTTCTGTACTGCGTCTTCTGCTCCTTGCCAGAGGGGGTTGAGAGCGTGCCAGGTGCGGCTGTTTTTGGGTGTAAATGTTGCAGTCAAGGGTTTATTTACAAAACTTTATGTTTTGCTTATTTTAACGCTGTTTGCAACCTTCGTCAGAGTTCGTAGTTAAGAAACGAGGACGCTCAACAGTTCGCCCTCAGAAGTTGCAGCGAACTTGTCTAAACCTAGGTCGATTCCTCGCTTGATGCCCGCTAGCTATCGTGTCGAGAACGCTAACATTGCACTCCAAAGTTAGCATTAAGAAATATCCCGAAGCCTTGCGAACTACCCTGACTTGCTTGATTTTAAAGCCGTCTGGGATGGGACGAGATTTGATGTACTCCATCGGGCCTAGTTGGGGGAGCTTGATTCGATTCCCTTCGAGAATTTTGCCCTTTCCTAATTGCGGGTAGACGAAGGAACGCAGCCTGTACCTGTTCTTAAATCTCGGAAAACCCATACCTTTGCGTTTCATGTCCGCAAAGGCAGTTTCCAGTTTTTTAAGAACTTGTTGTAAGGCTTAAGCATTGACAGTTTTCAACTCGGGAAACTGTTCTAACTATACCAGTCATGATAGAGATATTCCAGAAAAGATAAACGACTGGTTAAAACAAAGGAGGGCCGCGTTTCATCCCCTCCTTTAAAGGCAGGGGTTCTCACGCTCCCGTATTGTTTCGATAGGACTCCGTACTGTGGGGCACACAGGAACGTTAATTGCCTAGGCGAGACATCGACAAGAGCGTGGGTGAGTCTACTCCTCCAGGTAAGTCGAGTCACAGAAAGAGGAAACCCAAGAAGTGATTCTTGGAATCACCGTGGCTTTAGCCTGGTGAGGATGTCAATAAGCAATCAAATTCATCAATTGTTTGTCCAATTCTCTGATATAGTCTCTGCCATAGGTGAGATTTTCTAATCCTTGGAGCAAATTTTCCGGTAGGTCTTGGACGATTTCACGGCTGCAGGAGGCAGCGGCTAAAGCAATAGTGGCTACTGTATCCACATCTCCAGAAAAGTTAATGCAATCTTGCAGGATCGCACTCAGGCGATCGTTCCGCATGACAGCAGTAATAGCAGCTTTAACGCAATCCAAACCTTTAACGCTGACTTTTCCTTGCCAAGGTATCGACCATTCACCGGATACGTGGTTTTCTAGGAATTTTCCTAAATCCTGTTTTGAGCCTAGCTGATAAATAAAATAATGCGACATCAAAGCTGCCGCTCTAGCTGCATTAATGCCATCGATCGTATTGTGAGTAATTGCAGCTTGAACGGTAGCTTTTTCTATAACTTGTTCGACAGTGGGAAAAATACCGATCGGACTCGATCGCATTGCCGCACCGCTTTTATCACTAGCAGAATGAATTTTTTCTAGGAACTCCTTTCCGTTTTTAACTTGTAGCAAAAAATCGTAAAACTTGCCAGCATAACCAACTCTGCGATCGCGCTTAAAAACCCCAACAAATTTACTAGCTAAAAGTTCCGGCGTCCAAGGTTCTTGACTGATAATAGCTTCTGCTACGGCTAAACTCATCTGCGTATCGTCCGTGTAGCATCCGGGTTCGATATCGTGATGGGGATGTCGCAGGTAGCCCTTGAGATTGTTATGCAGTTCGATCGTCGGTCGATCGACAAACTCAAAACCGGCACCGTAAGCATCGCCGATCGCCAACTCTAACAACATAATGCTTTCTGCTTTTGATTATATTTTAAATCCTGCAGGCTGACTTAAAAATTTTCCTGCTTCCTGATGCCCGATCGCAACCGACAACTCTCAACTCTCGACGATCGCGAATTTCCGACACTCGCACTACAAATCGGAACTCAAAACTCAAAACTCTAAACTCAAAACTATACTCAAACAGACAACCCACAACACTCTACCAATTTAACACGCGCCGCTTTTGGTCAGCACTACCCACACCGTTCTGCAAATCAAATTAATGTCGTAGATCAAAGACCATTTTTTCTGATAGTCGAGATCCATCCGCACGATATCTTCAAAATCTTTAACTTCCGAACGCCCGTTAACTTGCCATTCGCCCGTCATCCCAGGCTTGACATTCAAACGCTTCCAGTGAGAATCATCGTAAGCCGCAACTTCATCGGGAGTGGGCGGACGAGTTCCCACTAAACTCATGTCTCCTACTAACACGTTCCAGAATTGAGGCAATTCATCCAAACTCGTCCGCCGCAAAAAGCGACCCACTTTGGTAATCCGCGGGTCATTTTCATTCTTAAAAATATGACCCTTAGCTTCGTTGGTAACTAAATGTTTGAGTTTGTCTGCACCCACCACCATCGATCGAAATTTCCAGATTTTGAAACGCCGCCCTCTCAAACCGCAGCGCGTTTGACTGTACAGCAGCGGGCCGGGACTTTCTAACAACATTGCTATCGCTACCGGTACCGCTACCGCAGCAGCAATCACCAGTCCCACCAGCGCGCCCGCAATATCGATCGACCGTTTTGCCTTGCTGGTTGCAGATCGGTGTACTAATTTTTTTGATACACGCACCTTGTAAGTATCTTTCGACAGAAATAAAGAAAGCATTGGGAATAATCTGGTTAATTTAGAGTCAAGAGCCGATGTTTCGATCGGGATCGGCGTTCGTTCAAGGACTCAAGCAGAAACCGGATTTGTTTGCGAAAATACACGATCGGTCGCCTTAAATATCACCAAACAACTCAATTTCTTGGGTCGGAGTGCGTGAGTCCTAGATTACTTATGCAACCTATCTTACGAGACTCTCGAACATCTACTGCTGAGGTTTGCACAATCTTTAAACAATCGCAACAGTTTTGTAAAGTTCCCGTGTATTTTTTCTTAACCTGCGTAAATTACCGTGGAATTACGGATAAATATCGGCGCGACTCTCCCAAGCAATTGTTAGCGGCTCTAACAATTTTTGCTGGCTGTCAGACGCAATTTTGCCTAAATATTCGCGGACAACAGCAGCGTGTGCGACATTCAAGCGATAACCTGCAGGCACCTCTTGAAAGAACAGGGGTTCTGCTAAAATCTCTTGCCAGTCAGGATTTTGCCTCGAATCTTCAGTTAACAGCATTAAATCTGCTTCCAGAGGCACCATCCCAGAGGGCAATTTTCCTTCCAAAATCTCCAGAATTCGGGGTTCGCAATGGCGGGTATTGACACCCGCACGCTGCAATAACTGCAAAATTTCCTCAAAGCTCAAAATTTCTGTTCCCAAAACTTGCATCAATTCCCACAGCAGAAAAAAGTCGCTGTATTGCTGTCGCGGCAAATCTAAAATTTGAGGGTAAAGAGCCAAACTCGCCAATCCGCAAGCAACGCGACAGGTTTTAAAATTAAAATTAGTGTTTTTCAATGCTCGATCGACCTCTAATTCTGTATCTTGAACGACGATCGCATTTGGGAGTTTCTGCCGCAGCCAGCGGGCGATCGCGGGCCAAGCACCCATGCCTCCAGTACAAATAGCCTGATTGATTCCCACCGCCGACATTCCCACCCGGCTCAACAAAGTATTTAATTCGCGGTTTAATTGCTGTACGAAAGGCACTAAAACTTCGCTTTCCAAATCCCGACGCTTCACTTCCCAGCGATGCCGATCGATTTCTAAAATAAAGCTTTCTTGATGCTGCAAAATCACTTTCAAATGTTTCGCTGCTGCTAACAGTTGCAATCCGAGTTCGGAACTCTGCAACTGTTGCTCTAATTTATAGCGATCGGCCAAATCTGGGTGTCCGGCGCGAGGCATAGCAAGCTTTATTCCCAAGGATTCATTTTTGGCAAGCAACTGACAGATAATATCTAGATCGAAAGCATTGCCGCCAAAATCTAAACTTTGGCAGGTAAAATCGGCATAGGTTAAATCTTGAATATTTTCCGGCAAATCGACCAAAGCTAATTCCACCGTCGTCGCACCAGCATTAATAATTAAAGTTCCCCCGCTAAAAGACGAAGGATGAAGCGTTAGCCGATCGCCCGCAACAGATTCGCTGCTTGCAGGCTCGATCGAATTGGGATTGTTAATCGGAATTACAGCCGACAGCAAAGTCGCGATCGCATCTTCCACCGCAAAAATCTGCGAACTCGAACTTACCAAGCCCGCGCCCAAAACCGCCTCCCGCAAGTTAAACCGATAAGCATCGGACCAAGCGGCCGGAGTTCCCAAAATTACACCCCCCAAGTCCAGCAGGGCTGCTGTCAAAGTTTCCCGATCCAATCCCGCAGCCTCACAGGTATAATCTGGCACCAGTATTGCAGGCTCGGAATTTTCGGCAAATTGCGCGGAGTTCTCGGATATTGGTTGCTGTTCCCTCGGGTTTAAAGTAGCCAGCAAAGCCCGCAAACCTTGCAGCGGCAGGGCGATCGACACTGCCCGGTTTTGTGACTGCAGCAGGACTGGTTCGTAAACTCCGCCGGCTTCCCGCAGGTAAGGAATGCCCACTTTTAAAGGTAGTTTGAAATTTTGCAGCGCAGATTCCCCGCTTGCAGGCTGCTGCCTGTCCCTTAAAACTGCAGCCGAGGGCATCCGAAAGATTGCCCCTGCTTCCGAATCCTGTTTCGGTTTCCAGCAAATCGGGTACAACCGGCCGCTAGCCCGATCGAGCAAAGCCGCCGACAGCCCGGTAGTGCCGAAGTCAACGCCCAAATACCAGCGAGAATTAGATCCTTTGCCCGATCGAGTTTCCGAGTTGGGGAACCCAGGGGCGATCGAAGCAAAGGCAACATCCGCCGCAATTTCAGGCGGGTCGATCGAAATTAGCTTTTTTTTTTGACTTTCGGTAAAAGTTTCCCCAGAGGTTGCGCCCTCCGAATTGAGAGCTCGAACGGGATCTGTTTCTGCTTGAGTCAAGCTTGCCAAAATGTCGTCTAAGGTAACATTTGGGTCTTCAGATTCCGCAAACAACTCAGCATCGAGTTCTTCTTCCAAACTAAAAGCTTCCTCTGAAGGCGAGACGGCCAAAACATCTGCAAACAAATCCTCCAGCGTTCCCGATTCTTCCTCCACAGCCCCGGCGAACGGGTTGCCTGCACCGCCCTCCGAGGAATCGACCCACATTGGATCTCGCCCGGATGCAGCATTTTCCAGTCCTTCCAGACTGTACAAATCTGCCTCCAACTGTTGCAACGTGTTGGTGTCTAAATTTATACTGCGGTCTTCCAGCTCCTCTGATTCCTCGATCGCTGGCAGCAAATTCTCGTCCGGCGAAGCTTGGATGTAGACATCATCAGATTCCAACCCGAACTCGCCCGTTTGAACGTCTCGAGCGCTTGGCACTCGGGGCTGGCGGCTCGTCGGGGTCAAAGTAATTTCGGGGGCTGTGGTGCCAGCAAGGGGCTGCTGGGGTAGCGGTGGAGGTGTCTGGACCGATCGATCGCCGGTATCGATTTGCAGTTCGGCCGTCGGGATTTCGGACTGGGAAACTGGAGGTTGTGCAACTTGAGGTTCAAATAAATCCTCAGTATCTAAAGTTAGCTCTTCTACAGAATTAGCTATGACAAAATCTGAATCTTCTCCTGCTAGAAAATCTCCCAAAGATTCGCCTTCATCCAGCAAATTTGCAAACAAATCTTCAGCAGCTAGAGATCCGACAGTTTGAGGTTCTTCAAGAGTTTGAGAGGTTTCGGGTGCAATTTCGGCAGCAGTTTCGGTATTTTCCAGAACGAAGGGTTCGAGTTCGAGGTCGGCGATTTCGTCTGTCGCGAACAAACTAGCATATACATCTTCAACATCGTCGCTTGTTTCTGGCGGTGCAGTTTCGACTTCGACCTCCGGGAACGCTGGTTCTGTCGGGCCCATCGGTTCGGTGCCGAACAAGTTTTCTTCCAAATCCGGCAGCGAGAGTTCAGTGGGAGTGCGATCGCGATCGCGCCTCAACTGTCCGAACTGCGGGGAAATTTCCGTACCTGCGTAGGGGAATCTGTCTTGTTCTGCTATGTCCTCGCTGCTGCGGTTTTCTAAAGCGCGATCGGGAATTGGCGTCTCGGCTGTTGGGTTCGATCGGGCTGTGTTGAGCCCTATTGGGTCTGCAGCAGTTGGATCGATCGGTCTTGGGGAGTCAATTTCTCGGCTTGTCAGGTCGATCGGGCGCTGGGCCCAGGAATAAGTTTCGCGTCCCAACTGTTCCGCCAAACGGTTTACCCAGGCTGAGAACATTGCCTCGCTTTGCTGCCCCAAACCGTGCATTCTGTCAAGTCCTTGTCCCAAAGATTCTTGATAGGTTTGCAAATTGTCCTGCAAAGTCTCGAACACCACATTCATCGTAGAATCGAGGCGCATCAGCAAGCTGTCAGCGCTGGCTTGGAACTGCTGCATTTGCTCCAACCTCTGAGCCGGTGTCAGCAGTGGGTATTCTTCCGGCATTTCCCCAGAGGCATCGAGTCCCGAGTCGGAGGAAGCACTCAAAGCTGGTGGCGCACTTCCTTCCACCAACTGCTGATTTTGCAAATTCCCAGCAATTGGGGACGCGCTGCGGGCGAAAGCTTCTTGCAATTGACCCGTCAGCGCCTGCATGAATTCAGCAATAATTTGCTGCTGGTTGGCTTGCTGCTGGGCTAGGGATTGCTGCTGGTAGCGTTTAGCTTCCAACTCTTTGATTTCTTGAATCAAAGTTTGATGCTCTTGGCGCAGGGCTTGTATGTCCTCTTGGAGGGGCTGCGTCAGGTTTTCGCGCAGGTTGCTGATTTCTCCGGTAACGGCACGCACGATTTGCTCGGTGGCAGAGGGTCCAGCGGCGGAGGGCTGGGGGGGACGCGGTGGCGGTGGAGGTACTCGCACCGGTGCCGGGGGCACATTTTGGTTGATTGAAGGCTTTTGGCCTGCGGGTAGCTTCGAGTCTTGAGAAACCAGGTAGGTGCGAACTCGCTCTAAAAGATGGCGCTGGTGGACAGTATCTATAGAACCAGTCCAAGGCAAGCGGGGCGCGGGCTTGCTGAGTACCTCGTCAATCTCAGCAATTAGGGATTGAATTTTGTACTTCTGAGAATTCAAGGGCGGAACCTCTGGGAATGCGGCTTGCGAGAAACTTAGCTAAAAAAGCTGAAATCATTCGGCTTATAGATAGAAGACTTTTAGATGCAAGCACCTGTTGCGGTACCGGAGTTTTGGGCCCGAGGATTTATCTGCGGGGTTGCTTCTGCCTGTTGCCAGCTACTATCTACTTTTTGCTGTCGGATGACTCCTACTGCCATGATAGGTTAGCAGAGGCCGGCACACCAAGAGCGCGAGTCAACGAAAGGTATAGCAGGAGGCCCGAGGCCCCAGGTAATGTAATATCGATCGAGTCCTAACCGCTTTTGTGTCCGAGTAAGTGCGATCGAACTTGACAGAGCCAAAATTTTCTGCAAACATCCCGATTTTTTCGATCGAGCCTTGTAGAGTTGCTTAAACTATAAATCACTTTGTAATATGAAACTCAGCAACCGACTTGCTTATTCGATCGCTCTGGCAACTGTTGTAGTAACAGCAGGCATCTCTCCCGCCTTCAGCAATCCCAATTATTCTGCTGAATATCGAGAAGACGAAATCACAATTATTTCCAATCATATCGAACTCAATCGCGCGAAAAATTTAGCGCGTCAAGCAGCAGAAAAGATTAATGGAGGTTTGGGCAACTATCGAGCGGAAGCGTCAATGCACGGTACTTCTGCCGAATCGCCTTTTGTGGACAACGGCAATGGAAGTTGGACGTTTACTTTTCAAGGATACAGGCCGGGTTCATCTATTTACAGTGTGGAAACAGTTGTTACTGTTTCTCAAGATGGAGGGGTGAGAGTCGATTATAACGGGCGAATTCGCAATTAAATCGGACAACTGTCAACTGCTTACCTTGCTTGTTTCAACTTTTGAACTTCCTCAATACTCAATCCGGTTGTTTGAGCGATCGTTGCTTCATCCAATACATCCAGAAGTCCTTTGGCAATTGCGATCGCTTTTTCTTTCACAGCCTGCTTCACAGCCTGCTTCACCGCTTTAATAGTAGCATTCCGCTGGTCTTGGATGTAAATTTCCTGATGTTCTAAATCTTCCAACTCTTCGCGGGTTAAATCAGCGCGATTCGCTACTTCAAAAGCTTTCTGAATTGCTGGCACTTCTCCCATTTGTTCCGGTACAAGTTCTAAACTTTTGGCATTTTTCAGAAAATAGATCCACTTATCAGTTAGCGTTTCTAATTCCTCTAGTTTTTTGCCAAATTTAGGTAATTCCACAAATACTAACTCGATATCGTAAATTAGATAATCCACCAAAAAATCTTTTTCTTTGAGGATAAAGCGGGAAATTATTTTATCGAGATTGGGAAACATTTCAAAATCAGTAATAGTTAGGGCAATTACTGGATCGAGCAGCGTGTAAGATTGCCCCTGGTCGAGCTGAATCGAATAAGCTTTAGCAGCATTGTACAAGATCCGCTTTTCAAATCCCTCGACATTCAATACCTGCATTTCGATAATGACTGTTTGCTCGTTATTTAGCTTGACTCGGACATCTAAGTAACAGTTCATTTGCCCAAACCAGATCTTGTTCCGATAGCGATGGCACAGCATCTTGACTGTAATCGATCCGATAATCATAGCCAGCGCGATCGTAAACACCTGTCAGTAATTCTTGTAAATTAACGATCGGTTCTACATCTTCCTCGCGCAAAGGAAGCGGAAATACGGGTAGAGAATCGCGCAAATTAAAAGCATAAAGTTCCGCAAACGGACGCCGATCGCTGCGACTGACTAAAACCCGATAATCGCTTT
>JAAUPF010000198.1 GCA_012034575.1 Richelia sp. CSU_2_1 | reverse complement strand
TTGACAGTTGGGAATTGGTAAGGAATTTTGAGTTTTGAGTTTTGAGTTAAAGACAGTTCTTAATTCAAAAACTCAAAACTTAGAACTTAAACATTCATCCATCCTCCCCCTCCTCCCACCTCTCCCCCTCTCCCACTCTCTCCATCCCCTCTTCCTTCAATACTTCAGCTCATCCGCCGTAATTCCAGCCAGTGCTTTCTAGCAGCAGGGGATTCCCTTCGCGGTGAATACCTGCACCAATAACTTCTCCAACATAAACTGTGTGATCTCCGTGCTCCACAGCACCGACAACTTTGCACTCCACATAGCCCAGAGAGTCGGAGATAATCGGACAGCCAGTCTCAGCCCCCGGATAAAACTCTACATCCTCAAATTTGTTACCGACGCGACGCTGGGGTTTGAAGAATTTCTGGGCTAAGTCTTTTTGTCCTGCTTCCAAGAAACTCAGAGCAAACACGCCACTAGATTTAATCATGGCGTGAGATTTGGAATCTTGCTTGACGCAGTTGACGACTAAGGGAGGGGTAAAGGAAGATTGCATCACCCAGCTAGCGGTGAAGCCGTTGACTTCCTCCCCGTCTTTAACGCCGCAGATGTACAATCCGTGAGGAATTTTGCGCAGGATGGTCTTTTTAGCTTGTTCGTCTAGCACGGGCTTACCTATTCGATCGATAGATTCTACACCGCTCAGTTTAGCAATCTCGGCCCCGGAAACCCAACTGTCTTGACGGTCGATCGGGCGATCGGGAGTTTTTAAATTGCTAATATTGGTTTAATGTACTAATTTTTCGTAGCTTCAAAGTGTAAACTTACTCGGAGAGCGACTGATGACTGAATCATTTAAGCGGAACTTTGGTTTAGGGATTATAGGATTAAGTGTAATATCTCTAATTTGTTTCGGGATACTAGGAATTGGCAGAGATATCAACAGCCCCCTTAATTTTGACGGTGCCACTATTTACGCGGCTGGACGTGCTTGGCTGATGGGTTTAAATCCTTACAAGCTAGCTCTTTTGAATCAAAGCGTCGCAGGAATCAAGGAAATTCCTGGTTTTGAAGATGGCGGTTTCTTTTATCCTCCTCAAGCAGCAATATTTTGTCTGTTTGTCGGTCTTTTTGATTATTCAGTTGGCAAGTTCGTTTGGCTAGGATTCAACTTGCTCTCCATCGCAGCTATTGTGGCGATGACAATTGACACGATAAATCGATCGCCAAATCATCGTGGAAATCAACTCGGTCGTTGGGTAATGGCAGCAATCATTATCGGCAACCCCTTCACCACCCACGTTGTTTGGATGGGTCAAACGTCTTTAATAGCTTTTGCTGCTACAATGGGTTCTTGGTTTTTTAGCCAACGACAAAAATTTGTATTAGCAGGGATCTGTTTGGGTTTAGCTAGCTTTAAGCCACAAATTTGCTTATTACTCGGTATTTGGTTTTTGCTAGAACGGAACTGGAAAATATTAGCGGTATCCCTGGCAACTGCGATCGTTATGAGTGCTTATCCATTGGTATTCTACGGCGGACCAGTTGAGACACTAGCAGCGTGGCATCAAGGAATTAAAGATAGTTATTTAATTGTGACTTTCAATAAGCCTGGGTTTCAAGATAAAGTCGGCATGGAAAGTCTGTTGGCTTTTTTCGGTTTGAATTTACCAGCTATCAAGATTTTGGGAATAATTTTAACAATTCTCTTGTGGGTGTTTCGCAATAAAATTAACCCAGAAGATATCTTTGCTGTAATTATGGGTATATCCTTTTCATTTTTAGGATATACTCATGTTTATGATTACGTTGGCTTGCTCCCAATTCTGACATCTTTGTGGCTGTATTGCTACGACAAGCAAAAAGCTTCTCTCAGCATGATAGCTCTAGTCTTTTTGCTGTTTTTTCCAAGAAGATTCTTTTTGGCTGCGGGTCTTCCTTTCTTAGTGCACTGGAGAACGATTGTTGTTTTGATACTTTTAATTAGTGTTGTGTTCTTCAGCATTAAAGCTAAATCCAATCAAAGTTTGCAGCCAGAACTTTCTTGAGCGAGGGCGATTTGCGAACAGGAAAAACCCAAAACTTTTGTCAACTCTCAACTCTCAACTCTCAACTGACGAAATAGCCGATCGTACTCGGGATTGTAAAGGCGCGATCGACCTTGTACTTCCGCGCCCAAAGCCGGACTAATTACATACATTGTGGTTCTAATTAACTTATTTTCGCGGGTAACAACCGCCATTTTGTCAAGGGGAACTAACAAAATCTTTTCATCCGGCCAACCCAACCGATAGCAAATTGCGATCGGCAAATCGGCGGGATAATGTTCCATCAATTTAGCTTGCGCTCGATCGATGTGGCGAGCGCTCAAATACAAGCACAAACTCGCTTGATGGGCCGCCAAAAGGCTCAATTCTTCGCGTTCGGGAACCTCAGTCCTGCCGCTAATTCTGGTTAGAATAATCGTCTGCACTAATTCCGGTACTGTCAGTTCAATTTTGAGTTTCGCCGCCGCCAATTGAAAAGCGCTGATTCCCGGTACCACCTCAAAAACAATTCCCGCCTCGGCCAAAGCCTGCATTTGTTCGCCGACAGCGCCGTAGAGACAGGGATCTCCGGAGTGGAGGCGGACGACAGACAAGTTCGATCGCGCCCGATCGACCATCAAAGGTACGATCTCTTCGAGAGTCTTGTCCGCGGTTTGGATAATTTCCGCATCCGCCCGCGCGCCCTGCAAAACCTGTTCTGGGATCAGCGAATCCGCAAATAAGATGACATCGGCCCTAGCAATTAATTTTTGAGCCTTAACAGTCAACAAATCCGGGTCTCCCGGACCAGCGCCTACAATGTATACTGTCGGGATCGAAGCCTCAGCATCAAGGGATTGGGGATTGACGCGATCGGTAAATACGGGATTTTGAGACTGTTTTTGGTTAGCTGTCAAACTCATCGCTAAAAAATTTACTAAATTTATCGGTCGTTCCGGATGCTCTTGTCTTGCTTAGTAGTAGTGATTGGTAGATGCACCCTGGTTTAAGCCCTAGAGATCGATTCTTATCGATTTTCTGGGGTTTTTTATGTTTTGACGCTGCTGGAAGAAGGAAGAAGGAAGAGGGGAAGAAGGAAGAAGGAAGAAGGAAGAAGGAAGAAGGAAGAAGGAAGAAGGAAGAGGGAAGAGGGAAAAAATGATTACCAATTACCAACTGTCAACTGTCAACTGTCAACTGTCAACTGTCAACTGTCAACTACCTAATTTCGATCGGCATTTTCCCGTTCCCCATTAGCAGGAACAACATCTGGCAAAGGTCGATCGAGCGCATAAAGCCAAGCCAACCCACCCAATCCCAAAACAATTCCTGTCAAGCTTACCATTTGTGCCGTCCGCAAAGGTCCGAACATCAAACTATCAGTTCGCAGCCCTTCAATCCAAACCCTACCGCAACTGTAGGCTGTGATGTAAATTAAAAACAAAGCACCAATTTTCAAGCGAATTTTGCCCTGCAAATCGCGGAAAAACAAAGTCAGCAGCAACCCGAATACTGCCAAATTCCACAGGGATTCGTAGAGAAATGTCGGGTGAAAATATTCAAAATTAGTGTATTCCGGCGGGCGGCTGTTTGGGGGAATATACAGTTTCCAAGGTAAATCTGTAGGGCGACCGAAAGCTTCCGAGTTGAAGAAATTGCCCCAACGCCCGATCGCCTGTCCTAAAATTGCTGAAGGCGCTACTAAATCAGCTAATTGCCAAAAAGAAACTCGCTGGATTTTTGCAAAAATTAAAGCTGCGATCGCCCCGCCCAAAATTGCCCCGTGAATGGCAATTCCACCTTTCCAAATTGCAATCAAATCTTCCGGGCGATCGACATATTGCCGCCACTCAAAAGCCACGTAATATATCCGGGCGCAAGGAATAGCGCCCACCACCAACCAAATTGCCAAGTCCCCCAACAATTCCGGGTTGACGCGGCGTTTTTCGGCTAAGTATTGGGAAAGACTGACCCCAATCAAAACAGCAGAAGCAATCAACAGCCCGTACCAACGGACTGCTACGGGGCCGAGTTCAAAAATAATCGGCCCGGGGGACGTAAATTGAAACCCTAAGGGCTGTGCGAGAATATTTAGCACCATGAAATTTGCATTAATTGTGGTGTAAAGCTAATAAGTTCACATACCCTTTCGCAAAGTACAGAGTTTATTTTAGGTGGCGGCGGTCATTTAGACGCAATATTTGCAAAATTTTGCCAAAAATTAAGGTTTGTAGTTGCGCTGTCTTCGCCGGCCGGGCCCGATGGCTAACTTTTTGGTCGAGAAGTTCTAGTATAGAAAGTGACCGTAAATTTTGTGATGACCTATGTCGCCTACCTCCGTTTCTCAAGTGCAATCTGCCGATCGCGCCCGCCGTGCAAATTCTAGTTCCGATCGTGCCGATCGAACTGCTGTTGACTCGGGCCAAGTTAAACCATTATTGGGTGCTAGTTTAGCTGAGTTAACCGAGTGGGTGCAACAGCAAGGACAACCGGCTTATCGGGGAAAGCAGTTGTATCAATGGATTTATGAGAAAGGAGTGCGATCGATCTCTGAGATTTCTGTATTTCCGAAACAGTGGCGCGAAGAGGCTGCTAATGTTTCGATCGGGCGATCGAAGATTCACTTTCGATCGGTTGCGCCGGACGCTACTGTTAAATATCTTTTAAAATTAGCAGACGGTCAAATTATTGAAACTGTTGGTATTCCTACAGAAAAACGGCTGACTGTATGCGTTTCGGCGCAAGTTGGCTGCGCGATGGGCTGCGATTTTTGCGCTACGGGAAAAGGCGGTTTCAAGCGCAATTTAGCGAAACATGAAATAGTCGATCAAATATTAACAGTACAGCAAGATTTCGGCCGCCGAGTCAGCCACATTGTATTTATGGGAATGGGCGAACCGCTGTTGAATTCCGATAATGTAGTTGCTGCGGTGAAATGTTTGAATCAAGATGTAGGAATCGGACAGCGAAATATCACGATTTCTACAGTGGGAATTCGCGATCGCATCCGCCAACTAGCAGAACATCAATTGCAAGTTACTCTCGCCGTCAGCCTCCACGCTTCCAATCAAAGATTGCGGGAACAATTAATTCCCAGCGCCCGCCCTTACCATTTGGATGAGTTAATTGCAGAATGTCGGGAATATGTCAAATCTACGGGACGCAGGTTGAGTTTTGAATACGTGTTATTAGCAGGCGTCAACGATTTGCCGGAACACGCTGCGGAGTTAGCAAATCATTTGCGCGGTTTTCAATGTCATGTCAATTTAATTCCTTACAATCCGATTCAAGAAGCTGATTATAAAAGACCGAATCCGCATCGAATTAAGGCTTTTGTTGATGTTTTGAATGAGAAGAAAATAGCAGTTAGCGTGCGGTATTCTCGCGGGTTGGAAGCGGATGCGGCCTGCGGGCAATTGCGGGCTTCGCAGGCTTAGACGGCGGTTGCAACTGCGGCTTTTATGAAGTTGTAAGGAACTAACCCTACCTTATCTCGGGGAATTTTTTAATCAGATTCGCCTGACGATATTGCTTGATACTCCAAAAGCTGTTCTCCTTGGATAATCCACAATTTACCTGCAACTTCTGCGACATCCAATCCGCGAATTAATATAGTGGGTCTAAATCATTCGTACAAATATGTAGGGTAGTGCCCCCGTGCCTACCCCGAAAAGTAGGGGCAACCACGGGGGGATTGCCCCTACAAGAATTACACAAATGATATAGGTTAGCTATATTTCTACTGCTGCTTGCAAATCTTGCGGTTTCGCTTGAGAAGGCAAGCGCAGGCTGCCTAAATTTTCATCAAGTTTTAACTTCACTTTAAAGCTACCTTTGTTTCACCAACAGGAATTTCGACATAACAATCTCTTGCCAACTCAGCGCCATAAGCAATACAAGCCAAAATGTCTTCTCGTTCAATTCCGGGATATTCCTCAAGCAATTCTTCTAAAGTCGTTCCGCTAGCGAGAAAGTCAAGAATCAGAGAAACTCAGATGCGATGGCCGCGAATACATGGTTTGCCAAAACAGATATTTGAGTCGATCGAAATGCGAGACAGCAAATTATTTTGAGTCATGTTTTTTCAGTTAGATATTTTAGATTCATTCTACCAATTACTAATTACTAATTACCAAAAATGCGATTTTCGCGCAACGAGTACAAAAGAGTCGCTTTTTTCCTGTATCATCAATCTCAATGTTGCCCTCCGTGCATTGCTAGAGGAATGCCGATGATTGCACCCCGCACGCCCACTAAACGACACTGGGAGCTGTTTGAGATTTATAGGGCTAAACAAATGGAACCCGAAGAGTTCCTGAAATATTGGGCTGTCAACTACGAAGAGCTTGCCGAATTGTGCGGGCGATCTAAAAGCACGATCGCTCATTGGTTTTCCCAAGGCGAGCACCGCCGGGAACCGTCGGAAGCAGACAAACGGAGATTGGCGGAAATTCACGCCCTCTGGACTCAATTTGAGAATGAACCCGCTCACCTGAGAGAAATCTGGGCGCGAAAACGACAGCGCCAGCGTCGCGATTAGTTGTCACCTGTGCATTATTTTGTTGCACTCATGACAACGAAGGTTTTATTCTGTTTTATAGGTAATCGCACTCAAAACAGGAGAATTACTATGCCCAAAAACTTCTCGTCTATTTCTGGTGACGATCTGCAAAATACATCAATCGATAATTCAGTTGTGGAAAACCTAGTCGCAAACAGAGAACAGCTAAAGCATTTGCTGATAGGTTCTCCCAGAATAGTTAGAAGTACCATTCACCGATTGCACGGTCTTGGATATGTAGCAGTTAGAGATTGGAGTCCTTTGCAGCCAACTACCAACCCAAATCAAGTAATGAGCATTTTAGTCCGATATGTTTTGGTAAAATAAGCGGCTGCATATCTTAAAAATGCGATCGAACTCGATCGAACTTTTCGCCGATCCGATAATCCGACAGGGATTTTCAATCCCTGTCTCATAGCGCAAGTCCTCTGGAAGAGGACTGAAGAGGTGTTGCGCTGAATTTGTCTGTTAGTCGGTTTTTAACTGACATTTTGCACCAATGTCAGAAACCGGGTTTCTGGTATAAACTTTGCACAAAAACCGATATTTTTCGCACAGAAACCCGGTTTCTCGGCGCTTGTTGAGAATGGTGCAAGATCTCAGTTTTTAACCGACTTGCGCTATGAGACGGGGAATTGATTCCCCGGCGGACTTTTGGGTAAGCGTGAGATCTCGATCGACTTTATATCTGCTAGATTTAAAATTATATAAAATCCGCAGCACCGATCGCACCCTTCAATCCTACCACCGTTGCCAAAATGCGATCGCTCGATCCAAGTTTCAGCAATGTTCCTGCCGCAGTTTGACTGATTTCTAACTGCTGGAAAGTCAAACCATTATCCAACACAAATTTATCGATTCCTAACTCAAAATCCACGATCGTATCGGAACCGCTATCTAAATTTAACACAAAGCGATCGCTCCCGCTACCTCCAGTCAAAAGATCGTTGCCCGAACCGCCATCCAACAAATCGTCACCCTCACCTCCCAACAAAATATCGCTGCCATCAGCACCGTTTAAAATGTCAGCATCCCTCCCTCCAAACAATACATCATCATCGCTACTTCCTTGCAAAGTATCGCTACCTCTGCCGCCGAAAACAGTGTCATTTCCCAGTTCGGAGTTAAGGGAATCATTGCCTTTCATCCCCATCAAAACATCATTAGCACTGTCAGTAGTTATAGTATCGTCACCATTCGTACCGAGAATTCGATCGGGCGAATTGCTGCCCAAATCGGCTTCACCAGAAACAACAGGAGTCGCAATCCCCGCAGGTAATGTTACAGCTTGAATTTTGCTATCTAAAGCAGCACCAGTATTGTCAGCAACCACCTGAGAAATTGTCTTACTTCCCGCACCAACAGCCTTAAAATCCTGAGTAGTTGCGCCCAAAGCTACTTTTTGAACGCGGGCGAATGCTTCAGGAATTGATGTTGTTGTGTTGGCAACAGCCGCATCAACCCGCTGATTTGCTGCTGCCATTACTGTCGCAGCTTGCGGGATAATTGAGGTAACTTTTGACTGTCAAAACTCGGATCTATTTGCTGAATTTTCGCGATCGCTTGCTGGATTATTGGTGATACATCTGCCGCATTGCTGAGATTTAAAACATTACCCGATGCAATTCGATCGCTCATTGAAGCGACAACAGCTTTGACAATTTCTTCAGTAGTTGAACTAGAAGCACCATCAATTAAAGCAGCGGTTTGAGTGATAGTATTTTGCACTTTCACCATTTCTGTGAAGACTCGAACTCCGCCCGGTTCGTTATTTTTGGTAGCTAAAATCGGATCTAAGCTAATCAAGTCAACTTCTGCGGGGAGAGATAGAGAAGTTTTGACAGCAGATTGCGCGGTTTCCGGTGCAATTCCTCGATCGATTAAATCTGCCACCAAAGTCGTTAGCAGGGTGACAACTCCGGCCTCTGAAGGTGCGGTAACAGGCGTTTCTAAGGGTAATCCCGTGGCAGTATCGATACCGCCGATCGCAACTAAATTGCCTTCTGCTGGATCGATTTCTCCGTTTTGGTTAATGTCGAAATTCTCAAAGGAAATATCGAGATTGTATTCGCCGTTGCTGTCAGTAATAGTAGATGGTTCGTTGCTATCTTTGATGCCATTTTTGTTAGCATCTAGGAACAGAGTTGCGCCTGCAATATAGCCGTCAATCACTACACCTCGGCTGCCAAATATTAGTAACATACCTCGATCGTCACTAACACTAGCCCCCGCCTTATCTGTTGCTGTTAACTTAACTCTAAATTCCTGCGGCTTAGGACTTTTGCCGCTGAGAGTGCGAGTATCTGAATTGAAGGTAAGCCACTGCGGGAGAGGATTACCATCCATCAAAGTTGCTGTATAGGTAAGTTTGTCTCCCGGATCTGGATCGGTGAAAGTATTTGCGGGAAAAGCGTACTCGAAGGTTGATGAGTTATTCGCCGGTAAGTTATTGAAATGCCACGGACTTGTTGTCTCGCCATAGTTGAAAACAGGCGGTTTGTTGGCGGGTGAGTTGTTGAAGGATTTGCCAAGATTTAAACGCCCGCCGCTAACCGTTTTGCCGTTCAAAGAAGTTAGCGGATCTACCGTTTTCATCAAGCTATCTTTGAGCTGGGCGGCGCTAAAATTGGGGTTTTGAGCTAACAGTAATGCTGCTGCACCCGCTACGTGGGGAGCGGCCATAGAAGTGCCAGTTTTAAAATTGTACTGATTCCCTGGAACCGTACTCAGAATATCCTCTCCTGGCGCTCCTAAATCTACGGAATTTTTGCCATAGTTGGAGAATCCAGCCAATCGATCGCGGTCATTAGTAGCGGCTACTGATATGATATTGGGCAAATCGTAACTGGCAGGATAGTTAGGGTTGCGATCGTTGTTATTTCCCTCATTACCTGCGGCTGCTACAAACAAAACGCCCTTGTTATTAGCATCGGCGATCGCATCTTTCATCACTTGAGAGGAAAAACTGCCGCCAAAACTAGCATTAATTATCTTTGCACCATTGTTAGTCGCATAGTTAATCCCTTTTACTATGCGATCCGTCGGACCAAATTCATCAGAATCAATCACTTTTATAGGCATGATGCTGACATTTTGACTGACACCGACAACGCCAATTCTATTATTGCCAACTGCACCAATAGTTCCCGCAATATGAGTTCCGTGGCTGTTGTCATCCATCGGATCGCTGTCTTTATTGATGAAATCGTAGCCTCGCACGTCATCTTTGTATCCGTTATTATCGTTGTCAATGCGATCGCCCGCGATTTCTCCTGGATTGTTCCAAATATTAGCAGCAAGGTCTTGGTGTTTGTAATCCACACCCGAATCGATAACTGCTACTACCACATTTTTGCTGCCTTTTTGCACGTCCCAAGCTGTTGCTGCATCAATATCCGCATCGGGAGTTCCATCAGTTTGTCCGGTATTATTGAAACCCCAAAGTTGTTTGAATTTCGGATCGTTTGGCGTCTCCTGAATCGATAATTCATAATTGAGTTCGACTGCTGCAACTCTCGGATCGCTGGCTAATTTCGCTTTTATTTGCTGCAAGTCTGCATTGGCAGCAAATTTAACTTCTCGCCATTGCGGTAATTGTTCTGCTGTTGAGTTAGAGTTAGTTTGCGGCGCGGAAGTAGCAGGATTTGGCAGGGCGATCGCATCTCCTTCGGTGATAAATGCAAAATCGATCGGGGATGGAGGATTAACGGTATTAGATGGGCTTGGAGGTACGAGATTTTCAACTTCGATCGCGCCGATACCTGCAAATAAATCGCTCTGAATTGTAACTCCGGCGGCGTCGGGTTTTAACTTAACTAAAAGTTCGCCAGCTTTGTATCGATCGCCCGTTACCGGATCGACGATCGATTTATTATTGTTGTTAGGATCGTTATCGCTGTTGGTAACTAAAACATCGATCGCATTTAAGCCGGAATAATTGCGATCGGCACTCACAGCAGGATCGGTAACAATACTGTAAATTTGACTGCCATCAAATACGCGATCGGGCGCGCCAGTTACTGTTACAGTTTGTTCGAGATTCCAATTACTAGAATTGAAGGTAACGCTAGTTGGTGAAACTATGCCCTCCGCCTCATTGTTGCTGCGCAAATTTATTGTTACATCAGCAGTCGGTTGGCTGTTTAGTTTGATGGTAAATTTGTCCGTACCGCCTGTTTCTGTCGTGACTAATCCCGATGTCGGATTAACAATAATTCCCGCATTGACAATTGGTGCGGGCGGATTGTTATTCTCAGCAATCGGGGGGCTAACAGGTGCGACATCATCATTAGTAATAGTAGTTGTAGCAGTCGCGATCGCAGTTGTCGCCCCCGGCCCCGGTGCCACCGAATTTGAGAGAGAAACAGTAATAGTTTCATCCGGTTCGATGTCAGCATCGCCCGAGACATTCACAGCGATAGTTTTCGATACTTCACTCGCAGCAAAATTAATCGTACCAGTAGCAGCAGTTGCCCCAGAAGTGCCGCCGATATTGTTGTAATCAGTGCCGTTTGTAGCAGTACCGCCGATCGCATAATTGACACTGCTGGCAGTATCGATACCTCCGCTGCGAGTCACGGTAAAAGTAACCGGATTGCTACCGCTGTTGCCTTCAGCAAGGCTAGGAGTAGCAGCAGCAATCGTGTAAGTTATAGGATCGTTAACGGCGATCGTCAGCGTAGTTTGAGTTGTTTTTCCTGCAATTCCATTCGCGATCGAGCTTAAGTCAAAAACTACTGTTTCCGAACTCTCTGCAACATCATCATCGATAATAGTGACAGCAACATTTTGCGTCAGAGTGTTAGTACCCGCACTGAATGTGATGTTAGTCGGTGAAATAGTGTAATCTAAATTTTGGGTAGCTGTACTTGTGGAATTAGGGGCGATCGCAACTGTCAAATCTTTAACGGGACTGCGGCTAATTGTCACCGGAATCTCGAAGGTACCCGCACTGCCTTTAGTGCGATCGTAGGTAACTGAACCGAAATTGACAAAGGGCGTATTATTGAGCAAAACCGAAACATTATTAGATTGGAAATTGGCCGCAGCTAAGTCTTGCCTGCCGTCACCGTCAAAGTCTGCAACAGCAACATCATAGGGATTTGTTCCCACATCAAAGTTGTCAGCCGCAGTAAAACTGCCCGCACCGTTGCCCAACAAAATAGAGACATTATTAGCGCCTTTGTTTGCTACTGCTAAATCTGACTTGTTATCGTTATTAAAGTCTCCCACAGCCACAGAATGCGGATTTGTTCCCGCATTAAAGTTAGTAGGAACTCCAAAACTGCCCGTCCCGGTTCCTAAGAGAATTGAGACATTATTTGACCCTGGGTTTGCTGTAGCTAAATCTAGTTTGCCGTCAGCATTAAAGTCTCCGGTGGCGACTGACTGCGGGTCTTGTTACCCGCAGTTAAAGTTAGTAGGAACTCCAAAGGATGCCCGTCCCCGTTCCTAAGAGAATTGAGACATTATTTGACCCTTGATTTGCTGTAGCTAAGTCGAGTTTTCCATCAGCATTAAAGTCTCCCGCGACGACAGACTGCGGATTTATTCCTGCATTAAAATTAGTAGGATTTCCAAAACTGCCTGTCCCCGTTCCCAACAGAATCGATATGCTGTTAGATTGACTGTTTGCTGCGGCTAAATCTAGCTTGCTGTCTCCGTTAAAATCACCCACAGCAAAAGCAGCGATATTTACCCCCGCATTGAAGTTTGTTGGAGTAGCAAAGCCACCTGTAGCATTTCCTAACAGGATGGCTGCCCCGTCAGTCCCTCCACTAACTATGTCAAGGTTGCCGTCAGCGTTAAAGTCTCCTAATTCGAGAGTTGTGGGAGAAAAGCCGATGTTAAAGTTTGTGTTGCTGCTATCCAACAGAATGGAGATGTTGTTAGAGGCGGTGTTGGATGCGGCGATATCTGGCTTACCGTCTTTGTTAAAGTCGGCTGCAACAACGGCATTCGGATTTGTGCCGGTAGGGAAGTTGGTTGGGGTGTTGAAGGTAGACACGAGTGATTTACCTCTGATATCGATTCCTGGTAATTGCCTTTGATGACGATCCCTGAGTAACAATAGTTTCGCGGACATCTTGCATCAATTTGAGAAACCGGGTTTGTGGCAATAATTCACAATCGAAAATGGCTTTCTTAAACCGCCGCTAAAATTCCCTCGCATACCCGCAAGTCCGCCGGGGGTTGAAAAACCCCGTCTCATAGCGAAAGTCCTCTTAAAGAGGACTGAATGGCAGATTCGATCGACAAATATTCAATGATTTTGCAGCATTTTTCAGTCGGTTTTAACACTCGATCTTGCACCTTTCTTAATAAACCTGTAGGGGCGGGTTCACTCTTGAGCCTCAAAGCTTGCAGACAGGTTAAATAAACCCGCCCTATTTGACCTCGAACTCGAATGTCACTTCGTTCATCATCGAGTTCGAGGTCAAACCCACGAAAAA
>JAAUPF010000197.1 GCA_012034575.1 Richelia sp. CSU_2_1 | reverse complement strand
GCGGGTGAGTACGCCGCCCAAAAGATCCGTTTATAGTTCGATCGAACTAATGCAACCTTTCCTTTTTCCCCTAAAGTTTTCTTCGCCCAAACCGCCGCACAAATCCCCGGTACTTCATCGCCATAAACTACTACATCGAATTTTTGATAAGGCGATGTTTGAGGCGATGCGGGGGGCTTGTTAGTGGCTGTTTGTCGCAGAGTTTCGGTGTCTGAGGTGGCGTTTGCTAGATTGCGGTGGGCGATCGAACTTTTTACTTCTTTAAAATACGGGAAGTCAACTACAAGTTTTAAGGCTGCGAAAAAGATGGCAATGGCAATTAATTTTTTGAAAGTAGGAAGCATTCAGTTGACTCGTCGATAAAGTGGCAATACCTGAAAGTGCTGTTCAGGGTTTACGGAGTTGAATATATCATGTTTAGGTAATTTCGGCACAAGTTTGATTTTTTCGGGAACAGTGGCGATCGACATTAATACTAAGTTAAGTTGATTCACAACTTGTAGCAACTGCATTATGGCACTGCTATTTTAAAAGGAGCGGTCAAAAATGATAAACTGATGATATGGTAGGATTATCTGGGGCTGGTGGCAATTGGCAAGTTATTGATGAAATACCCGATCGAGCTGTCGTCCAACAACAAGATCGGTTATCGTGCGGCCCTGCTTGCGGTGAAATGCTGCTTACCGATCGCGGAATTTACAATACCAACCAGTCTTTAATTGCGACTGAAACAGGAGTACCTGTAAATGTTGAAAATTTAGCGATCGCACTCAATACTCTGGATGCCAGCAATTCGAGATTTTGGGTGGGCGGTACGGTTTCTCTACCTGGGGCCACAAATTATGAAATAGTGGAGGTATTAATTAATACTGGTTCTTGGGCTGCTGTGTTGTGGGAAACTTTAGCTGACTTGGGGCATATAGTCATTGTTGACGGACTTGATGGTACAGGAAAAATTATGATTCGCGACCCTTGGAATGCGACAAAATATAAAATGGAATTAGCAGAGTTTTTAAATTACTGGAACCTTCAAGCAGTTTACTCATTAAGACGATGAAAGTACAAGTTTTATCTATTAAACCCGCGATCGCCCCCAACACTCATGATGTTTTGCTGTCTGTTGGTACGGAAACGCAAAAAATTATTTTTACAACAGAAGTCAATCGAGTTGGAGAACATTTACTTCAGACTACTCGCGGCGATCGCTCTTTTCAGAATTCTTCAAATTCAATCAACGGGTAGCGATGAACGTGACCGATTTGGTTGTTAAATGCTACAATGGTGAGAGTGTAAATTTTCCCACAGATGTCGGCATTTTTGTTACCCCAGAAACAGCTTTAGCGAAGCAAAAGCAATTTAAAAATAGCAGTTTAGCAGAAACAGACTCGCAGCAACCCGCAGCCGATCGAGAAATCCGCCAACGGGCGATCGCGATTCTCGAAAAGTTACCGGAATCTGTACTCGATGAAGCTGTGAAGTTTCTTGAATCTTTGTATGTTAAGGTCGATCGGCTACAATAAGTTAAGAACAACAATTGAGTCGCCTTAAAGATACATAAAAACTGTAAAAATGCAATTCTTATCTACCCGCAAGACCTCACACAACCACTAGACATAACAACTGGCGATATCCGAGTTCGCAGTCTAACTTTTGCCCTAAATAACGACCTCAATAAAGCCGGAAAAATCTTCTTAACCTCTCTATATCCCCAAATTCTCCCCTAACTTTCTTCTGCGCTCTCTGCGCCCTCTGCGGTTCATTTCCCCACAAAAATCGAATATAAAATTGCAGATTAACGCAGATAAATGCTGGTCCAAATGTTGGCAAATTATCTGCGTTTATTTGTGTTTATAAATCGCACTGTTATGGATAGTTATTAGGATTATCGATCGCCAACCCTACCAATTGAGCGATATTCAGCAATCGATTGTCAGCCGAAACAAAAATTAGTTGAGTTTCTGGTATTGCAACGATCGCGGATTCAACTTGTAAAGCTGATGCTAACTGAATCGAATCATAAGCGCGCAGCGGGTGTTGCATCACCAATTCGCCCGCTGTTTCTATTAAAGTTCGATCGACATCAATAACTTCGTATTGATTGTCAAAATCTGTGCGAAAATCTTGTACGAGTTGGTCAACTTCATCGACAGACAAACTTCCCTCCCGCAAACGGCGTGCCAAAGCGCTGCGTACTTCCACCCAAGTAATTTGAGAAATCGCGATAAAATTATCCCCGGCAGGAACAGTAATTGATTGAACCCAATTACTGCCCAATTCAGGCACATACCGCTTTACCAAAGCACTTGTATCCAAGAAATAAGCATTTACCACTGGCCGCGATCCTCAATGACGATTTCAGAAAGAGGTTTTCCCACTCTTCCTTTTAGTTTTTCAAACAATTCGCGCCGTTTTTTTTCTGTGGCTGCGTCTAACTGAAACTTTTTCCTTGGCAAACGTATCAATCCCCGCCACTCTCTCAACTTAGTTGCCAATTCTCGATCGCCCTTAATCTCTTCCGACTGCGCTTCTGCTATGATTTGGATCTGCACGGTTTCCCCATCATTCAATGACAAAGGAGTTAAGGGACGCAACATTCCATTTTCGTATACCGCAGCAATAGTTTCTGGCATAATTATTACCTCAGTTAAATGCTTGAGTTTTTTATAGCATATCGATCGGGTTGTTTGCCGAATCTGTCGGTAAGTAGAAGGAAGGTGGGCAATTGCGATCGTCAAAAATAACCTTTTTTCCTTTAAATTTCCAGCTTCACAGGCTTGCTCGCTACTTTTTCTAAAATTTTGGCACAACAAGTACGGAAAACTCAGAAATGCTACAATTATAGCGATCGAAAATTGCAGCATAAAAAACATGACTTTCGAGGCAGTTTTAAATCTGGTCAAGCAGTTGTCTGTAGCCGAAAAGTTACGGTTGATTAAGTCGATCGTTCCTGAAATAGAACGAGAATTAGTTGTTGCACAGACTCCCCGCAAATCGTTGTGGGGTTTATGTGCGGACTTGGGAACTGCACCCTCTGCGGAGGATATAGATGAAGTTCGCTCTGAAGAATGGGCGAATTTCCCAAGGGAGGATTTCTAATGCTGCGTGCTGTAGCTGATACTCATGCAGTTATCTGGTATATCTTTAGCGATTCGCGACTTTCGGTAACTGCTAGAACGACAATAGAACAGATAGCTGCTGAGGGAAACCAGGTAGCTTTTTCATCAATTACACTAGCAGAAATTGTTTATCTGAGCGAGAGAGGGCGGATTAATTCAACGACGCTCGATCGATTATTGAGAGAAGTTGAAAGCGATGAAGCGTTATTGGTTGAAATTCCTTTCGATCGCAATATAGCTCTGACTTTAAAGCAAGTTGACCGCTCGCAGATTCCCGATCTGCCCGATCGCATTATAGCTGCTACCGGTTTATATCTTAATGTACCCGTTATCAGTCGCGATCGCCGGATTCAATTATCGACGATAAACACAATTTGGTAAAGCTGAGTCCCCCGACAAGTTTCAACTATCGGTAAAATCCTAACTCTTCTGGAAAACTTTCTGCACCTTCTGGGTTTATTTTCCCATAAAAAAAGAGGCGCGATCGCGCCTCCCCAATCCTTCACGTCAGAGTTCTAAACACTAACAGCAACTTTAGCTTCCTTCGCAGTCAACTTCTCGTAAGTCGCCCGCATCTTCAATCCCACCAACACTTGGAACAAACCAGTTCCGTTGTTAGAACCGGGATATTCGCGGTGCTGAAGCAACAGGTGAGTTAATTCCCCTTCATACTTCGCAGAAGTCTTGCTCAAATGGCTCTCGATGTAAATCACTTCTTCGAGATTTTCAAACTGACCGTCTACTTCCAAAATCGAAACTTCGTGACCGTAGAAAGAATCCGGTCCGTAGTACATCTTAATTCCCGGATAAGAACAAGTCAGTTTGCGACCGCAAGGAATCCAGTTGATTGTCGAACCTTCGTCAAACAAATATGCAGGCTCAAAATTGGCGATACCTTCGCGCTGGATCATCTGGACGCGCAGAACTTTCCGCTCTTTATCATCCTTAATTAAATTGGTAGGCAACACCTGAATTACCACATCAGCGTATTGCTTTTGTGGGTCGATGTAAGCCGTAAAATCGGGTTTGCGAGCGTTGATCGCAAACAGCACGTCTTCGTATTTGTGGCCGCGTTCCGCCATATCGCGCTGGATTTTCCAAGCAATTTTTACTTCGTCGCTGATGTCGAGGTAAACGCTGAAATCGAGCAGCGATCGAACTCGCTCGTCGTAAAGCGGGTGCAATCCTTCAATCACAATTACGTGATTCGGCTCGATTCTTTCCGGCGGGTCGATCGCACCGGTTTCGTGGTTGTAGATCGGCTTGTCAATCGCTTTACCTTCTTTCAGGGCCTTCATTTGCTCGGCCATCAGGTCAAAATTGTTGGCTCTGGGGTCAAGGGCGGTAATCCCCGTTTCTTTGCGCTGTTTGCGATCGAGACTGTGATAATCGTCGAGGCAGATTACTGTTACGAAATCTTCCCCAAACAAATCGGTCAAGCGGCGCAAAAAAGTAGATTTTCCGCAACCGGAATCTCCGGCAACACCAATTAAAACCACGCGATCCGGCTTACTGGTCATAGTTTCCCTCTAACAAAAAACAATGTTTACTAACTGCTTAATAAAACTTACCCAAACCTGACTAAAACTGTTTTTAATCGCGGTTCGGTGTTTACTTCCTGCGCTGTTGAGTGGTCGGCCATCCCAAGATAAGCAGGCTATCTCCCTCAAGCCGAGGGTTCCCAGTTGAAAATATTCTCTCCTGGCATTCAAGTCGCGATCGAGCGACACCCCGCAGGTAGTAACAAGCAGAATTTTTGTGACTTTGCTACCCCGATGGGATCGAGCCAAACCAGCCTGCTGCAATCACCAGACTGCTTGCTCTGGAAGACCCGAGCGATCTTCAAGGTAGTTGACACTCTCCCGCAGTCAATTAGCGGGGATGCTTGAGAATTAAACTTTTTGGGATAGATCCGCAACCAGTTTCATTCCTAAATAGCCGTGTCAGACGGCATCTGTCCGTTTCCCCGACAGCAGTCGAGGTTGCGGTTACTTTTGAAAGCTGCACGTTCGGGACTGAAGTCACGGGGCTTTCAGCTTTGTCTGCGTAATTAATACCAACTTTAGCCGTTAATCTTACCAGAATGCGATCGCCCCTACAAGCTCAACCTCAGCAGCAGAAATTTATTTTTTTGATACTTACCACCGATGGGGGCTATTTTTTTAGCTGAGGTCGAAAACGGCAACAATTTATTGTACGCTAAAAGATTGCGAAACCAGCACCAGAGCCGTCTGGCTGGTTTTTGAATTGTGAATTCCCCACAGGCGATCGGGCGATCGAACGACTTATCGGGGCCGATCCCTCGATCGGGTAAAATATTTGCAGCACGCAGACAACAATAGCTATAGGTCAACAGCCGAACGCAGCCGGGCTCGGCGAGTGAGGGTGGGTTCGGCTAGTGGGGAATTGGAGGCGCGAGCGATCGCAACTTAACAATCCCGCCCCAAGGCGAGACTGAGAGATTGGCGCGGCCAATTAGTCCAGATGGCCTTAAGAAAAAAGTAAATTGAGTCTCACGTCACATTCTCATTCTTTATAACTCTGTATCGTGAAGGAAAAGCAACAAATGTACAGCCCAAGCATATCTGGTGTGGCAGCCAACTCAGAATCAGGCAGCCGCATCTTTATTTACGAAGTTGAGGGGATGCGTCAGAACGAAACAACTGACCAAATGAGCCAACCGATTCGCCGTAGTGGCAGCGTGTTTATTACCGTACCCTACGATCGCATGAATCAAGAAATGCGGAGAATTGCCCGGATGGGCGGCAAAATCCTCAGCATTCGACCCTCAAACGGAACTGCCGAAACTAACGGCCAAGTCGCACCAGTATCAACAGGGCAACAGAGTCAGAAATCAGAAGCAACCCCTAAACCCATGACTCAAGCCAAAGAAAAAGTTCAAGTTCCAGTAAACCTCTACAAGCCAGCCAATCCCTATATTGGCAAGTGCATTTCTACAGAAGAATTGGTCAGAGAAGGCGGTGACGGTACAGTCAAGCACGTCAAATTTGACATTTCTGGAGGCAATTTGCACTATCTGGAAGGTCAAAGTATTGGAATTATTCCTGACGGTACGGATAAAAACGGCAAACCTCACAAAATTCGGCTTTATTCGATCGCTTCCACCCGCCACGGAGACGATGTAGATGACAAAACAGTCTCTCTGTGCGTCCGCCGCCTGGAGTACAAAAGCCCGGAAACCGGCGAAACAGTATACGGCGTTTGTTCTACTTTCCTCACCGGTTTGGAACCGGGGGCTGATGTCAAAATCACCGGCCCGGTAGGCAAAGAAATGCTGTTGCCCGAAGACGAAGATGCCACCATTATTATGATGGCTACCGGCACGGGTATTGCTCCTTTCCGCGCTTATTTGTGGCGGATGTTCAAAGAAAACAATCCCGGTTACAAGTTCAAAGGTCTAGCTTGGCTGTTCTTTGGAGTTGCTTACACTCCCAACATTCTCTACAAAGAAGAGTTGGAACAATTGCAGCGCGAGTTCCCCGACAATTTCCGCTTGACTTATGCCATCAGCCGCGAGCAAAAGAATGTTGACGGCGGCAAAATGTACATTCAAAATCGGATTCAAGAAAACGCAGACGAATTGTGGGATTTGGTACAAAAACCGAAAACTCACACTTACATCTGCGGTTTGAAGGGAATGGAAGGCGGAATTGATGAAGGAATGTCGGCAGCAGCAGGCAAGTTTGGAGTCAATTGGGCTGACTACCAGAAACAGTTGAAGAAAGACCATCGCTGGCACGTTGAAACATACTAACTAATGTGCGGGATGATTTAATTTGAATAGTAGGGCGGGTATTCTCGCCCTACATTTTTTAACAGTAATCACCAATCTAAAGTCTCGAATTGAGAATCTAAAATCAACAATCGAAAATTGAGAATCAAGAATCTAAAATAACCAATCTAAAGTTTCAAATCGAGAATCGAGAATCTAAAATAACCAATCTAAAGTTTCAAATCGAGAATCGAGAATCTAAAATAACCAATCTAAAATTTAAAATCTAAAATTTAAAATCTAAAATCGATCGACGTACCGTACCGCTACTCAAATCGCCTCGAACTCGCGTTATTCATGTAAAATATAAAGTAAGCTCACCCAAAAAAGGGATATAACTCACATGGTCTTAACTTCTACTCAAAAACTGACCTTTGAAGAATATCTGAACTATCAGGGAGAATCAGGTATTTGTTACGAATTATATCGGGGACAGCTCATCGAAATGCCAACACCCATAGCAATACATATCAAAATCTGCGAATTTTTAGTTTACCAATTCCGGCGCTTCTTTGCAGCAAACCACCTACCGCTAGTTGCAGTTGTTACTACCGCAGTCCGCACAGAGGAAAACTCCGCCCGCGTTCCCGACGTGGTAATTTGTACTCGGAGTCTTTGGGAACAAGTCTGCGCGCAACCTGGTTCTGCAGTAATGGACTTTGAAGAAAAACCGCTGTTAGTTATCGAAGTAACCAGCCAAAATTGGCGGGAAGACTACATTCGCAAACGTGCAGAGTATGACTTTATTGACATACCTGAATATTGGATTGTAGACCCAAATCGACCGAAAATTAGACTGTGCAGCCGTCCCGAAAATGAAAGCACTTATTCTCACGAGGAATTTTTTCTGGGGCAGCAAGTTCGATCGGTACAGTTCCCTGAATTTATTTTATCGGTAGATGAAGTGCTATGTCCGCCGCAAGTAGAAGATTTAATTCAGGAAGCAGCAACGCACTTGCAACAAGTAGAACAGCAACTTAATTCAGAAAGACAGCGTGCTGAAAGATTGGCACACCGATTGCGAGAAATGGGGGTAGACATGGATGCAGAGCCTTAAATTTTAACATCAAGCCCCGATCGACCGCGCACAGTCCCGATTTCTTTAAGAAGACGGGACTTTGAGCATTCTACCAATACGCGCCGATCGTACAATGATTGTAGATTAGAGTTTCAACGGGTCAAAGTCGTGGCTTTCAAAATTGGTTTGCTAGGTTTGGGTACAGTCGGTGCGGGAACGGCGGAGATTTTGCTCTCTCCAGAAAATCGCCACCCGCTGTTGCAGGAATTGGAAATTTATCGAGTGGGCGTGCGCGATATTTCTCGATCGCGGTCTTTACAATTGCCGCAAAATGTGCTGACCACTGACCTAGAATCGATCGTCACTGACCCGGAAATTGATATTGTAGTAGAACTGATCGGCGGATTGGAACCGGCGCGATCGCTCATCCTGAAAGCTATTGCCAACGGCAAGCACGTAGTCACCGCCAACAAAGCAGTTATCGCCCGCTACGGCAGCGAAATCTTCGATGCTGCCAATGAAAAAGGCATTTATGTCATGCTAGAAGCTGCTGTCGGCGGCGGCATTCCAGTCATTCAAACTCTCAAACAATCTTTAGGTCAAAACCGCATTCAAACAGTCACCGGTATCGTCAACGGCACGACTAATTACATTCTGACGCGGATGCAAACAGAAGGTGCAGACTTTGCCGAAGTGCTCGCCGACGCGCAAAAATTAGGCTTTGCAGAAGCCGATCCGACAGCGGATGTAGATGGATTAGATGCTGCAGATAAAATAGCTATTTTAGCCTCGCTAGCTTTTGGCGGACGCATCAAATTAGAGGATGTTTACTGCGAAGGTATCGGGCAAGTTAGTGCGGCCGATATTGACTACGCCGACAAGTTGGGTTTTGTAATTAAATTATTAGCGATCGCTCGGGATAATACAAGCGACGGCGATCGAACGGGGGGAGAAAGCGAACAATTGTCGATTCGAGTGCATCCTACTCTCGTCCCGAAAACTCATCCACTGGCAAACGTTAACGGCGTCTACAATGCCATTTTAGTCGAAGGAGAGCCGATCGGGCAGTTGATGTTATACGGTCGCGGTGCCGGTGCCGGCCCGACAGCTAGCGCTGTCGTATCTGATATTATGAATATTGCTGCGATTCTGAAAACAGAAACGATTCCGATTCCCCATCCTTTGCTGAGTTGCACTCACCAACATTACTGCAAAATAGCGCCGATCGAAGAACTTGTCACCCGCTTTTACGCCCGTTTTCTCACCCGCGATACACCTGGAGTAATCGGTATGCTGGGTACTTGTTTCGGCGATCGCAAAGTTAGTTTAGAATCAGTGGTGCAAACTGGAATTCACGGCGAATTAGCAGAAATTGTTGTCGTAACGCATGATGTGAGGGAAGGTAATTTTCAACAAGCAATTGATGAAATTCGACAGATGGAATCTATTGATAAAGTAGCTAGCATCTTGCGAGTTTTGTAAACAGTTGACAGTTGACAGTTGACAGTTGACAGTTAGGAATGGGGAATGGGTCATTGGGGATTGGGCGTTGGGGATTATCCACCTTTTCCACTCTCTCCATCCTCCACTCTCCCCCTCTTACTTAGATTTATCAAACATTACCGTAAACAGGAATTGCCGCGCCGCGAATATCTTTGGCTGCGTCAGAAGCGAGAAAGCAAATTACCTCCGCTAAAGATTCCGCTTTCACCCATCGATCGGCATTTTCTGCGCCCATAGCCGATCGATTTGTTGGAGTATCGATTACACTGGGTAAAACGCAATTAGCTGTAATATTAGTACCTTTGGTTTCATCTGCGATCGCCTTTGTCAGAGCCACCACACCCGCTTTAGCAGCGCAGTAAGCTGCCAACTGTCCAGCAGGCTGTTCGGCCCCTCGCGAACCCACCGTGACAATCCGTCCGTAACCATTTTCTAACATTTTTGCGAGGCTGTGCTTGCATACTAGAAAAGCAGTATTCAAGTTGAGGTCAAAATCTTTTTTCCAATCATCAAAACTGTATTCATGAGTTTTTCCCATTGAAAAACCGCCGACTAAATGAATGAGAACATCTACCTTTCCCATGCCATCTATTAGTTGTTTTACCGATGCTTCATCCGAAAGATTTGCTGGAACAAAACGAATTCTGGAAAAATCAGCAGGAGGCAAAATTTGCTTGAGGCGCTCTACATTTTGCAGGCTGGTGTAAGGTATGGTTAGGTCTGGGCCTTGGGCCAGTACAGTTGGCGTCACCCCAAGTCCCAGTCCCCCCGTGCCACCCGTCAGCAGTACCTGTTTGCCTTTCATTGTTTTTGATAGGTTAAGAACGATCGACTGTGTTATCATACCAAATAAATGGTTCTCCAGTCATTAGTCATTAGTCATTAGTCAGGAGTCATTAGTCAGGAGTCATTAGTCATTAGTCATTAGTGAAGAATGACAACTATCAACTATCAACTATCAACTATTTAACCAGGTTTTTTAACGATGCAAATTATTCAAGTTCTTCACGCAGCAATTCTTGTTTCCGACCTCGAAAAGTCGGAACACTTTTACAGTAATGTATTGGGACTGTCAAAGATAGACAGAGATTTAAAATTTCCCGGTATTTGGTATCAAGTCGGTAACTTTCAGATTCATCTGATTCTCGCTACAAAAATTATCCCTGATGCAGTAGACTCAGAAAAATGGGGCCGCAACCGACATCTAGCATTTTCAGTAGCCGATATAGAGGTGGCAAAACAGCAATTAATTGACTGCAATTGGCATTTCCAAATGAGCGCATCAGGTCGAGCGGCATTATTTGTCCGCGATCCAGATGGTAACACGATCGAACTGAACGATTTTAGATTTTAGATTTTAGATTTTAGATTAAAAATTAGAATATTTTAGATTTGGGATTGGGAATTAGAGGATTTGAGATTTGAGGGGAAGTGAAAATTTAGGATTTGAGATGGGTGATTTGGAATAGGAGGTTTACGATAAATGATGGATTTTAAATCGATCGTTAAACAAGAAAATGCCCGGCCGCAAAAGCAGGGCATAAAAAGCGAATACCAGTAATCAAACTTAAATCTCAAGTTAAAAAACTCAAACCCAGAGACTATTTAAGTTTTTCTTACTTCAATTTTTTATAACAAATTTTTTTTAGATGTGCAATCCCTGACGCATAGCAATATATAGCAAGTTCAATAAAAGTAAATTATCAATAAGTTAGCAAAAAATAAATGAAAATCATAGACGATCGCGACACAAATATTTTTTTTATGCTAAAGGTGACGGTCGATCGAACAAAAAGGAGAACAAGCAAGACCTCTAAAAAACATCGATCGATCTGCGTTAATCAGCGCTCATCTGCCTGCATCAGCGGTAAAAAATAAATCCAAAACACCAATGCAAATCATTGCCTACTCCTACAGCGAACCCCTACTAGAAACAGCCCCAGCACCGAATTTTTGGGGTCAAGAAGTCGATCGCGCGTATCAAGACTTAGGAGGAAGACAGCAACTCCAGCAACTGCTAAAAGACTGCCAAACACAACCAGTTCAATATTTATTAATCCAGCGCCTCGAACAACTCGGCGACACAGTACAGCAAATATGTTCCCACTTAGAACAACTAGAAACCCTCGGCATCCAACTAATTGTTACAGAAGAAACAGCAACAGAAAACAAAGCCAACTTGCTCAAACTCCTAGCAGAAATCCAGCGCAGCCAACACAGTCGCAGCATCCGCAAAGCCCAAGCCCGCAACCGCATCAAAGCCTTGCCTCCACCCGGAAAAGCCCCCTACGGCTATCGGCGCGGCAAAGACAAATACACCGTCGATAAATCCACTTCCCCAGTTGTCAAAGACTTTTTTGAACATTTTCTCCTCTACGGTTCCTTGCGCGGTTCTGTGCGCTATTTAGCCAAGAAATACAACAAAAAAATCTCCGCCAGCACCGGCCACCGCTGGTTGACAAATCCCGTTTACCGAGGCGATTTAGCTTATCACAATGGTGAAGTAATTTCTAATACCCACATCCCGATTATTTCCCGAGAAGAAGCAGCCCAAATCGATAGATTGCTGCGCCGCAACCGCCGCCTGACTCCTCGGGCGGCCAGCGCCCCGCGATCGCTTGCAGGTTTAGCAGTTTGTGCGGAATGCAAGTCACCGATGACAGTATCAAAAGTCACCTCTTACCGCCAAGATAAAACATACCTTTATTTGCGCCCGATCGACTGTCCCAAACAGCCAAAATGCAGCAGTTTTGCCTATCAGGAAATATTGCAATTAACTATTGAAAAAATCTGTCAGGATTTGCCTGCTGCTGTTGCCGAATTGCAAATGCCGGATATGAATGGAATTAAAGCAGGAATTGTCGGGGCGATCGATTCAAAACAACAAATTCTAGAGCAACTGCCTGCGCTAGTGAATAATGAAATTTTAGACACAGAAACTGCCGAATTAAGAGCCTACAAAATTCGCACCGAAATTGCCGAATTGCAAAACAAAATAGCGCAACTACCGCCAGTGAATTTGCGAGAAACTGCGCAAACAGTTTCTCTGCCCCAATTTTGGCTCGATTTGTCAGAATCGGAACGCAGGTTTTACTTTCGAGAATTCATCAGCCAAATAGAGATATTGCGGGAAGATGCAGCGGTGAAAGTGCAAATTATTTTTATTTTTTAATAAGTGCGATCGGCATTTTTAATCAATAATTTTAATTATCGTGTCCGGTCGATCGACCGCAATAAGCAAGGTTCGTAGTGTGGACTTCAGTCCGCAAAGTTCGTAGTGCAGACTTGAGTCCGCACTACTAATTTTTGATTCCCGATAATCAAAAGAAATTAGTAGATTCTCGGATGATTTTTCAGCTCAACCCTTAAATGTAGGCTAGCAATGTAGGATCGACATTGATGCGCAGCACAATTTCTGCATTGTTGACTTTAGGAGTCTTGAGTTCAAAGAAACTTCCCTTATCTTGGATTTCCGCGAAGTCGCTAGCACTAGATACACCAAAAGCACTCAAGTCAATTTGGTCTATACCTACCTCGTAGTCTGCGATTGTCAGAGTATAGCCAATTTCATCTTTGTTAGTAGCGACGAAAGTATCTGTCTC
>JAAUPF010000196.1 GCA_012034575.1 Richelia sp. CSU_2_1 | reverse complement strand
GGGAATTGGGAATTTGGGGAATTCTCCCACTCTCCCCACTCTCCCACTCTCCCCCTCTCCCCCTCTTCCTTCTTCCTTCTTCCTTCTTCCCTCTTCCCTCTTCCTTCTTTGCTTCAATCTCGGAATATCTTCCTAAAAATTATCCACAACATACTTACCCAAATTCCTCCCAGCTTTCAACCCATCTCGATTGTCCGAATGCCAGTGAGCACCGCCGTAAACGCGACTCATTCCCGCTTCCTCAGCAGCTTCAGTAAAACTTTTCAAATTCCGAGGTGGCAAATTTACCGAAGGATCGGCGACAGCCGTAAAACTCACATTATTGCCGAAGAAAGCCGTCAAAACTGCATCCGCCGCACCGGCAAAGGTACTGTGTCCCGAAACGTAAGCAGGAGAAGAAGGCGTATTCAATAAAGGCGTCCAATTTGGATCGGCTGTTGTTTGGGGATTGCCATCTTTCTCTGCTTGTTGAATTCCTGTAAGCGGCCGCACCGATTGAAGGTATATTTTTGATCGCCGTCTATGATGCTGGCATCGGCGAGGGCGATATTCAAGATTGCAAATAAACGCAGGTTTTGTGCAAAAGTATTGCCCCGACGCACCGCTACATCTGCGGCAATTTGGTTCCAATGTCCGGGGGGAGTAAGCGTACCTGGATTGTTCAGCCAAAATACTGCGATCGCACTTTGATCTGCGGTGCGAATTTTACTATTTTTGGCTCCTAATTCTTTGAGTTTGTTGAACTCTGTTGTATATTCTTCACTCGTTAAACTCGGCATATTTGCTATTTGGAACTGCGAACCTTTTGTCATGGCAAAAGGTTTGACATTTTTCCAGTGCGGCATGGAAGCCGGTTTTAATTCGGGCGGTATGGGTTGCCAGAAACCGGGTTGGTTAGTAGGAGTGTAAGTCACTTGGGCAGTTGCGCCGGCGGGAGGTTGCACTTCAACTTTATATACTTTTTGAGCTTTGAGGACAGCGTTTGCAGCGTCGTAAGCGGCAGCGTGAACCATCCCTAAATTGCGGGCTGCCATCGGGGGAGAGGTTTTTTCGGCTTTGATGATATCTAATGTGAGAGAGTTCCAGCGGACGATCGCATCTTGAGACTGGCGATTCGGGGTTTGGGCGATCGCGCTTTCGGATTGCAAGAGCGATCGCAGGGGCATTTGTTGCATTTGAGAACTAATAGTCTTGGCAGAAGTAATAGCACTAACTGCCAGACAAATGAAAATTAAACCCCGATTTCCGGACTTGCGCGGTTTTGACTGCATAGGATTTATTGAAAATAAGTCTCAAGAATTTCTTGCGAAAGAATTGTAGGTCCGATCGGTCTGTTGGCTGATTTTCTTAAACAAGTTTTAATAAAATTATTGCTTTTATTTTTATTAAGTACGAGGTTATTTAGCAGGAGCGATCCTGAAAACCCTTGCTAGCAAAGAATTTAAAGCATCAAAAGCAGTCATCAAAAAAATATTTAAGTTAAAGTAGTTGACTTTTATTAGCAATAAGCTCTAAAATCTACTTCGTCTAGATTAAGTAGCGCAAGACAGTTAAACGCAACTCCAGATACTAAACGTAACTGCAGGCACAGAAATTTCTCAGTCTTGAGACTTGAAAAAAATAGTAGAGGATCGGGGACAAAGCGAGTTTCGATCGAGATTGCAGTACCTGTTTAACACAGTTAGACCTGCGATCGGCAATTGTAAAACTTAACAAACGCCGTGCGTTGCAACTTGTCAATTAGATGCGTTTGCCCTGATTTCTATAGCGTTCGGAGCAATATGGGACAGGTTATTGCCTGTCTGCCAGCCAGCTATAACCCCCGATTCACCTAAACTTTGCTGCACTCAAGCTGGGCAGTAAAAAGAGAGGAATCTAGCAGTAAATTATTGTCTGTTTGTCAATATATTTACTCAAACTTCGTCTAGTTTTTTCGACAATTAGGCATCATTTTCCATTCCCTAAAAACAGATTCTAGGGTGCAGTTTAGCGCGATTAAATAACATTCGATCGACCGTCAAATCAAAAGGAGTTCTCAATGGTTCCCGATAACGTCATCAATCCATCCTCAAATACAGAGAATGCTTTATTTCCCAACACCATACTTGCAGACTTAGGAATATCCAGTAGATTATCAGCACTAGATAATTTATCAAATTCGATCGGTTCCCCCAGCAGCCTAAACGCAGAAAGAACCGCGTCGCAAACTCTTAATCTCCCAAATAACGACAGCCTCCTCCTCGGAGACGGCGGCACTATTTTTTCAGACCCCACCAAAGACATTATTGATGCAGGAGAAACAAGCAGCACAATTTTTGCCAGCGACAACAGCCAAATCATTACCGGCAGCCCAGACGGCGACACGATTTACGCAGGTCCGGGCAACGACATCATCAACGCCTTAGATGGCAACAACCGCGTCTTTGCAGGCAAAGGCAACAACCGCGTCATCGCAGGTAGCGGTAACGACTTTGTAACGGCAGGCCCTGGAAACGACCAAATCTACACCGGTGCAGGCGATGACAACATCAACGCAGGCGACGGCAATAACTTCATCAAACCAGGAACAGGGAACGATGCAGTCACTGCCGGCAGCGGTAACGACCAAATTGTTTTAGAAGCAGGCGTTGGTTCTGTGACGGTACTTGGCTTCAATCCCATCGCCGATAAACTGCGCCTGGGCGGCAGCCTTGCTGGCAAAGCTATCTCCCTCAGCATCGAAGCGGGCAGTACCCTCATTAAAGCCGGAGATGACCTGTTGGCAACCATCACAGGCCAAGCTGCCGGAGTAGAAAAAGCTCTCGTTTCCGCCGATATACCCCTGTACCGCTACCAAGTTATTGACCTCGGCGCGATCGCACCCACAGGCAATGCCACTCAAGCCAATGCTATCAACGATCGAGGACAGATAGTCGGTCGTTCGCAAACCACCGAAGTGTCGGGCACCGGGTTCCGCAACCAAGGATTTGTGTGGGAAAACGGAGTGCTGACACCACTGACTAGCAGTGGTATTAAAAACGGCGGCGGTCTCCTCACCGGACAAGAGGTTACTCAGCGAGGTGGCGGCGGCTTCACTTCTGCCATCAACGATTTAGGCGTCATTGCCGGTACCAGCGATGAATTTGCCGGTCGGCCCACAGACCGCGGCTTGGTGTGGCAAAGGGAGGATGGCGGGGACTACACCCTGCAAATCACCGACTTGCCCGGTGTAGAAAGCTACTTCTTCGACATCAACAACCAAAACCAAATTGCCGGCCGCCACATCTACGGGCCCGGTTCTACTCCAACAGCCTCCAATCGCAGCCGTCCCCTGTATGTAGAACAAGGTTTCATCAACCCCCTACCGGATTTGGGCGGCGACACCGGTACGGCGAATGGCATTAACAACAGAGGCATCATTGTCGGACAAATTGACAGTGACGGACTCAACGACAAAACTGTCAACACTGCAGTGTTGTGGGAAAAAGGCGAAGACGGTCAATACAAACTCACCGACCTCGGCACCTTTGGGGCAGAAGGGGCGATTGCCGACGATATCAACGATGCGGGCCAAGTCATCGGTTGGACTGCGGGCGGTACGGGCGCTACAGCCACAAGTTCGCCTTTCTTGTGGCAAAACGGTCAAAAAATCGACCTGGGAAGCTTTGGCGGTGCCACAGGTCAAGCTAATGGCATCAACCAATTCGGTCAAGTGGTGGGTTATTCTCAGGATGCTACCCGTCAAGACCGCGCTTTTGTTTGGAACAACGGCACCATCAAAGACTTGAACGGTCTGATATTGACAACCCCCTTCTTTAACGGATCGAAAGTGACTTTAACTCGCGCTAGCGGCATCAATAATTACGGTGATATTTCTGCCTACGGAACTTACACCTACAAAAATGCGGCGGGGGCGAATGCAACGGGAACTCGGGCTTATTTGTTGAGGGCAATTCCGACTACTTAGTCATTAGTCATCGGTCATTAGTCATTAGTTATGGGTTATTAGACTTCTCCAAAAATACTTGTGGAGAGGTCTAATACTACATCCGGGTTAATGATACGGTGGTTGAAACCGCGTCTACACGAACGAAGCGGTTGAAACCGCGTCTACACGAACGAAGTCCGCCTGCGCGGACTAATACTACATCCAGGTTAATGATACGGCGGTTGAAACGCTTTGGGGGTGCAAAATCGAATGTGGCGAAGCGCCCTTTCGACCTCAAACTCGAATATGCTGCGCTCGTTATCCGAGTTTGAGGTCGAACATCCGATTTTCACCCCCAACTATACGAACGAAGTCCGCCTGCGCGGACTAATACTACATCCAGGTTATCTAGCTTCTTTTTAGTTCCCTAATTCTTCAACTTAAATTCATCGAACATCACCACCGACGAATCGGGTTTTCGCGTATCAAAATAGTAACTGCTAACAGTACCCTTCCCCGTATCAAAAATACTAAAAGCCGTAATATCGTTGCTTTCAATATAAGGCAAAGGTCGATCGTCCTCTCCCAACAAAGGCGCGACATTCGGCACTACAGGTTCCAACCCATTCGGATCGCCAACGGCGGTATATTCTTCCTGAAATGCCGGCGGCACAAACCTGCGCTTTTTCCCCATAAATGCACCGTAACTGTTGCCCACATTAGAACTTTCTAAAAAATGCATTCCCGATTCGCTAACAAACCGATTCCACAAATGCGAATGTCCGTAAAAAACTAATTGCACTCCCGCTTTCTCCAACAGCGGCACGACATCCCGGATAATATAATCCCGCTCTTTTGGATACTCGTAACGCACCATTTTAATCTCGCCATTTTCAGTTCGATCGACCGTTTGCACGGGGTCAGTATAAGCCGGTACAATATTATCTCCCAAAGAATGTGGCGGGTGATGAAACATCACAATTTTATATTTAGCTTGCTGAAATTCTGAGCTATTTAATTCTTGTTGCAACCAATTATATTGCTCGCCGCCCTTGACAATCGGCTCAAAAATATGCTGTCCGTATCCCCATTTTTCGGGATAGTTAAAATCCTCGTCGCGTTCCCGATATCTACCTCTTGCACCAGGATCTAGATTGGGCGTCCGCCAGATATTCGTAATATACAAAGTCACTAACCGCACGTCGCCAAAAGTCGCAGCATAGTAATTTTTCCCGCCCGGAATATTGAATATTTCATCGTAGGTATCGCTGTTAAAAGTATTGTTTTTCAGCCACTTTTTTCGCACCGCAGCATCACGAGTCGGATTCAAAGTTGCAGCGGTGCGATCGTAGATTTTTTCAGCAATTTTGCGCGGAAAAGGGTCATTAAACTGTTCGTCAAGTTTCGTGTTTGTAGCAAACCTTCCCATGATTTCATGATTGCCGATCGCGGGAAACAGCGGCGCGTATTGAATCAATTCACCGCCCTTATAAACTGTTTTAATTCCTTCTTTTTCCAGTTCCGAAAATGCACGACCTTGCAAACAGGGAAAAAAGCCGCGACCTCGATAATCGTCAAACCATTCAGAAGCGCGATCGGGTATATTAATTAAATCCCCTGCCACGAACACTGCATCAACTTTGCCAATTGTTTCTGCTACTTTTTGGAGATTTGCTGCTGTCATCGGCATCAATTGATGGTCGGAAGTCAGGAGGATTTTCAGCGGCATTCCGGCTGCGGGTGTCGCAGCTAAATCGAACTCTTTGCTGCTGGCAAATTTGCATCTTCCCTTTCACTTTTAACTAAATAAGGAATGCGATCGCCCGGAGTTAAATCGGTGATTTCTGCTTCGTGACGCCAAATATCGCGATCGATGGGATTGCTATCAATTATGCCGCGTTTCATTTCATCGGAAATGCGCGAGTCTTTATCTTCACGAGTGCGGCTTAATTTAACAGTATTAGCAGCAATACTTTGCTCCAAATTGTTGCCGTAAATAACACTGTTGCGAGTACCGGGGAACTCAGTAAACCAAACAACTCGCACGGATTTTGAAGTGGGGAATAGCAAAAACGGATCGGTTAAAAGTTGCGGGCGATCGAACTCAGCTTGCATAATTAAACCTAGCAATAAAACAATCAGAATCAAAACCGCAAAAAACCAAGGATTCCGAGGAGAATCGGGAGGCGTTTCTATTTCTTCGGCAAAGAATAGCATGAGTTATTAGTCATGGGTCATTAGTTGTTAGTCATTAGTCATCAGTGCAAGCGATTGAGTTTGCAAACCAACGCATTAGTCATTAGTTATCGCGCGCGATCTTCAAAAACTGCGATCGATGTAAAATTTTAAACGATCGAGTTTATCAAAAAGTTAAGAAAAGAGCCTGAGTAGCTGTTGATGCGTCCATAACTGATATAATAAACATCAACAACTTATTCTTAAACCGATAGTTTCTCTCCCCACTCCCTCTCTGCGCCACGCCAGTTGCTACAACGGAGGGAACCTCCGCAACGCACTGGCTTCTCTGCGCCCTCTGCGGTAAAAAAACACATTTCTAACCCATTATTTCTCTCCCCATACACTCTCTGCGCCCTCTGCGCCCTCTGCGGTAAAAAAAACACATTACACAAACAATAGCATCGATCGACTATCAACTCTCAACTATCAATAAATATGACCCGCTACCACCTCAAAGCTACCTGCGAAACCGTACATTTAGGAGGTTTTTCTCCCAAACTAAAACCAGCATTAATTATTGATTCGGGCGATCGCATCGACATCGAAACCTATTCAGGATATTACGTCGCCGACAAAGCACCACCGGAATTTCTCACACCAGAATTCCAAGATATTTGTCACAACTTACCGGACGATCGCAAAGTCGGTCCCGGCCCGCATTTACTAACAGGTCCGATTTCTGTTAACAATGCCGAACCGGGCAATGTTTTAGAAATCAGAATCGAAGATGTTTACCCGAGTTTGCCAGTAGGATTCAATGCAATTCGCGCTGGCTGGGGAGTTTTGCCGGAGTATTTTTCCGAACCAAAATTGCGGTTTATTCCCTTAGATTTAGAGCGCCAAGTTGCAGAGTTTTTGACAGAACCTAAAATTCAAATTCCCCTGCACCCGTTCTTCGGAATTATCGGCATTGCCGACTCAGAAATCAACCGTTCTTCGATTCCTCCAGGGCGCTACGGCGGCAATCTGGACGATCGAGAATTGCAAGCGGGAACGCGGTTATTTTTACCCGTATTTGTGCGAGGCGGTTTAGTGTCGATCGGGGACGGGCATTCGGCACAAGGAGACGGCGAAGTTGATGTTACGGCGATCGAAACTTCGATGAACGGCACCGTGCAAATCATCCTGCATCAGGATTTTTCTCTAATATTTCCTTTCGCGGAAACACCAAATCATGTTATAATCATGGCTTGCGATCGAACATTAGATGAAGCGTTAAATTTGGCAGTAAAGCAAACAATTAAGTGGCTCAACATATTTGCCGGTTTGACAGAAGAAGATGCTTATGTTTTGAGTTCGATCGCTGTCAATTATCGGATCGCTCAGGCTGTCAACAAACCGCACTTTGGAGTGCACGGAATGCTGCCCAAATCTATTTTACCGGAACTCAAAATTAACGGCAGAAAATTCGACCTTTTGTGAAAAGAAGGAAAAAGGGAGAAGGAAAATATTTTCCTCGCCTCTGGGACTCCCCCTCTCCCACTCTCCCACTCTCCCACTCTCCCACTCCAATGAAAGTCTGGCTAACCAAAAATCACTTCCGGCGGAGCCATATCAGACCCTACAATTGTACCTCCGTGACTGCTGGACTTCTTCACACCTGGCTGCGGAGCCGGGGCTTCGCGCTGCTGCACCGGCGTGACAGACGGTGGCGGCGTCACCTCCGTTTCCGCTTGAGCCCCCGGTACTGTCGGTTGCTGCGACAGCCAAGCCAAACCTCCCACAGCCCCAGCCATCAAAGCTGTATAGCCCAGGTACAAATGCGCTGGCCTCAGTTGCAAATTGGACTCTGATTCGGATTCCTGAATCAAGAAAGAGGGAATGACAATTTCGCTAGGTTCGGGCTCGGGCAAAGACTTTGCCATTGCAGTCCCGTCGAGTCCCAAAGCGTCTCCAATCCGGCGGATAAAACCCCTAACGTAAATGTCTTGGGGCAAAGTTTCGATGTCCCCATTTTCTAAGGCTTCGAGGTGGTGCAGGGGCACGAAAGTTTGATTGTGCAGTTGCTGGATGGATAAATAGCGAGTTTGCCGCCCCCGGCGCAATTCTCTACCCAACTGGCGCAAACATTCTTCTCGGTGTTGAATCGCTAAAGCAGTTTTCTCTTCCTTAGAGAGTCTTTTCTGCGGCTTGAGAAAACCGAATCCGGGGAAAATTTTTCCGCGAATTTCTGTCGCCTGTTGCGATTCAGTTTGAGGCTGTTCTACAAATTCTTGCCCTTCCTGTGTTGGCGATTTTTCACTCTCTGGTGAAGGCTCAATGTTTCGATTGAGACTTTCAGTTTGCGGCTCTGTTTTGGGGGGCGCTTCTAGAACAGCTTGGCTTTGATAAAATACAGGAGCAGCTAGCGGTGGCTTCAATTCTGTAACAGCCGAAGCAGCAGAATTTTCAGCAACAAAACTTTCTCTGGCTACTTGCAGTTGAGTTTTATTTTGTTTGGGAAATCTCTGAAATGCTAGCTTGACTGCTTCCCGGCTGACTGCCCTAATTAAAATCTCGGCAGCAGAAGCCGCTTCGCCCAACATAGTTTGCAAAGTAGCTAAAGCGTGGCTGTAGGTATCGGTACACAAAAGTTCATTTTCAATTTGACCGGCGACAGAACGAAAATTTTCTTGAGAAATTTCAATAGTTGGGTTGTCTGTCACCCCAAAATAAAGATCGGGATTCAGTGCCATGATATTTATCTGGTCTTGCTAGAAGGTATCTGACTACGTTCTTCGACAGGTTGGCAATGATTCCGGATCTCGGCAATTATTCAGTTATCAGTCATGGGTGATTTGTTGGGCGGTTCGAGGGTTGTCACTTTCTATTGCTTGTATATGCGATCGAGCAGCCAAAGTGTCGTGACAATTCCTACGAAATGAGCGACGCTAGCATGAGTGTTGGCAAGCCACTACAAATATATCCAACGGTTGAATAAATCGGCTCAAGTCGATCGAAGTCCCGAAAAATGCTTGCGGCTGAGATAAAGATTTTGCTAGCAGTATGCCGCTGATGGCTTCGGCCCCGATCAGCGTCAGCAGCATTCCCGCCAAGTTGCTCATCAGCGTCAACCGCACCTCTTTGATCGTGTCTGCCTTTTTGGGACGGACGGCGTTAGCGGGCGATCGCAATTCTCTCGACAGTCTGGTGAAACGGAAAGCCCGATATATGCTATAACCGAGCACCACCAGCCCGCAAACTGCCAAGAATACCCCACCACCGGTGCCGGCATTTGTTGGTGCCGCCCCAGTAGGGGTAGCCCTGGGTAAAGCGAAGGGAATGGCAAATAGCAAAATTATCGTCGCCACCACCGCCAGCACTAACTGCACCCAGAAGCTAACCCAGCCTGCTGTCCGCAGTGCGAAGGCAACTCGCTGTACGGCGAGCGGTGGCTTTTCAGTATCTAAACTATCTGTCATATCTTCTGGGGTGTAAGTAGCAAATTTTAGCAGGGAGGGTTGATGGCAGGTTAAACATCTTTACAATAAGATAAGAAAAGTTGAAGAATTGTAACTAACAGTCGAGTTCTAATCTAACTGGCATTTATCGCGAGGTATCCAAAACAATGACACAAGTACAACCCACCGTTACTCCCAAGTTGGCACAACCCAAGTTTGGCTTCAACGACTACGCCGAACGCCTCAACGGTCGAGCTGCCATGATCGGTTTTACCCTAACTTTGATTATCGAGTATGTCACGGGACAGGGACTGCTGGCTTGGCTGGGTCTCAACTAATTCTAGCGCGCCCTCAGGCTCACACCGCAATCCGATCGCACCGGTCGGTGTGGGTTTTCCCTATCCGTGCAATTGCGGAAATTTATTAGAATATTCTGAAGTAGAAACCGACCCAGCGACTTCTGTGTCATGAGGTATGTGTCATGAGGTAGGTTAGCGGTGCCAATTTGAATTGACCGCCTTGGCAATTCGGTCGGGCAAGCGTACAATTCCCCAAGGGCGATAATATGAATTTAGGTTAAGCTAGCGTTTGAGCTAGAAATCCGGATCGTCCCGCCAACTCTAAGTTTTAGAGATCGTAGAAATCATAGATAAGAAAGTAAAACCTAATGAATGCTTCGTGGACGCGACTTTTGAAGTCAGCTTACCGTAAAGAACCATTTACCAGCTTTGTGGTAACAGTGGGCGTTGTCGATGCAGCGATCGGCAGTGTCGGTGCGAGCGGCTCTTTATTGGCTTTTGGGCTGGGTACTGCGGGAGTGGCCATCGCCCTTCGTTTGTGGCTGAGCTACCGCTCCGGAGCCGAAGCACCCGCACCAGCTCCAGAATTATACCTCCCGCCTCACTCTTCTCGACCGCAGTTACCGGTACTAAACAACGTGTCTAAGAAAAATCCTCCTTACTAATCAATATGGAATTTTAAGATTGTCGGGATTGAGGAAATGAGCGATCGAAAAATTTCGATCGGGCGAGCAAACTACTTGCCTGCAAAATCTCGATCTTTATGGATATTTCTGTTACCGAGAAACTGCACAAAATAGGCGAAGTAGCTGCCTGTAGCGGTTTGTCGGTTAAAACTATTCGCTACTACGACGAGCGCGGCTTGCTGTCTCCCAATGTCAAGCGATCGTCCTCAGGTTATCGTTTGTTTGGAGCGGCGGTGTTTAACCGACTGGCTTTTATTAAACGAGCTCAGACTTTGGGTTTAAGTCTTAACGAGATTGAAAATATTTTACAAGTGCGCGATCGGGGCCAGTTGCCTTGTCCGGAAGCGAAGCAGCACCTTCAGGCTAAAGTAGCAGCAATTTCCCAACAAATTCAAGAGTTAGAAACTTTAAAAGCCCAATTGCAAGAGATTCTTAACGGCTGGGAAGAGCAACCGTCGCCAGAAGCGTTCGATCGAACTATTTGCCCGAACATCCAACGCGAATAATCTAGTGGAAGGAAGAGGGAAAGTTGAGAGTTGAGAGTTGTTCGGGAGTTTTGAGTTGTGAGTTTTGAGTTAAAGAAAAGTTGAGAGTTGTTCGGGAGTTTTGAGTTGTGAGTTTTGAGTTTTATGTCTGCACTTCTGGCGTCGATTTAGCAAGTTCCCAGTAGCAAGATAAAAGTATAAAGATAAAAAATAAGGGAAGGAAATATTGGTTTCCCTCCCTTTATTGCTCGATCTGTTGCTCGATCGATTGTTCGATCTATTGTTCGATCTATTGCTCGATTTATTGTTTTGGCTGTCTTTGAACTCAGCATCTCGTGCTTTTAGCTGTTTTCGCAGAGTTTGCTGCTGCTTTCTGAGCTGTCGCGCTCTGGCTGAACCGCCTTTGCCTTTGGAGTTTCTGCCCTCACTGCGGGGAGACTCCCAACTTTTTAGTCTCATATTTTTTTTGGTACACTACTTCTATAATACACCGTTGCAATTATGGTGTCAAGTATTTGTCAATGGAGGTCGATCGCTCTTTTGAATCGCCCTCATCTTTCGCCACAACAGCCTGCCCGCGATCCAGGTTAAACATCTGCGAGCATCCTGGCTTTTCGGAGCATAAATGTCAGTACGGTTTCTTGTCGGGAAATAATGTCTGCGGTAACTTCCATTCCCGGTTGAATTGGATACTGACAGCATGGTTCGCCTGCTGGTTTGCTAAGAGTTCGATCGCCCTTAATTAAATATGTTTTTTGCGGCTGAATAGTTACTTCATAATAAGGCGGACGGTTATTTTCACCAGCAATAATATCGGGTGCGATCGCGCTGACTTTCCCTTCCAATACACCGTAATCGGGATAAGGATAAGCAGAAATTCGCAAAATAGATGTTTGACCGATCGCGATTTTACCAATATCAGTCGCAGCGACGCGAGCTTTGATAACAATTGTAGCGCGGGCGGGGGCAATTTGAGCGATTGCCGTGCCGAGTTGCGCGGTTTGTCCGGGATTTCGGAGATTCAATTTCAGAATAGTTCCGTCTGTTGGGGAACGAACGGTACTTTTAGAAATTTCAATATTAATTTGTTCTATCTCTTGACGATCGCGATCGATTTGATTTTGAATTTCTGCGCGATTTTGAATCAAAGTCGATCGTTCTTTTTTCAATGCTGCTAAAGCTGCTTCACCCTTTGCTGTTTCTTGCGCAATTCGCTGCTGGGCGATCGCAATTGGTGCATTGCTGGGATTTAAAGCAGCTTCCACAACTTTCAATTTCGCGGCGGATACTTGTACAGATTGTTGTTGGCGTTGAATCGTTTTTATTTGACTTGCCACTGCTTGTTTTTGCGATTCTACGGCCGCTTTTTGCCCCGCTACGGCTTGCGCTTGCTGCTGGGCGGCAAGCTTCGTCTCCTCCAATAAATCCAGCGAAATAGCGCCTGTTTCTTGGATGGATTGATAGCGATCGCGCTTAGAAATAGCTGCTTTTAAATTTGCCTGGGCTGCCTTTAAATTCGCTGTAGCTGTTTGCAACGAAGCCTGTTCTTTTTGCAATTCCGGCAGCGACTTTTCCCATTCCGACTGAGCAAGTTGTACATTAGCTTTAGCCGCTTCAACTTCAGCAACAGTAGTCATTTGACGTTCTTGATACTCGCGCTGGCTGCGGTTTAATTCAGCTTGGGCGGAAGCAACAGCCCGTTCGATCGCGTAAGTTTCTGCTGTTACTCGTTCGTCTAAAGCGCTAATTTGAGCGGCAATTTGACGCAGTTGCAGTTGATTTTGCTGGATATTTCCTTGCAGTTGATTTTGTTTGGTTAAAAGTTGAGAAGCATCGATAGTTGCGATCGCATCTCCTTGTTTGACTGTTTGATTTTCTTTTACTTGAATGGTTGTCACCGTACCTGCGCTTGCCGATTCTACAATGCGAATTTCTCCAGCAGGGCGCACGGTAGCGGGAACTCTGACAGTAACATTATATTTAGCAACGGCAGCAAGGGCGATCGCGCCGCTAAATGTTCCAAATAAAAATAATCCGCCTGCTGTTATCCAGCGGCCGATGGGCGGCAAAAATT
>JAAUPF010000195.1 GCA_012034575.1 Richelia sp. CSU_2_1 | reverse complement strand
AACGCCAGTTTAAATATTTTAAATTGGGAACCCTCGGCTTGAGGGGGATAGCCTGCTTGCCTTGGGATGGCCGACCACTCAATAGCGCAGGAAGTGAACTCTGAATTTTGGTTAAAGATAGCTTTAACTAAGTTTGGGTAAGTTTTACGAAGCAGAAGGCAAACTCACGGATGAATCCGGGGGCTGGTTATCGGATATTATGTTTTTTCTTTGTTCCCCCGTAGCTACTGACCCACCAAGCTCATAAAATTCACGCATTATTGCCTTACCTATGGATACTACACCCGATATCAGTGCTGCCGTTCGCCGACTTTACGATACTTTCCCTTTTCCGCCCGATCCTTTGTCGGACGAGCCACCACCTGGGTACAACTGGCGCTGGAGTTGGCCGGATGCTTACAATTTTTGCACGGGCCAAAAGCCGCCAAAATTGGATATTCGGATTTTAGATGCTGGCTGTGGCACGGGTTCGAGTACCGATTATTTGATTCACCTCAATCCGGAAGCATCGGTGACGGCGATCGACCTCAGTTCCGGTGCTTTGAAGGTAGCACAAGAACGCTGTCGGCGCTCTGGCGCACGCGAAGCCGATTTTCGCCACCTCAGCTTGTACAATGCAGCCGAGTTGGACGGCGAGTTCGATCTGATCAACTGCGTCGGCGTGCTCCACCACTTGCCCGATCCGATTCGTGGCATTCAAGCCCTGGCGGCGAAGTTGGCTGAGGGCGGTTTGATGCACATTTTTGTGTATGCTGAACTTGGCCGCTGGGAAATTCAATTGATGCAAAGGGCGATCGGCCTCCTCCAAGGCAACAAAAAAGGCGACTATGCCGATGGCGTCAAACTCGGTCGTCAAATCTTTGCTTCTTTACCAGAAAATAACCGCCTTGTCAAGTACGAAAAGCAGCGCTGGGCGGGAGAAAATCAGCGGGACGAATGTTTTGCGGATATGTACGTTCACCCGCAGGAAATTGACTACAACATCGAGACTTTGTTTGAGTTAATTGATGCTTCGGGATTGGAATTTATCGGTTTCTCAAATCCGGGATATTGGCAGTTAGAAAGACTGTTGGGTAAAGCACCGGAATTGATAGAAAGAGCCAAGAGTTTGACGGAACGAGAGCTTTATCGATTAATTGAATTGTTGGATACGGAAATCAGTCATTACGAGTTTTTCTTAGGAAAAAAGCCTGTAGTTAAAGTTGATTGGTCGGACGATAAAGCACTTTTGGCGGCAACTCCCGATTTGAGTGTTTGTATGCACGGTTGGCCGAGTCAACAAGTGTTTGATTGCAATTACCAATTGGTCGATTTGTCCAGTGCCGAGTTTAAGTTTTTGCAAGCTTGCGAAGTTACACAGAAGACTGTTGGGGAGATTTTGGGGAATGTGGAGATGGGATTGGAAGGAGTGCGATCGATCTTATCAAAACAGCTAATATTGCTAACACCGTGCGATCGGATCTAACCATCGACAACAGGGGAATTGAGGACACGGCAATGCCGTTTCCCTACCCCAAAATTATCGATTAATCCCCCTCGCAACAGATGTAACCATCGCCAGAGGACACGGCAATGCCGTTTCCCTACCCCAAAATAATCCTAGATTGCAGGGCTCCCAGCGATCGCCAGATTCATTGCACAGAAACGGCACTGCCGTGTCCTGACTGTGGGTAATAGCAATTTTTAACTACTGAAAATGCCGTTTTCAACTGATAAAAAAGTGATTATTTTGCGAACAAGTTGATGATTAAGTTCTAGATTAATTAATTTTTGGTTCAAGGCTTTACTTCAACGCTAGATTTTTCCGCTTTTTCTTTTATCTCTACAACCGCCTTGTGACTGAAGATTTTGAAGTAAAGAGATACAAACAATTCTTTGATGGGAAAAAGTATAAATGTCAAAGGATTGATTGTTACGATGATGTTGCGGGCATCAGCTTTAGCTTGCTTGACAATTTGCTGGGCTACCCAATCTGGAGACATAATGCCGATCGGATTTAAATTGCTTTTAAACGGCCCTAAAATTAATTTCCGAACGATGCAAGGTGCATCCAGCCGCCGCAAGGTTACTAAATCTCCCAAGGCCCGCTTACTGAGTTCGTAGAGGGGACTGACAGCCGGAATTACTTCGGCTTCTGAGGTATTGATCCAAACTTCTTTGTTGGCTATATTTTCGTTAGTGCGGACGGTTAATAAAAAGAGTTCCATCAAACGCCACGCGGAAAAAGTGTTAATTTCGTAGGAGTTGGAAATTGCCTCTCCGGTTCTTTCTCCATGCACGTTAATCCCGTGATTGATGACGAGAATATCGACTTTTTCTAACAAGTTTGCTAAATCTGCCTCTTGACCTATTTGCCAAGTTATGGTTTTTACTGGCAAATTTTCGCCGTCAATATTCAAGGTAATTGTTTGATTTCCCGATGTGAGGGCAATAACTTTTGCACCCGCTTTGTGGAGGTGTTTTAGCAGCAAATGCCCTAAAGTTCCCGATGCACCGGTGACGGCTACAGTTTTGCCTTTGAGAGAAAGTGCTGTACCCATAAGTTTATCTATTAAGGTGAAAGTGCCGCAATAGTAAGCATTTTGATTATCGAAGTGATGCCGCCAATGGTAAGGTTTATTCACAAACCAATTAGCAGGCGGAGTCAGGAAGTCTCCCGGTTGGTGAGTGATATCGGTTAATTCATCTGCACCTTTGATGCCGCAACCACGGGCGATCGCGCTCACCAAAAAGCTTAAAGTATAAACACAACCTGCTGCTGCACCCCAGTGATATTCGGGCATCGCAAAATACGCTACAACCCACAGCAACAAGCCAAAAATCATCATTGCCGCAGCTTCGGGCACGTCGTGACGCCAGTGTGCTTGCTTGTAAATTGTCTCATTGACGGGAGTTAAATTCGGGCGGAAAACGCGATGATGCCAAGCGTGTAGCTTATACAGCGGTGGCCAATAATGGGACGCGACATGATAAAAGTCTCGTATGATTTCTGCCCAGCAGACAGAAGCTATTGCTAAAGCGCCAACTATCCAGTAATTTATCATGCTCGCACCAGTTTGAAAATTGAGATATAGCAGAAGGAAGAAGGAAGAAGGAAGAGGGAAGAAGAACTCCCCCCTTGGGGGGAAGAAGGAAGAAGCAATAAAATCAATGGTTTCAGCAATTTAAAACGTCCTAATGACCGATTGAGGTTGCTATATGAGATATTGTCTGTTTTGAAAGATAGCTCAAAATGGCTTTTCTTGCTAGTCTGGTCGTTGACTCAGACGTTTGAATATCTGCAAAACGCTGTATAGTTCATTTTCCCGTTTGCGAAGTACAAATCGATCGGACAAAGCGTACTGCTGATGGCGGCTTATTTGTTTAAGGATAAAGGACATGATCTGGAACAGTTAAAAAAAGACCAATAGACATCGAAATTTAACCCATATCCAGCCTGGGGCGAAAGGCCGGGCTTTTTTGATCGGGTGGAGGGGCGATCGACCTCCAGGCAAAATTGACAATCAAATGGTAGACTCAAAATCTGAAAATAGTTGTATAATTTGTATTGAGTCATTTTTTACCGTGACGCCTACAAGGTAAAAAAGACCGATCGCGGGCGTAATTCAGCGGTAGAATGTCAGCTTCCCATGCTGAACGTCGTGGGTTCGAGTCCCACCGTCCGCTTTTTCTAAAAATACTTGAAACCCTTGATAAATCAAGGGTTTTTGCGTTTCTAGGTCTGATTTCAAGATAGTGCAGAACCCATACTTACTAACATATGTGTTCTCAAACCCGCTGGTTTGTGTCGCAGTTGGCGTTCCCACCCAATAATTCCGCCAACTAACAAAGCTAGGCATAACCTTAATAGTATGCCTAGCCAATTATCGGGAGATAACAAGTTTGCGATCGACAATGTTTTGTTACTAAGAAATGAACGGTGTCGAGGAATTGAATTGCTTTTTTGGGCTGGCTAGGAGCAACGGCCCACAAGAGCTTAAAAAGATTTTCATCTTAGCGTAGCACGATATCCGATCGCAATCTGAGTGCCAAATCTGCTTCGGGGCGAACCACAATCACATCAACGCTGCGTCGCCCCAACAATACTCCAGCTAAAGCACCGATTCCAGCACCACCTAATACTTCTTCAGTGGCGATTGCATTGTCGCCGGTAATGCCTGCAAGAGCTGCTGCGGCTGCTGCGCCCAATGCTGCACCTTGGACGATAGAACCTCCACGAGCACCTCTTTGAACTCTTTCGGTTCTGGTAATAACTCCCGAATTTGCGTCAATGCGATAGCGCTGACGGCGCCCTACAAATAGCTCTCTAGCTACAAATTGAGTACCTATTCGATCGCCCCTTCTAACTGGTTGTAATTCGCCGACAATTTGGCTGCCTGCGGGAATCAATATTCTGCCTTGGTAAGTGCGGATATCTCGGGATACTGTGAGAGTTAAAGGTGCTGTTTCGTCGCGGGTAACGATGATTTTGTCTTTTTCATAGCTAACCGGAATTACCGTTCCCGATGGAATTCTGTCTCTATCAAATTGTGAAATTCGCTGACGCTGAGCTTCTGCCGGAGGGGCAACAATCAGCGGTGTGCCAATTATAACTGCCATTCCCAGCGCGAGCATTGCTGCTGTTGTGGAACGCCATGTCTCAGAAGTAATCATATAATTTGTCTCCTTGATTGGGTTTTATTTACTTCGATCTTTGCTTTACTTGCAGACGGCGGGCAGCTAAATTTGCTGCTGCTTTTGCTTTTGTTTGATGTTTTAAGTGTGGCAGATCGGAATTTGTGAAGTTGGGAAGATAAGGCAGATAATAAAATCTTTGAAAATTTTGCAAAATCGAGACGATCGGGAAGATAAGGAAGATAGTCATTAGTCATTAGTCATTAGTCAGCACTTAGCAGTCAACTGTCAACTATCAACTAAGAGGGCCCGCACTCACAGACACCGCCCCTACCAACTGTCAACTGCCTTTAAAGCTAGCAATCCAGCACCGAAAGCTGGTTCGTGGCGGGGCAAAATTACTTTAGCTGAAGGAGCGATCGCACTTATTGTGGCTTCAAACCGACCCCGGCAATTTGCTTCGCTTCCCCACACACCTCCTATGATAACAATCTCAAATTCTTCTTTGCGATCGAATAGAGCTGAAATTGCTGTTTTTGTCGCTAATGTTAATTCTGCCACAGCACTATTAATAATAGCGTCAGCGGCGCGATCGCCCTCTGCTGCTGCTCGATCGACAATTGGTGCTAAAGCTGCAATTTCTTTCACTCCCCAACCGCAGCGATAAACTTTTTCTACCAATTCTTCTAGGTTATTTAGACCTAAATATATTTGAAATTTTTCTGCAAGTGTGGTATAATTACCGCGTCCGTCATGAAACCTCAAAGCAGCTTGTAAACCGCGAATTGCGATGTTGTATCCGCTGCCTTCATCGCCTAAAATATATCCCCAACCGCTGACTCGTTTGGTTGTTCCCTGACGGTTTTGCCCGAAAATAATTGAGCCGGTGCCTGCGATGACGGCGATGCCGATCGGATGGCCGATGCCGCCAACAAGTGCGATCGCGCAGTCGCTGCAAATTACTGTATTTTGAGAGGGTAGTAATTGGGCGATCGGTAAATTTTTGGTAAAATGTAAGTCTGCTACTAAACTTTGCACGATTTCTAGATCCTTTGGGCGGCCGACGCCTGCTAATCCTAGACTAATTGCTTCTATCTCGAGATGGATATTTTGTTCGATATTAGCGGATAAGATGGCGCGGTCGATCGCTAACTGAATCGACTGTTTTGCCTTCTTAATTCCCAGGGTTTGATAATTTGATGGCCCTGCTTCGCCACGTCCTAAAACTTGAGCGTTTTTGTCCATTAGAACGCAAACTGTGTTAGTGCCACCACCGTCGATTCCCAATACGTAACTCATGCCCAAATTCTTAATTTATTTTGCCTGCTAACATCTTATATAGCAGTTGACCCTTCGACTACCCTCAGGGCAGGCAGTTGACAGTTATTTTACGACCATCAAACCGTTGATGCTACAAGGATCGGGGATCTATTCATGAGCTTATTTCTGTCCTTACCGATGTGGCGGTTGCTATATCACTCGCGAGGCATGGAAGGAATGACTGCTATTGTTTATCGTTCGTACCTGCGCGGCGTGTAAACCCAAACTCCTTCGTATGCGCGCGACATCATCGCAGTTTGACTTGAACCAATAATCACTAAAGTGCGCATATCTGCATCTTCCGGCTGGAATTCGCCGAGGGTGCAAACGCGGACGGATTGGCCGGGCCTGCCGAGGTTGCGCCCCAGGATGACAGGGGTTTTAGCTTCCCGATGCTGCAATAAAATTTCGATCGCCTTTCCCAATTGCCATTTTCGCTGTGTTGACGCAGGATTGTAAAATGCGATCGCGAAATCAGCAGCAGCAGCAGCCACAATTCGCTGTTCTATGACCTCCCAAGGCTTGAGAATATCTGAAAGCGAAATTACGCAAAAATCATGTCCGAGGGGTGCTCCGACGGCAGCGGCGGTGGCCTGCATGGCGGAAATTCCCGGTGCTACCCGAATATCGATGCCTTCCCAGTTGCTTTCGCGATCGCCATCGATCGCCTCAAATACTGCGGCCGCCATCGCAAAAATCCCCGGATCTCCCGACGAGACGACTGCGACGGATTTGCCGGATGCTGCCAAATCTAGGGCAAAACGAGCGCGATCGATCTCTTCGCGGTTGTCGGAATCGTGGCGCTGTTGTCCCTCGCGTAGGGGGCCGGCTAAGTCGAGATAGAACTTGTAACCTACCAAATCTGTGGCTTCGCGGAGGATTTGTTTGACTTCCGGGGACATCCAATCCGCGCCTCCGGGGCCGGTACCGACGATCGCGAGTTTACCGCGACTGACTCCGATCGCGCTAGCATCGATCGGTTCGGTAGCAATGGCAATCGCACTATGCAGGCAGAAAGTACGATTGCCTCCGACTATTTGACTGTCTGTACCTGCTGCAAACAGTGCAATTTGGGCTGCTTGATTTTCGCTGAATTCAATAGAGTCTAATTCGAGAAGTTCGGATTGATCTAAAAAACGGATCGGAACTTGAAAATATGCTGAAACTGTTTCTAATGCCGGATTTCCCATCTCATCTTTGAAGGCAAAAAATCCCGCTATTGAAGCTGCTGCTAAATTGGTTTTTGCCAGTAATTGCTGCACGCAAGACACGGCTATTTCTGGCTCAATATTTGATGGATTTACGAGTCCAACTGCTGCATTTTTAGGATGGTAAACCAAACAATCTGGCGTCGGCAAAACTGCTTTTTCGGTAACGAGTAGAGTTAATTGGGCGTCGGGGGCGATCGGCAAATTGCTCTCGGCAAGCCAGCTAGCAGCCCCTTCTAGCCGTACTTTCGCCCCGGCGAGCAAATTTGAAATAAAAGTTTTGGCATCCTCTGGATTCGCTAAATAATAGCCTGGGGGAGGACTCAACAGCGCGGTGCGAAATCGGATATCTCCGGTGGTGGTAATTGCAGGTTGCACTTCGAGGGCTTCAGCAATTTTTCTCGCCAAGTCATTAACTCCGTGTAAACCGCCTAACAGTGGTACGACGGCGCTACCGTCTTCTGCTACAGCTAAAACAGGAGGTTCGGCGCGTTTGTCGGAGAGGATTGGGGCGAGGGTGCGGATGATAATTCCGGCGGCGCAAATACCGATAATTGGAGTTTCTGCTGCGAATAATTCCCGCAAGGTTTCGCCGAAGTTGGTAAAATTAATGTCTGTGTGGGAAGTGCGATCGGTCAAACCGTAAATCTGGGAATCGGGGAAAAGTGCGGCGATTTTTTGGGCGATCGGCTGGCTGTTTTGACCTAAGATAACTATTGCGGGCGGAACTCTATCCATTTGAGATTTTAGATTTTAGATTTTATGAGACTGTTGACGGAAAACTCTTTGATTTCTGTACTATGCAACTGTCAACTGTCAACTGCTATAATTGCTACCCAGTATGAATTCCCCTACAGATGATTCCGCAAAATAATCAGTACCCGCTATTTTGGCGAATAAATCGGCATTGCCACAGCCAATAGCACTGGGAGCTAAATCCATTGCTGTTGCTACTAAATACATGGTTTGGTAAAGTGCACCAACATCTTTCAACATGAGCGCATAAGCAACAGATTCGTAAGCCCAAGTGACTCTGGGAAAACGAGCTGCTAACACCATCAAAACTTGGGGAACAAACGAGCGATTACCCGTTGCCCCTCCTGCTTCTTTCAGCAGTTTTTCCACGTCATTATTAAGTTCGCAAACTTGGTTGAAACGGTGAGTTTGAGGGCAATAATGGTAAAAACCGGACGGAATGTTTTCGCAACGGCTGACAGCGATGTAAAGTTCTAATTCGTAACAAGCCCCGCCACTAGGATAAGGTCGGTTGCTGCATTCCATCGAGTTGTTGCTGAAGATATTTCTCACTCTAGCCGATCGATAGAGAAATTCACCCAATTGCCTGTCATCGATCGGCTTATCTCCATAGTTACGAATCGACTTTCGCTCTTCTAAAACCCAAGTAAAAGGGCGGTCTTTTGATTTTAACCGATCGATATCTGGTTTGTAAAGCTCGATTGTCTCGATCGACTTACGAACTTTGATAGCCGGAAGCGATTCAATTTTATCTTTGAAACGATAGGTTTTGCCAGCGGGGTTGCCGTGCCTTCCTGTTCGACTTCTGGTGTGAAATAGCAAGTCGTGAAATTCCCATTGAACCAATGTTTTGCTTTCTGTTGGTGCTTCGCCGTCTTGGGCTTCGTTCAACATTCCGACACTTAATAAAAGTCCCAAGAATGCTTGCACTGTTTCTTCTGAAATAGTGGGAATTTTAGCTGCCAAATTTTGACAAGTTTGAGCTTGAGATAGCAAAGAAGCGATCGCACCTCCCCGCCAATCGCTCAATATAATCTGCGCCCCCGAAAGCGGAGATTCCCAAATAGTACGGTTTTTGTCGCTGCGACAGTAGGCGAAGCGCGAGAGCAAGTAAGGGCGATCGATCGCTGCTTTTCGGAAGTGAAATTGATAACTTGGTAACAGGGGAACTACTGCTGCCATGGGAAATTCATCGCAGCAAAGCGTATCGCAAATTGTCCCTAAATCTCTGAACTTTTGCAAGTAATAATTAAACTTGTTCAGCCCGTCTAAACCATCTGCTTCTAATACCAAGTCGCTCAGTTCTTCTTCCGTGCTTCCCCCAGCACAAAGAATGCGAACTGCTGCTTGCAATCCCGGAGAAAATTGGGTAATGTCTAGACTCACGATCGGGGTTTGCAGAACAGTGTTAGATGCGGATTCTTCTAAGCGAATATCTGGTCTAAAAGTCAGGATAAATGATGGCAACATATATTAAGTAATGGGAGAGGGGGAGAGAGGGGAGGGAAAGTTAATTATGGGTGATTGACAGGAAATCATATCATATCCAAAATCGTCAAATCCTCTCCCCGTCAATTACCATAGACAATCTAGATGCACAACAGCTTATTCTCACAGCAGAATTTATCGCCTCATGCGCTTAATTTCGACAGCACATTAGACAACTTTGCACCGAGATTTTCAACAGACTCCTGCTGTTTGGGATCTTTCATCGTACCGTCAGCATTAAATGCGTCAAATGCTTGAGGAATTGCTTTCTGATCTGGCAGCACAAATACATTAATATTTCCTAGAATCGCTCGCAAATGAACTAATCCCCGCAAGCCTCCCAAACCTCCGGGCGAAGCACTCATAATTACCGCTACTTTGTCAGTAAAAGCTACTAATCCAGGTTCACCGGGTGCTGGGCGCGATACCCAGTCGATCGCATTTTTCAAGACAGCCGTAACAGAACTGTTATATTCGGGGGAAGCTATCAAAAATCCCTGATGTGCTACCATCAATTCTTTTAACTTCCGGGCATTTTCGGGCACTCCCTCTTTGGCTTCCAAATCTTCATCAAATATCGGCATCGGCAAATCGCGCAAATCTACATAGGTAACTTCTGCACCCGCCGCCCTAGCCCCAGCCGCCGCAACTTTTACCAGCAGTTTATTGTAGGATGCTTCGCGGGTACTTCCGGCAAAGGCAAGTATTTTTGGTCTGTTTGTCATTAGTTGTTCCTGATCGTTGGTTTCGAGTAAAATTGTACTATTCCGAGTGCTGCCAAACAAAGTCAGCAGTACGTCTATCCGTAAACAAGGGCGAATTTTCAGGCGAACTGAATAAAACCGATCGCACTTTTACTTTCCCGGTTCCCAAACGCCTTTCGACGCGGCTGGGAATGCCATAACCATAAATAATATGCCCTTTCCCCGCCAATACTACAACTTGATAGTCGGGGTTGGCTTTTACAAATTCAGCTATTTTTTCCGCCATAGTTTCATCCCACAAAACTTGAGCTTGCAAAAATCTTTCAAACGCCGTACTGTTTCCCTGTCCTGCCTTTTGATGCTGCTGGTAAATTTCGAGCAACATTTGCCGATATTCGGCGTTATCGGTGCGAATTTCCGATACTGGCGGAATGTACTTTTTATCCTCGCCTGTCAAGCTTTCTAAACCTTGCGTGGCAACTTTTCTAGTAACTTCAGTTGGTGTATTTAAGGCGAGTACGGGGAGTTGATTTTCTTTAGCAAACCGCAAAAATGGAGCGTAAGATTCCCAGGGAAAACGCCACCTGCGATCGTACTCTGTTCGATCGACTAATTGTTCTTCTGTAAGTTTACCTGCTAAATAGCTGTCGATCGCGCTTTGAAAGGGACGCTGAAACATTTCCATTGCGATCGCAATTTTCCGATTTTGTCGGTGCATTTCTCGGATAATCTTGAGTTGAGCTTGACGATCTTCTACGCTGTCGTGGGTTTCTCCAAGATACACTACTTTTGCCTTCACCAACTGTTGCAGAATTTCTTGGTTTGTATAAGTCTGCGACGGTTGAGGATTCGCTGTCGGTTCGGCGGTGGCTGCACTGCTGTATAGTAGAAACAGACTAAGTGACAAAACGCACAATTTGATTAATTTGGTTTTTTTCATACAAATATTATGCCGTGCGATCGACCGATCCGCCCTTCCAAACACCACAAATTTCCCTTTACACAATTGTTATGTCATCAATTCGCCATAAACCCAAACTTTTATTGTAACACCATTCTTTGGGACATTTTTCATTAATAATTTTGATTGGTTGAGGAAAGTTAAAAGGAGCTATTTGTAAATTTATAGTTCGCCAAAATCCTGTATAGATATCCATATTCTCATCTAAATTAGGATCTGTCGTTGTCAACAGATATTGAGAATTACTCTTTTTGATATTTTTAATACTTCTAAATATATCTGCAAATGAAAAATGCACCCAGCAATCTCTACATAGAACTAAATCTGCTGTTGGCAGCGGATCTTTGGTAATGTCAGATTTAACAAACTTTCGGCGCTCATTTCCATAATTTTTATTGTTAGCATCAACTAATTCTTCAACTATGTCAACGCCAGCGTACATATCTAGATCGAGATCTAACTCTTTCATCCAATTAAAATCACCGCAAGGAATATCAAGTAACGATTTTGCACCGATATCCGATATCAGCTTAGGTAATTCTTGCCTGACTACCTTTGTATGAATAACATTTGAACCTGGCCCTGAAACCGACTCTGGATCTTGCCAAAGATTCTTGCTATAAATTTTCGCAAATTTTTCTTCTATTTTTCCACCACGCCATTCTGAGAAACACCTATGTGACACTCTCCAATATCGTCTTTTTAGGTAGCGGAGAGCGTAAAATACAGCAGGTAATTTTTGATTGATATAGCTTTTCACTGTGTATTTATTTTGTGGTTAATTGTTAAAATTTGATCTTGATAACGCGATAATTTTAGTCGAAAAATTAGCACTCTTCGTAATCTATTCTAAATTTTCCGCTCTGTCATACCACTTTGGTATGATTTACAAAAGGTTACATACCGAGCGCGACGGCGAGCGAGAGAATTGGGTCACAAGTCCGCTTATTTTTCACATATCTTAATATAAGCTCTGCGATCGTTCAGAATATAAACAGGGAAAACCCCACGCTCGCTGGAGAGTGTTAATTAACTACATAATTATCAGTAACGATCGGCGAAAATGTAAAGTTTAGTTGCAGGTACTTGCGTTTCCAGAAGAAGGTGTTAAATTAATAATATGAAGCAAGCAAAAGGCTTCATCTGACAGATACCACAGCGAAGTTAACAATTGAATTAAGGAGTAAAAACGCTGTTTAATCTTACATCTGTCTCACTAAAAACCAATAGCAGCACCCACCAACAAAGCTGATATTCCCTCAACTAATTAGAGGGGAGCAATGCAAGTAAATCATAGAATTTATTGTAACTCCACATCGAAGTTGAAAAAAGAGGAAATCACTCGGTACATATGGCTTAGGGTGCTGTTATTGTTAACAGAGATTAAATGATAAAAGGGAACAGGCAATAGGGAACAGGCAACAGACTGGTTGTTGAGTACCATCACCAGCAATGAATTCTTCGCAGGCATTTAACTTTTGAACTAGCATTCTCTCGGCGCTCCTTAAATTTTTTCCACCACAAGCTTAAGCTTAATTGATCAGGTGAGGAATGTTAAGAAATGTGTATACTGATCGCCCGTTTTTTTAACTCCAAGTTCGAGAATGTGATCGATAGTCAGGACAGTCGATCGCATTTTCCGACAAGGCTATTGTAGGCTGAACTGGACATTTGAGGTGGTAGTCGCCGGTAAAAAATACGCAGTTTGCACAAGGGATTTGGTGCATTCGCTGGGCTCGGCGCACTGAGTCGGTGACAGCGCGGCCAATACTTGAAAATAGCAGAAACATTAACCCCCAAGCCGAAACCAAACACAGGGGGACTAAAACAGGCTGTATTGTCTTAATCAGAAAGTAAAGCATAGAAACATTACTCAGTGGTAGGAACAGACCGCATATAGCTAACCTAAATCATTTGTGTAATTCTTGTAGGGGCAATCCCCCCGTGGTTGCCCCTACTTTTCGGGGTAGGCACGGGGGCACTACCCCTACTTTCGGGCGAGCACGGGGCACTACCCTACTTTCGGGACGCAGCGGG
>JAAUPF010000194.1 GCA_012034575.1 Richelia sp. CSU_2_1 | reverse complement strand
TTAACCTGTTTGCTACCTTCTGTGGCTGTTGAGAACCCTTTCAAGGTGAGAATCGAATATGCTGCGCTCGTTATTCGATTATCACCTTGAACCCTACAGCCTATTGAGAAAGGTGCAAGATCTCAGTATATCCCCATTTTCTATCTCGGGTCGGCCCTCCTAATTGGTCTGGTACCTGTCTGTAAAACAGTAGCTTAAAGCGTTGCTGGTTCAATTCCAGCCCGACCCATCGATTTTAGATTTTGGATTTTAGATTTTAGATTGCGAGATTTAAGATTTAAGATTTGAGGTCTAAAATTGTAACTTGCGCAAAAAAAACAGTTAGTTAATAAGCAGTTTCAAAATAAGAGAATGCGTTGTAACGGACAACAACTCAGTCTGCGCAACTGAAGATTCGAGGGTTCAAATCCCTCCGTTCTCGCTCTTGGAGAAGTGGCCGAGCGGCTTAAGGCGCTTTCCTGCTAAGAAAGAGCGGTGTAATAACCGTCGTGGGTTCAAATCCTACCTTCTCCGTTTTCCCCCGATAGCTCAGTTGGTAGTAGCGCTTGTGTGAAGAACAAGAGGTCGTCAGTTCGATACTGACTTGGGGGATTGCGTTGCCTCATAGCTCAATGGTAGAGCTGCACGCTGTTAACGTGATGGTTGTAGGTTCGAGTCCTACTGAGGCAGCCATTTTACAAACAGTTTTGGACGCATTAATAAGATATTTCTGTCATTGCGAGGAACGAAGCAATCGTAGAATTTATAAGTAGCGCGTCCGAACATTTTTTACAAAATTCCTATTAAATTGCCGAGTGGACGAAAGGCAAGTCGCATGGCCCTGAACCATGAAGTTGCAGGTTCAAATCCTGCCTCGGCATTTAATTATTGGGATGTCGCCTAATCGGTATGGCACCGCTCTTTGAAAGCGGCAAAATGCAGGTTCGATCCCTGCCGTCCCAGTTCTGCTATTACCAAAGCAGATTAAATATACTCCTGTAGCCCAATTGGAAGAGGCAGCAGTTTCAAAAATTGTCAAGTGTGAGTTCGAGCCTCACTAGGAGTACCAATTTTATAACTAAGTTTTTATTTGCTCCTATGGCGGAATTGGCAGACGCGGCAGACTTAAAATCTGTTCTATTTTGATTGTGAGTTCGACTCTCACTAGGAGCATGAACGGGATGTGGCGCAACTTGGTAGCGCGGCGGCTTTGGGAGCCGAAGGTTGCAGGTTCAAATCCTGCTATCCCGACTTTACCCCTGTGATGTAATTGGAAAACATCATCGAATCAGAATCGATGTTTTGTAGGTTCAAATCCTATCGGGGGTACTTGGCTAACAGCCAATTTCTACTATTTGCTCTCGTGGCGGAACGGCAGACGCGCTAGTTCGAGAAGCTAGTTTTCTACAGGTTCAAATCCTGTCGGGAGCATGAAATTTTAATAAAAATAGGAGGAACTTATAGTGTCCAGGAAAAAAGTTATTTTGTCGAAAATTCCTTGTCAATTGGGTATTTTTCGTGGGGTGGGGGCGGGTTTATTTTAATGGTTGGTGAGCATTAGAGATGGTTGGTGAACCCGCCCCTACAGGTTATTGAGAATGCTATAAGATGTCAGATTAACCCAACAAAATTGCCCCTGTAGCCCAATTGGGAGAGGCGCTAGACTTAGGATCTAGTTAGTGCTGGTTCGAGGCCAGTCGGGGGTATTTGGTAACATCGCGGGGATGGAGCAACGGTTGGCTCGGCAGTCTCATAAGCTGCAAATCGGCAAGTTCGATTCTTGCCCCCGTTACTAAATTGCAGGTGTGATGTAATTGGGAACATGAGGCTTTCGTAAAGCCTTTTTGCGAGTTCAAATCTCGCCGCTTGCTTGGCGTGCTGGTGTAGCTCAATTAGGCAGAGCAACTGATTTGTAATCAGTCGGTTGCAGGTTCGATTCCTGTCACCAGCTTGGGTAAGTTCGATCGCGCTTCAGGCAGAAGTGCGATCGCCCCCTTCCCATATTTGCAGTTGTCTTTCTGCTGCAACAAAACAGTTAACATACGGCGTGGGATACACAAAATAGTCGTAAGCCAGCGCCATTTGACGCGCGGCTTCGCGATAAGGAACTCTGCCGATTCCCGTTCCTAATCCCGGACAAACGACACTCTCAATCTTGCGTTCTGCGTGTCGGTTGTAGCGCCGAATTGTTAATAACATTGCCCACATCGCTACATACGGAATATCTGTTCCTGCAACAGACATCGGTACGCGCATGGTGGGAGTATGAGCTAGAAAAGGATGTTTCGGATGGTGAGTTTCGATGATGAAAGAAGTGCCGATAGGCTGTTCGCCTAGATAGTCTTCTAAAATATTTTCCTGAACTCTGACCATCAGAGAATGTCCGAAAAAATCGACTATGGCTGCATCGATACCGCCATCCATCATGCCAAATGAATTGGCGGGACTAACCAAACAATCGTACTCAGTTAAATCCTGGAAACGTTTGTTGGTAATTTCGACATTTGGCAGGTAGAAAAAATGCTCTTGGAAAGTGGCAAAAAGCTCGGGATTGGGTGCTGTAAGTATCAGTTTCATGTTTTCGATCTCCGCTCTCCATTTTAGCAAATTGCTAAGGGCGATCGCACTCGTTTTTACCAACGCTTGCCATATGCCATAATTGAGGTATAGTAGTTCGAGGTTAAACTATGCTGATAACTGACAACACCTCAATGGGAAAATTACTACCACACTAACCGTGACTAACCGTGCCGATGAGAATGTCGCAGACCGAGGATTTATGCCTCCAGATCAAATCCGTTCCGTGACTCTGAATAATGTGCTAGTCGATACAGGGGCAACCACCTTATGCTTGCCGCCACAGATTATCGCGCAACTCGGTTTGTCGCTGCTCAAAGAAGTGGATGTAGAAACAGCTAACGGTATTGGTAAAGCCAGAATTTTTCAGGATGCTAAAATTTCTTTGGTAGGACGCGAAGGCACGTTTGAGTGTTTGGAATTGCCGGGAGGTATGAATCCTTTATTAGGCGTAATTCCTCTGGAAGCGTTGGGAATTGAATTAGATTTGAAAAATCAGCGGTTAATAGTTTTACCCATCAGTCCAACGCAAACTTACTTGACAATTTTGTAGGGCTGTATGTTGAGATTTAACTCAACTCAATGCGGATATGGTGTAACGGTAGCATTCGAGTCTTCCAAACTCTAGGCACGAGTTCGAGCCTCGTTATCCGCTTGGCAAATCAAACAGCGAAGGAAGAAGGAAGGCACGACACGGATTATGACTTCGACCTCTTACTCGAATAACGAGCGTAGCATATTCGAGTAAGAGGTCGAAAGGATACACGGATGAATTTTTGAACGCAGATCGAGAGTTGTCAGAAGGAAGAAGGAAGAGTTGAGAGCTGACAGTGAGGTTCGATCGAAAATCCCCAATCCCCAATCCCCAATTCCCAATCCAAAAATCTAAAATCTAAAATCTAAAATCCCAAATCCCGCTGACTGTTGACAGCGATGTTTGACTCAAGCTAAAATCTAAAATGATCGGGAATTTTAGATTTTATTAAATCGACAATCTAAAATTCCCAGTTCTGTAGCTCAACGGTAGAGCGTTTGCCTTACAAGCAAGATGTTGCGGGTTCAAATCCTGCCAGGACTACCAATATGGGAGTGTAGCTCAAAGGATAGAGCACTGCGCTTCGGACGCAGTTGTTGTAGGTTCGAGTCCTACCACTCCCGTTTTTTTTGCATAATTTAAGGAGGTTGATTCCATTGAATGGCTAATTATTTGTTGCCCGGACTTGCAAGTCCAACCAAATAAACCGAGTTTTTACAGAATCTGTTGGCGAAGACGGAGGATTTGCGTAAAAGACTCGGTTTTTTACTGCTAGCGTGCAAGTCTTATATTAAGCGCGATCGCGCTTTGCGTGTCCCAATCTTTGGAGCCTACATACTTTAGTACGAGAGGAAAGGTAACGCTGTCAAAAACGGCGCGCGTTTGCGAACGGGGAGTGCAAAGAACCCGATAGGTAGGCTTAGAAGTAGCAATCCTTTAAAGAGTGTGTAACAACTCATAGGCGGAGTCCCTCTAGTAACTCAGAAAACGCAATGCTTCGATAACTCGCACGCAAAGTTCGATCGCACTATTTCACTTTTTAATCAACAATTATGGAAGCATTTATGTAGCTTAAAAAGCTCTTAATGCGGTCAGGTGCGCACTGCGCACCCTACATTTTGGAAAGCAGTAATTGGTAAGGTGCGCACTGCGCACCCTACATTTATTTCATCTGGAAATCAACTGACAATTGGTAAGGTGCGCACTGCGCACCCTACATTTATTTCACCTGGAAATCAACTGACAAATCAAGGAGTTTTCCCATGCCTGTAATTGCTATGGAAGTTCAAACCGCGCAAAACCATCCCAATGCTGATGCGCTGCGTGTCTATAGTTTTGCAGCGCCCGGATGGGAACCAGTGCAAATTGTTGCTAACTCAGAAAACGTTTATGATGTTGGCGATATTGCCGCGATCGCCCTCACCGATTCCGTACTAAAAGATGGCACTCAAATTAAACCTGCAAAGCTGCGGGGTGTTTATTCTTTCGGCATGGCTATGGGCAAAGTTGCAGCAGAAATTGGCACCGATTTATCGGCGATTTACTGTCAAGAAACAGTCGCTCGATCGACCGTCATGCAAACTTGGCCCAGCATCGAATTGCTGTACAATCTCCGGCGCAGTTTGGAGTTACTTGGGGAAGCTCCGAAGTTAACTTATCGAGCTAAAATTAAACTCGACGGTACTAATGGCGGCATTCAAATCTTTACTGACGGTAAAGTTGCCGTCCAAAGTCGATCGCAAATAATTTTCCCCGAAAACGACAATCTCGGATTTGCTAATTGGGTGAATCAAAATATCAATTATTTTGCTAATTTGGCAAGTTCCGAACACGTTACTATTTTTGGGGAATGGTGCGGTAAAGGCATTCAGAAAAGAACGGCTGTATCTGAGTGCGATCGCAAAATATTTGCAGTGTTTGCAATTCAATTCGGCGGCACAGATGGCAAAGTTGCCAAACTGGAAATCCGCCCGGATCAAATCGCCGAGTTTTTGCCACAACATCCCGATATTTTTGTTTTGCCATTTTACGGAGAACCATTTGTTTTGGATTTTGGCGATCGATCGCAACTCGAATCCGCCGTCAATGCCATCAATCAAGCGGTTGATACTGTAGAAAAAGTCGATCCTTGGGTAAAAGAAACTTTTGGGATTGAAGGAATTGGCGAAGGATTGGTTTTGTTTCCTGAAAGCGGCGAACTTGCAGAAAGGCTGTCCTATGCGGAACTGCTGTTTAAAGCAAAAGGCGAAAAACACCAAGCAGTGAAAACCAAAACACCCGTACAAATTGACCCGGAAGTTGCTAAAAGCATTGACGAATTTGTGAATCTTTTTGTAACTCCCGCTCGTTTGGAACAAGCAGTGACGGCGGTTGGATGCGATGGGTTTGACATGGCAAAAATCGGAAATTTTTTGCAGTGGTTTGTGGCTGACGTGCAGAAAGAAAGTTCTGCTGAATTAGAAGCGGCTCAACTTTCTTGGAAGGAAGTTAACAAAGCTGTGATGAATGCTGCCAAGAAATGGTATCAGGAACAAGCTAAATCTTTGTAGATATATCAGAAATAATGCTGCATCAATTTTGTGAGTCCGACATACCGACAGGGAATCAATTAAGAGTCTCATAGCGAAAGTTCTCTAAAAGAGGACTGAAATCGGGAACATAATTAGTTAATTAGTTCACTAATTATGCTGCTTTCAACTATTTCGCTTTCCAGTCGGTTGAAACTCACATCTTGCACCAATGTCAATAAGAGGTTTTCTGGTGGGGTGGGGGCGGGTTTATTAACCTATTTGCTACCTTCTGTGACTGTTGAGAACCCGCCCCTACAGGTTATTGAGAAAGCTATTGAGAAAGGTGCAAGATCTCAGTTGAAACCGACTTTAGCTATGAGGCAGGGGTTTAAACCCCTGCCGGAATTTGGATGTAACGCCAGATTTAACACCACGAAAGTTTGTGCCATGTCTCTACAAACACAGTTTTTGATCACCCGCTAACAAGTTTTATTAACAAACAATACGGGAGCGTAACTCAACTGGAAAGAGTGTCGAGCTTCTACCTCGAAAGTTGTGGGTTCGAGTCCTACCGCTCCTGTTAAATGGGTTCGTAGCTTAATTGGAAAAGCATCTAGCTGGCCGCTAGAAAGATATCGGTTCAAGTCCGATCGCAATCCACCAAATTTGGGTCTGTAGCTTAATCGGAAAAGCGCCTAGCTCGCAACTAGGAAAATGTCGGTTCGAGTCCGACCAGTATCCACCAAAAACGGGGTCATAGCTCAATTGGTAGAGCGCTTGTTTTGCACGCAAGAGGTCAGGAGTTCGATTCTCCTTGATTCCATCTGGTGTCTGAAGTCGAAGCGGTCGAGACGCTAACCTGTGAAGTTAGTTATTAGCGGGTTCAAGCCCCGTCGGACACCCTTGGAAGATGCCGCTAAATGGTTGGCAACTGGTCTTGAAAACCAGGGTACAGGTAACTGTAAGGGTTCGATTCCTTCATCTTCCGTTTAATATCAAACCTCGTTAATCGTAACAATAATTGTAGGGACACAGCAGTGCTGTGTCCTTACTAATGCGTTGCTATTTCCAAGGATTTGATGTTAACCACCAGAAGTCGAAAAGCGAGACACCGTGCTGATAACGCGGGGATAGGAGGGGCAGTACCTCCCTGGTGGATTTCCTGTTTTTTGCAGGAATTGTTGATGTTGCGCGATCGTGGAAGATGCCGCTAAGCGGTTGGCAACTGGCCTCGAAAACCAGGGTACAGGTAACTGTAAAGGTTCGACTCCTTCATCTTCCTCTAACTTAAAAGCTATGAACATTCAACTTCTCAAATTAGACTTGATTCTAAGTTTATCGGAATTTTTTTCATGATTTGCATATTGATAGACAACAGAGATTAACAGCGCTTTTTGGTAAGATTCTTTTTCTAAGGTTTTAGCAATTTCCATAATTCGATCGCATTCTAATTCTTGGGCTACCATTAATTTCGCGATTACCGCTAACGGATCGTTGCCAGCAGAAATAGAAGCTGGAGTTATTTTAATAATCGACTCAAATTGTCCTATTTCAGCATAGCAGTAAGCAATTGCCCACAACGCTTCTTCTTTGTGATATTCGTTCTCTAAACTTTCAGCAAATTGGCACTGCCGTGTCCCTACTGATGGTGCGGATTTCGCATACCTGAGAAATGCTGTATCTGCAATAAAATTCTTCCCTCATGTTGCTACAAAACTTACGCACAAGGGTTGAGAAACCGGGTTTTTTAGCGAATCTATCAGTTTCAACGCGATTTGAAAACCCGGTTTCTTTTGCGGAGTGCGTCAGCTCGTTTTAATTAATCCGAAATACCGACTTAGCAGTCGATTTCAAAGAATTAGCCGCATCTGCCAAAGTCTGCGCGATCGGCTGCTGCGAGTGCATGAAAATGCGAGCGGTATTACGGCCCGGCATCCCCGAAATCGAGCCGCCCGGATGCGTTCCCGCACCAGTGAGATACAAACCGTCGATCGGCGTTTTATAATTAGCCAATTCCGGCAAAGGACGGAAAAATATCATCTGATCCAGCGTCATATCAACGTGGTAATAATTTCCCTTCAAAGCACCCAAACGTTCACCCAATTCCGCCGGACTTTCGACGCGGCGGCCGATAATTGCATTCTTGATATTTGGCGCGTATTCTGCTAATTTATCGATGCAGCGATCGGCAACTTTGTTTTTCAATTCGTCCGTCCAACCCGTACCGTGCAACCCAGTTCCTTCAGCATTTTCGATTTGGTAAGGAGCAAAAAATTCAATCCAAGCTGTATGGTGTCCGGGAGGAGCCATTGACGGATCTCTTACTGTTGGAAACACTACATACATCGACGGATCGGAGTCGGGAATTCGCCCGATCGAAGGCTCGCTGTGCGCGATTTCAACGTGTTTTACCGAGTCGGCAATTAACACGGAACCGATTAAATATTCATCTCGGTGGTTCCAGCGATCGAACCTCGGCATTTCATTCAAAGCTAAGTCTATTTTGAGAATAGTCTCGTTGTTGTTAACAATTTTGCGCTCCAATCTTTCCCGCAGGTTCGGATCGGCACTGTCAACATCGCTAGAGTCCATTAAATGCAGGAACAAACGCTTTGCATCAATCCCAGAAATGACACCTTTTGTAGCTCGATATTCCGTACCTCCAGCAACTCGAACTCCCACAGCGCGACCGCTATCAACTAATATTTTCTCAACTTGTTGGTCGGTAAGTATCACGCCTGCATAGCTTTTCACTAAATTGACCAGCGCTTGCACTAATGCACCCGTTCCCCCGCGCGGCCTCGCCATGCCCGGATTGTGCCGCATTGCTAGCATAATTGCGCCTACAGCAAGGGTTTTTTGCGAAGGAGGCGCACCGAGTTCAGAGGCCAATCTTGCTAGGGGCGCTTTGATAAACTCCTCATCAAACCACTCGTTAAGAATGTCCTCTGCGCTGGTAATCATCGTGCGGATAAAGTCCAGGGTTTTGTCTGGAGAACCGATGACAGAAAATAAGTCTTTGAGTTTGGCAATATCGTAGTTGCCGGCAATATCTACGATCGACTTTGGCGGTGCGTTGAACATCGGAATCATTGCCCCTAAAGCGCGCTGCCAAAAATCTGTATATTCAGCATATTTTTTAGCATCGCGTTGGTTGTAGCGGGCGATTTCCGCGCAGGTTTTTTCTACGGAAGCGTGCGCTAAGAAATACTTGCCGTCGGGATGCGGGCAAAAAGCAACCGGATCGCAGTAAAGATATTCCAATCCGTATTTTCCGAGTTCTAACTCTTCAACAACCGGCCCTAAATGGATAAATTCATGGTCGATCGCGCACAAATTGAATTTAAAATCGGGTAATTCGGGAATCGCTGCTTCGGTAGTAGCCGCGCCACCGGGAACCGAACGTTTTTCTAACAACAAAACTGTATATCCAGCTTTGAGGAGATAAGAGGCACACACCAGTCCGTTGTGACCGGCCCCGATGATAATTACGTCATAGGTTTGCATAGATGAAGCTCTGGAGATGGGATATTTTGCTCATTTTACAAATGTTAATATCTTGACAGTCTCTACCAATAGAAATAGATCGATTTTCATGAAGCTGTTTTCGCATCTTACAAAAGATGGATTTGCGATCGAATTTTACCGCGCGATGCTCTTAATACTCCTGTGTGGGAATAGATCGATCGCGATCGAATTAGTTTGCAGTCAGGACTAAAGTGCGATCGAGCTGCAGGCTTCAGCCCGCACTACGAAGCCGATGTCATTTTCAGTACGATCGACCTTCTAGAGATTCTTAGCATTATACCACATAAATAGTTTTTTTTCAGGCTTAATTAAAATCTTAATTATTGGCAACATTCGCCAGATAAACCCGAGTTTTATAAACCAAAGAAACAAAGGTTCGATCGCCGCAGTGAGCTTCGTAAAGTTCGGTTAAATCCGAGATAACTTTCTCCAATTGCGGCCCGGATTTGGGAATGTAAGAAGCACTGGTTGCCCGCCCGATTAACCCGGTTAAATCGACATCTTGCCTGTTAGCAAAATCGCAGGATCTGACATCAGTAAAATCAAAACTTGCCTGCAAAGGATCGATCGCCCGATCGCGCTTTTCGGCCGGATGATTCTGAGAACCTGACTTAGCAATTTGAGTGTAACCTAGGGTTAGCGGATCGGAGCGATCGCGCAAATTCCAAACTACAGCTAACCTGCCACCAGGCTTGAGAATTCGCCGAAACTCCGGCAAACTTAAAACAGGATTGAACCAGTGAAAAGATTGAAAACAAGTTATTAAGTCGATCGAGCGATCGGGCAAATTAATAGTTTCCGAACTGCCTGCTTTAAACTCTACCAAATCGTGAGTTTTGGCAGCTTGTCTCATTTCAGCATTCGGTTCAATTGCCAATACTCGAATGCCTCTTTCTGCTAGCAAACGCGAAGCAATTCCCGTACCCGCACCGATATCTGCTGCGATTAACTGCGAAGGTTCTCCAAGTCCTTCTAAAATTTTATCAATTGCAGCAGCCGGATAACTCGGTCGATATTTAACATAATCGGAGGCGCGATCGGAAAATCGGCCTAAAGGATTCATTTCGTAGAGTGGCGGTTTGGAGTTATGAGTCATTAGTTATTAGTTATTAGTTATTAGTCGTTAGCTATTAGTCATCAGCGATCGCATAAAATCCGGGTTTGTGAACCCTTTATTTTCTTAGTCCGCGCAAGCGGACTTTGTTCGTATAGAAGCGATTTCAATCGCCGAATCCGGGTTTGGATCGCCCTTAATTATCTTAGTCCGCGCAGGCGGACTTTGTTCGTATAGAAGCGATTTCAATCGCCGAATCCGGGTTTAGATTGCTTTCGTAATAGAGGGAAAGTAAAGGATTTGACATTGTTCGATTGTAGCGCGTAACGGGCGATCGGCTAACAATATAGCAATCCTAAATGAATCGTAAATTTTTAACCCCACCCCAGCCAGGGCGGGCACGGGGGCACCGCCCCTACGCAAAGGAGGGGGCAAGAGATTTACAAATGATTTGCGATCGAAACAATATTAATACTCATCAACAAATTGCTCGTGAACCCACAGAAATTCGCGGCGTCTGTTTTGCACCCTAACTAAGCCACCAAAACCAGGATCTTTTGCTTTTAGCAGCGCGTGTAATTCTCGCAAAATCGAGCCTTGGGCGCGGATGGGCGAGCCGCCCTGCTGCCAATTAGGGGCATCAATTTCGTCAGACAAATTAGTAGCGAAATCGCTGCCTTTTAAGGTAGACTCGATACTTTTTTGTCCTAAATCTAGTTGTTCTTCAATGCCTTTGTAAGTAGCGTCATCTAGCATGAACTTAGTTGCCGAGGCTGCGACAGGTAAGACTAAACTTAGGGTTCCTGTCAAAATCTTGAGATAGGGTGCTACTGCGGTAAACCACGCGCGAGATACTTCTAATTCATAAACTCCCTTGTGATTGTCATTAGGATTTAAGGCTGGAAGGGGCAAACGAGAGTGTTCGCACCAGAGGGTAATTTGCAATTTTGTACTCAGCCATTTTGGGCGATCGAAAAACTTTGGATCGACGGGCTTGAAACTGAACAGGCGCGGGCCATCTTTCGCTTCATCGGTGAGCATTTGCATCAGCGACGCAAATTCTTCATCGACTTTACTGAGAATAATCCGCTGTTCCTGAGACAATGATTGATATCGTTGTTCGTTTCGACTATCGAAAGTTACTAAATCTTCGCGGATGATTTTTAGCTCGTCTTTGAAAATATTGAGTAATTGCTGAATGCCGATTTCTTGGGATGGAGGTGGAGCAATTGGCGCGTTATTCAGCAAAGAATCGATGTTTTGCCATTTACCACAGATGGGACATGGATAATTATGATGATTATCTTTTTTACTCTCAATTAGTCTCTCTACTTCAAATAGCCCGTTTCCAGGCAAATTTTTACCGCAAGGCGCAATGCAGGGAACCATCACATTACACCGCAATCCTTCCCAGAAATGCTCGACTAACCATTTAATTTCTTGGGTGAGATAAGACAAAAAACGTTCTGGATAAGCTGCCCGCACGGTGATTTTGACATCAGTATCAAGATATTCCAGCAATGCCCGACCGTTGTAGTCGTTGTCCAGCATCAAACCCCGTTTCCAATGAATACTTTTTTCGTAATTGCAACGCCCCAGCGAGTATTTGTGCAAGCGCACGATTAACTGGTAAAACAATCCTTCTGCTGCTGCAAGTTGTCCTCGATCGTCCACAATTTGGCAGATTTGTACTTGTTGTCTGTCTCCCGCTTCCGGTTGCTGTCCCCAATTGGGCAATTCCGGGCGGATATCGGGTACGAGTTGAGCGATCAAACTGGTATTGCTGGGTTGAGTTGGGTCGAGCACCACCCGATAGGATAAATCGAAGCGTTCCATCAGTTTGAGAAAGATGGGATGCAGTTCTTTCGGGTAGCCTGCTTCACCTGGAAACGGGGGATTGCTCCATAATTCACTGAGATGGTCAAAGTCTACTAAACCGTTGCGGCGGCGGGTCAATCCATCATCGAGTGCAAAACTAATTGCCTTTGCTAACCAATCGGGTTTAAGGATGACAATATCTCGCAGTATTGGATCGTAATGGTAATGAATAATATGCCCTAAAGTATGGGAAATGCGAAGGAAAAGTTCTGCTTGTTCTTTATCGATTCCGTGTCGATCGCAGATGGCAATAACTTCATCGTAGGGCAGATAGGCTTTGTCGTTTGCCTGCAAGATTTCCCGGACTCGCTGCCATTTGGCGGGAACCGAACGTCCCATTTCGGGAAGAGAGGCGGCGACATTGGCGATCGCACTTTTTAATTCTGCCAGCCCCGTGCAGGAGTTCTGAGCGTCAGGTTTGCTGTTGACATGGAAGAAGCCAAGCACCGTATCGCTGCCGAATCGATCGCGAATTTCCTGTCTGTCAATGTCCGGCTGTCGCTGTCCGGGACCGCCGTGAGTGGCGACTACTAGCACCTTGGCTTGCGGTTCGCGATGCTTAATCAAGGTAATCCACTCTTTGACAAAGCCTTGTTGGGGGCCTTCCCGCGGCTTCCAAACTACCAGATAGACGGCTGGAGCACTGAAAAATAACTGGTGCGTGGGTCGATAAACGGGTTGACCGCCAAAATCCCAAGCATTGAGGGATATTTCTGTGCCGGTTTCTGGATGGGTGAGAATGACTGGCTTAATTTCAATGCCGTGAGTGGTGGGACGACTTTCTAGCCATTCATCCTCGCGCAATGCTCCGAGGAGACAACTTTTGCCTACTTCACCTTCACCGATTAAAATTAGCTTGGCTTCATTTAGGGTGATTTTTGCTTCTGCTTTTGCTCGCAGGTATTGGAAGAGGGCTTTAGTGCCTTGCTGATAGGCGGCGGCGAGGTCAGAATTAAGAGGGTTATTGTTGAGGTAAAGCGTTGGCAACTGAGTGAGGGAGGCGATCGCCTCTGGCAGTTCCCTCAGTTGGTTGTTGGAGAGGTTAAGCACTTGCAACTGGGTGAGGGAAGCGATTGCCTGTGGCAGTTTCCTCAGTTGGTTGTTGTGGAGGTTAAGCCTTGCATCTGGTGAGGAGGCGAGTAGCCTCTGGTAGTTCCTCAGT